>CANHDQ010000009.1 GCA_947459405.1 Comamonadaceae bacterium
ACCGCGAACGTGAGATTATAGCGGCCCAAGCAGCCCGCAGCTGATTGAAACCGGGCCCGCCTGCGCACAAAGCAGGCCCTGGAACTGCAAGGCGATCAGCCTTTGACCGGGTCCGCCGCAGCCGGTCGTGTGACCTTGAACTCAACCTTGAGCCGCTCTTGCAGCAGCTTGTAGTACGCCAGTCCCTCGGCGTTGCTCCACCACTGCGTGTATTGGGCACGGGCCTGTTCGACCTCCTGCGGCTTGCGTTCAAGCCTAGGCAAGACCTGCACCACCTTCACAACAACGTAGCCCTCGCGGCCGAGGTCCACACCCTTGAACATGGGCAACTGAGCGGGATCGGCCCGCAAGGCGGCGTTGAGCACGGAGGGGGCAATCTTCGATGCGTCGAGCCGTGACAGCGTCATCGACTCGGACAGCTTGGCCGAGTCGGGCTTGGCCTGCCACTGCGCCAGGCGATCGGCGCCCTCCTTGCGGGCCATTTCTGCGCTGCGCTCGGCCACCCACCGGGTTCTGACCTGCTCGCGCACCTCATTAAAAGGCAGTTGCCGTGCCGGCATGTGCTGGACGATGCGCGCCGACACAAGTGTGCCGCCGCCGATATCGACCGCTTCCGTGTTGCGCTTCTTCTCGACCGAATCAGCCGAAAAAATCGCGGCCAGCAGCTTGGGGTTGGCCAGCGGCCCTCTGGCATCGGGCGCGGCGGCGCGGCCGACACGTTGCGCGCTTTGAATTTGAAGGCTCAATTTGCTGGCGGCAGGCTTGAGGCTGTCGGACTGCTCGTAGACCGCGCTGCTAAACAGCTCAGCCGCCTCGGCGTATTTCTTTTGCAGTTGCTGCTTCTTGATCTCGGCCGTGAGCTCGCCCTTCATCTCCTCAAAGGTGCGCACCTTGGGGGAGCGGATATCGGTCAGCCGAATGATGTGGTAGCCAAAATCGGTCTCGACCAAATCGCTGATTTGCCCCTTCTCAAGTGCGAATGCGGCATCCTCGAAGGGTTTGACCATGGCGCCCCGGCTGAAGAAGTCCAGGTCGCCACCGTCCTTGGCCGAGCCACTGTCCTGCGAATTTTTGCGCGCCAAATCTGCAAACCGCTCGGGCGCTTTGCGGGCTTGCGCGAGCAGTTCGCTGGCCTTGGCTTTTGCCGCCTCGCGTTGGGCGGCCGGGGCATCCTTGGGCGCACTGATCAGAATATGGCTGGCGCGGCGCTCTTGCTTACCCGCCATGCGCTCGGCGTTTTGGTCGTAGTAGCTCTTGAGCTCGGACGGACTGACCTGCAAGCTGTTGCTGACCGCCTGCGCATCGAGCACGAGGTATTCGATATCGGCCTGCTCAGTTGACATGAACTCCGACGCTTTGGCCTGGTGGTATTGCTGCAACTCTTCTTCGGTGGGCTTGAGCTTGTCGGCGTAGTCCAACGGCTTGAAGCGCGCCAGTTGCACCGCCCGTTGGTCAAAATAAGCCGCCAGCGCTGCATCGGCCACCGCGCGGGCCGCGGTACCCGTGCCCAACACACCCACCAGAACCTGGCGGGTCGACATCTCGGCTCGCACACTGGCCTCAAACATGTCGGGCGTCATCCCCTGGCTGCTGAGCAACTGCTTGTAGCGGTCCAAGTCCAAGGTGCCATCGGCCTTGCGCAGCATGGCGATCTGAGGGTTGGCCTGCAACTCGTTGGCCAGACGCTGGTCGCTGGTGACGAGTTTGAGCTGCTCTGCCGCTGCCGCCATCACGCGCTCACGCACCAGACGCTCGAGCGTCGAATACTTGGCCTCGGGGCTGTCGAGGAGTTTCAGGTCCAGCCCTGGCATTTGCGCGCGCAGCCGATCGACCTCCTGGCGATGCGCGTTGTCCCACTCGGCCTGGCTGATGTCACGCCCGTCGACTGTGGCCACGACCGCGGTTCCCTCGCGCTGACCGTAATCGTTCAGACCCAGCAGAACAAAGGAAGGCACGATAAGCAAAAACAGCAAGCCCATGGTGATCTTGGTGTGCTTGCGGATGAAGTCGAACATGGGTGTTTTCCTGCGGCGCGTGAAAAGTGCGATGGGGACTCAAGCCCTATTGTCTATTGCTGACCGTATCCCTGAGACAAAAAAGGCGAACTCTCGTTCGCCTGTGTGCCCGGTTGTCGGTGGTGGGTGCTGAGGGGCTCGAACCCCCGACCTACGCCTTGTAAGGGCGCCGCTCTACCAACTGAGCTAAGCACCCCACCTCAACACGAGGAATCCTGACGATCAGTTCAGCGCGTCCTTGAGCGCCTTGCCGGGACGAAATTTGGGAATCTTGGCCGACTTGATTTTAATCGGCTCGCCGGTACGCGGATTGCGGCCGGTGCGCCCAGCGCGCTTGGTGACAGCAAAGGTTCCGAAGCCGACCAGCGAGACCTCACCGCCCTTTTTCAAGGTGGTCTTGACGGCCGACAAAATCGCTTCGAGGGCGCGACCTGAAGCGGCTTTGGAAAGATCGGCCTGGTTGGCGATATGCTCGATCAATTCATTCTTGTTCACGGGTTGTCCTTGGGCAATGCAGTGATAGAGGAGTAAAAGGTGCTGCAGGTGCGGGGCCAGCGGCATCGGCCAGGTCGGTGCGCGGCGGACGCGGATTCTAGACGCAATCGAGCCGTCGCATCAGGCGGGACCGGCTTAGGCGATGCACCATCATTGGGCCACCAGGGCTTGCTCGATTGCCCGACCCAGGTCTTGCGTGCGGGCCGCCCCGCCCAGGTCAGGCGTGCGCGGCGCCCCGCTTCCAGGGGCCAGCACCGTCTCGATGGCGCGCACGATTGCGTCATGCGCTGCCTGATGCCCCAGAAATTCAAGCATCATGGCGCCGCACCAGATTTGCCCGATCGGGTTGGCGATCTGGCGGCCCGCGATATCGGGCGCAGAGCCATGCACCGGCTCGAACAAAGAGGGAAAGCGCCGCTGGGGGTCGAGGTTGGCGCTCGGTGCGATGCCGATGGTGCCGGTACAGGCCGGACCGAGGTCGCTGAGGATGTCGCCAAAAAGATTGCTCGCCACCACCACATCGAAAAAGTCGGGGCGCTGAACAAAGTGCGCCGTCAGGATGTCGATATGAAACTTGTCGAGCCTGACGTCAGGGTAAGCCTTGGCCATTTCAGCCACCCGCTCGTCCCAGTAAGGCATCGAAATCGAAATGCCATTTGATTTGGTCGCGCTCGTCAGGTGCTTCTTGGGGCGAGACTGCGCCAGATCGAAGGCGAACTTGAGCACGCGGTCCACTCCGGTTCGGGTGAACACCGACTCTTGCATCACAAACTCGCGCTCGGTGCCGGCAAAGGCCCGGCCCCCAATGCTGGAGTACTCGCCCTCGGTGTTTTCGCGCACGATATAAAAGTCGATCTCACCGGGCTCACGCCGGCTCCCATCTTTGCGCACCACCGGCGCCACGATGCCCGGCATCAGCCGCGCTGGTCGCAAATTGATGTACTGGTCAAACTCGCGGCGAAACAGCAGCAAAGAGCCCCACAGGGACACATGGTCGGCGATCTTGTCAGGCCAGCCCACGGCGCCGAAGTAGATGGCATCGTGACCGCCGATCTGGTCCTTCCAGTTGTCGGGCAGCATCTGACCGTGCTTTTCGAAGTAGTCCCAGCAGGAAAAATCGAACACGTCAAAGCGCAGATCGATGCCGAACTTGCGGCCCGCGGCGTCGAGCACGCGCAGCCCCTCGGGCATGACCTCCTTGCCAATGCCGTCGCCGGCGATGACAGCGATGCGATGTTGACCTGCCATAAAACACCTCTACTTCGATGAAAGAAACCGTATTGTCAGTCCTTCGGACCCGTCTGGCGCACCACCAGGGCCACGCCCAATGCGGTCAGGGCCGTGCCCAGCACGGTGCTCAGCGTGATCAACTCGCCAAAGAGCAGCCAGGCCATGACCGCGGTGGTGGGCGGGACGAGATAAAACAGGCTGGTCACCGCAGTGGCAGCGCCGCGCTGGATCATCAAATAAAGCAAGGAGCTGCCGCCCAGGGTCAGCGCGAGCACAGCCCAGGCCATGGCCCCGGCCAACTGCAGGTTCCAGACCATGGGCTCACTCTCGAACTGACTCAAGGGCCATGTCACGGCCAAGGCCGCCGCAAGCTGGACGAGGTTGGCCGTGCGCACGTCTGTGGCGTGGACAAAGCGTTTTTGGTAAAGCGTTCCGGCGGTGATACCCAGCAGGGCAAACACGGTGGCCGAGACGGTCAGCACCGACACCTCGGTACCGGCCATGAGCTTGCGCCCCAACACAAGCAAGAGACCGACCAGGCCGAGCAGCAGGCCCAGCCATTGAACACGCGTGACCTTGCCGCCCATCATGCGCGAGACCCAAACGGCGGTCAGTACCGGCTGCAAACCCACAATCAAGGCCGCAAGCCCTGAGCCCATGCCGTGCTCAACCGCAAACCACACCCCGCCGAGGTAACAGCCGTGCATCAACACACCGGTGACGGCCAGGTGCCACCATTGCCAGGCGTTGCCGGGCCACTGGGCCCGGCTCCAAAGTATCCAGACCATGAAGCAGGCGATAGAAAACGCATAGCGCCCGACGAGAAATCCGAGCGGCGGCGCATGGGGCAAGCCATATTTGGCCACGATGAAGCCCGTGCTCCAAATGAGCACAAACACCCAGGGCATGAGGCGCACCCAGGCCGATGCGACAGGCGCTGGCGTCATCGGGACCGGGCGCGAATTTCAGGAATGGCTTTTTGCAGGTAAAAGACCATGGACCAGACTGTCAGCACAACGGACAGCCAGATGAGCCCCGTGCCCCAAGTGCGGGTGTCGAGCCAGCCCAGGAAGTGCCCATCGAACAACAAAAAGCCGATCGCCACCATTTGCACGCCAGTCTTGATCTTGCCCACCCTGTGAACCGCCACACTGCGGTTGGCACCGATGGTGGCCATCCATTCCCGCAGCGCCGAAATCGCGATTTCGCGTCCGATGATGATCAAGGCCACGAACACGTTGACGCGCTGCAGGTCGAGCAGCACCAGCAAACAGGCACAAACCAGGAACTTGTCGGCCACCGGGTCGAGAAAAGCGCCAAAAGCCGAGGTCTGGTTGAGCCGGCGGGCCAGATAGCCGTCGAGCCAGTCGGTCAGGGCGAACACCACAAACATGACGGTCGCCACAGTGTTGCGGCTGGTCTGCGGCAGATCCAGATAGAACACGCCGACGATCAGCGGAATCGCCACAATGCGCGTCCACGTCATCAGGGTGGGAATGGTCAGAAACATGACCGCCGATTTTGGCATGAGCCGGCCATGCAGACCGCTGGCCTGGCCGATGCTTGTGGCTCATCTGGGCAGGCTCGGCGGTAGGCGGGCCCCAGGCCGCATCAGTGCAAGGCGCGGTAGATGTCCTGCGCCAGGGCCTTGGAGATACCCTCCACACTGGCCAGGTCCTCCACGCTGGCGGCGCCCACTCCTGCAACGCCGCCAAAACGCCGCAGCAAGCTGGCCCGCTTTTTGGGGCCAATGCCAGCGATGTCCTCAAGCCGGCTGGTCACGCGAACCTTGTCGCGTTTGGCGCGCATCCCGGTGATGGCATAGCGGTGGGCTTCATCGCGGATCTGGGCGACCAACATGAGGGCTGCCGAGTCACTGCCAAGGTAGACTTTTTCACGGCCATCGGCAAAGACCAGCTCCTCCAGCCCCACCTTGCGGCCCTGGCCTTTTTCGACGCCCACGATCAGACCCAGGTCCAAACCAAGCTCCTCAAACACCTCGCGGGCCATGGCCACCTGCCCCTTGCCGCCGTCGATCAGCACCAGATCGGGCATGCGCAGCCGCTCAGAAGCCGACTCGCCCTCGCGCAGCGCCTCGGCCACGGGCCGGTAGCGGCGCAACAGCACCTGGCGCATCGCCGCATAGTCGTCACCCGGCGTGACCCCTTCGATGTTGTAGCGCTTGTATTGCGCCGCCTGCATGCGATGCTGGGCGAAGACCACGCAAGAGGCCTGTGTGGCCTCACCGCCCGTGTGCGAAATGTCAAAGCACTCGACACGCAAAGCCTGGAGGTCTGTCTGGGGCAAATCCAAGGCCAAGGCCAGCGCGTGGGTGCGGGCCTGCTGCGAGCCCTCCTCGGCCAGCAAGCGCGCCAGCTGCAATTCGACATTGTTTTGTGCCATTTCCAGCCAGATGCGGCGCTGCTCGCGCGGCTTGTGGACGGCCTGAATCTTCACGCCAGACTGCTCGCTCAACAAGGCGACCAGGCCCGGATCGACCGCATGGCTGAGCACCAACGTGGGAGGCGGCGGCAGATCGATGTAATGCTGGGCCAAAAAGGCCTGCAGCACCAGGGTTTCGACTTTGCGGCTAAGTCCTGCGGACGGATCACCGCCTGCCTGTCCATCCTCGGTGGCGCAGCCGTCCACCGCGGCCTGGGCGTCAAGGCCGTCTTCGCTCAGCTCGGCCAGTTCGGCCGCGCTTTCGACATGGGCGGGGAAATAGGCCCGATCGCCCAGGTGCCGGCCGCCTCGCACCATGGCCAGATTGACGCAGGCCCGACCGCCATGTACCTTGACTGCCAGGATGTCGGCGTCGCGGTCGGCTTGGACCTCCATGGACTGCTGGTGCAGCACCCGGGAAATTGCGCGGATCTGGTTACGCACCTCGGCTGCCTGCTCGTAATGCATTTGTTCGGCGTGGGCCTGCATCCGCAATTGAAGCTCTTGGAGCACGTCGCTGGCCTGCCCACGCAAAAACTGCTGGGCATGGTCGCTGTCGCGCGCATAGTCTTGCGCGCTGATTTGGCCCACACAGGGCCCAGAGCATCGCTTGATCTGAAACAGCAGGCAAGGCCGGGTACGGTTGTGGAACACCGTGTCCTCGCAGGTGCGCAGGCGAAACACTTTTTGCAACAAGGCAATGGTGTCTTTGACCGCCCAGGCGCTGGGATAGGGACCAAAGTAATGGTGCTTGCGATCGACAGCGCCGCGGTAATAGGCCATGCGCGGGAACACCTGGCCCTGCAGCGCCGGGCCGCCCTCCTTGCTAGGCTGGGTGGCCGTGAGCTTGAGATAAGGGTAGCTCTTGTCGTCCCGAAACAGGATGTTGAACTTTGGATTGAGCGTCTTGATCAGGTTGTTTTCAAGCAGAAGCGCCTCGGCCTCGGAGCGCACCACCGTGGTCTCCATACGCGCAATGCGCGAGACCATATGCCCGATCCGCGTGGCGCCGTGACTCTTCTGGAAATAACTGCTGACCCGCTTTTTCAGGTTGCGCGCCTTGCCCACATAAAGCACCGAGCCATCGGCATCGAAGTAACGGTAGACACCAGGCAGGGGAGGCAAGTTCGCGACCTCGGCCAGCAGGGCGCGCTCGGCCACTGCCTCAGTCGATGGCTCAGCGGTGACTTCGGCGATCTGCTGCGGGAGCGGATCCGAAACGGGTATGTCCCGAGCACGCCCGGACGGCTTGCCCCGCACCTTGCCGGACGGCCTGCGCGCATCCTTCATGAGACCCCGAAAAATCCAGTGACCGCAAGTGTCATCTCACCCGATTCCTAAACACCTGGCGTGCCTGATTCATGCTTTTGCGCACCTTGAGTGACCCGCCCTTGGAAGCCCCCCAGGCCGTCAGCTGACCAGTCGTCCGAGGAACTCGGGCGCTCCAGTTGCCCGCAGAAGCGGTTTAGGCGCGGTGATGTCATCTTTTGTGGATGAAGGCTCGGTATATTACCGGGTTTGCAAAGCCATCAAAGTGCCGCCCGAATGCCAACCTCGCGCCTGTGGGACGTGTTTTGCACCGTCATCGACAACCATGGCGACCTCGGCGTGTGCTGGCGCTTGGCCAGGCAACTGAACCAGGCTGGCCAGCGGGTGCGCCTGTGGGTGGACGACGCGTCGGCCCTGGCCTGGATGGCGCCGGACCGTCCCCAGGGGCCGGCGGGCGCGATAGATGTCCTGCCCTGGAGCGCGGCCACCCGCCCCGACACCCTGGCAACACTGGAGCCAGCCGATGTGTGGATCGAGGCCTTCGGCTGCCACCTTCCCGAGCCTTTTGTGGCCCATGGCGCCAGCACCCGTGCCCGACCGCCAGTCTGGATCAACCTCGAGTACCTGAGCGCCGAGACCCAGGCGCGGCGCAATCATGGCCTGCACTCGCCAGTCATGAGCGGTCCGGCCAAGGGCTGGGTCAAACGTTTTTACTATCCTGGCTTCACGCCCGACACCGGCGGTCTGCTGCGCGAAACCGGGCTGATCGAGCACCAACAAGGCTTTGACCGCCAGGCCTGGCGCGCCCGCCATGCACCCGCGCTGGCCCCGGGCGCACACCTGGTCAGCCTGTTTTGCTACGAACCTTCGCACCTCAAGCCGTGGTTGCAGGATCTGGCACGGACGGGCGACCACCTCTTGGTCACGCCGGGACGGGCCCTTGCCGCGGTTCGATCAGCCCTGCCCGAGCTGCCTGGAGCACTGAGTTGGAGCGCCCTGCCCTATTGCGACCAGGACGGCTTCGATCAAATGCTCTGGGCCTGCGACCTGAACCTCGTGCGCGGCGAAGACTCGCTGGTGCGTGCGATCTGGGCTGGCCAACCGCTGGTCTGGCATCTCTACCCTCAGCACGATGGGGCCCACCACGCCAAGCTCGAGGCTTTTCTTGATTGGCTGGGGGCGCCCGCCAGCCTGCGACGGTTCCATCGGGTCTGGAATGACATCGAGCCGGGCGACTTGCCGGTGATCGATGAAAACATGCGCCAGACCTGGGCAGATTGCGTGCGATCGGCCCGACAGCGTCTTCTGGCCCAGCCAGACTTGCTGACCGGCCTGCTGGGCCTCGCAGAGCAGGACGCCTGATATTGGCACGCGGGGCGGCTACAATTGCGGGTTTGGCACGCCGGCCTCGGCCTGCCCTCCTCCTACGGACTCTCACCCATGAAAATCGCCCAAGAAATACGCGCAGGCAATGTCATCATGCACGGCAAGGACCCGATGGTCGTCCTCAAGACCGAATACAGCCGCGGCGGCCGCAATTCGGCCACGGTGCGCATGAAGCTCAAGAGCCTGATTGCCAACTTCAACACCGAGGTTGTGTTCAAGGCAGACGACAAGATGGACCAGATCATCTTGGACAAGAAGGAGTGCACCTACTCCTACTTTGCCGATCCCATGTACATCTGCATGGACACCGAGTACAACCAGTACGAGGTCGAAGCCGACAACATGGGCGACGCACTCAATTACCTGGAAGACGGCATGGCCCTGGAAGTCGTTTTCTACGACGGCAAGGCGATCTCGGTGGAATTGCCCACCAGCGTCGAGCGCGAGATCACCTGGACCGAGCCGGCCGTCAAGGGCGACACCTCGGGCAAGGTGCTCAAGCCGGCCAAGATTGCCACGGGCTTTGAAGTGCCGGTGCCAATTTTTGTGGCGCAGGGCGACCGCATCGAGATCGACACCCGCACGGGGGAGTACCGCAAGCGCGTCTGAGCCGCGCGAACCAGGTGTCAAGCCCCGGTCGCGGGGCTTTTTTTATGCCGACAAACAAGCCGTGACCGAGACGCAAGCGCCGCTGCTGGACCTCAGCGATTTGCCGCTGCCCATGCGCATGCTGCCTGGGCTCAGGCGATGCGATTCGGTCCGACTTCACCGCCTGGAGCCGGCGAGCCCTCTTGGGCAGGAAAAGCAGGCCTTGCTGCAAGCGGGCTGGTCCAGGCTCAAGGTCGACGGCTTTGACGAGGCGCCAGTTTTGCAAACGGTGCGCGAGCACGCAGGAGTCGGTCCGCACGACACCACGCCCCTGCCCTTGCTGGTGCAAGAAGACTTGGCCGTGCTCGACGGCATCGACGGCACCCTGCCCTGGCTCAGCGTCTGCACCCCCTCCCATTGGGCCCCCGAGGCCAAACTCGGACTGCACTGGGGCGATGCCCATGCGCCGGTGGCCGACAACCAAGCCCTCATGGCCGCGCAGCGCCAGATCATCGGCCTGTGCACCAACGGCCAGTGCTGGCAGCGATCGGTCTACACCGTCTCGGCCGACAACCGCTACGACCAGCATCCTGCACGCCAGCGGCGCACGCCATGGCCAGACCAGCAGGGGCTGGAGCTAGCCCAGCGCTGCTGGCTGCGCGTCGAGAGGCAGCAGTTTTTCCCAGTCCTGGGACGCAGCCGACAGGCGATTTTCAGTATCCGCCTGATGTTTGAACGGCTCGACCAAAGTGCGTCAAGACCCGATCGTGCCCAAGCCCTGCACGACTGGTTGGCCAGCATGAGCCCGGCCGTGGCCGAGTACAAGGGGCTCACGGGCGTTCGGCCTGCATTGCTGGCCTGGCTCGCCGGCCAGCGCGGGCCCCACCAGACGCTCCAGGCGCGCAGCCCAAAATGACCGTCATCAGCCGGATCATCGAAATCATCGTCCCGGTGTTTTTCATCGTGACCGTGGGCTTCTTCTATGCGCGCCGGTTTCGTCCGGACATGACAGTGTTTAGCCGCATCACGCTCGATGTGTGCACCCCTCTGCTGACCTACTCGGCACTGGCCTCGCGCGATTTCGAGATCGCCCAGCATGCTGCGCTGCTGGCCGCAGGCGCCCTGCTCGTCCTGGGCGCCGGCTTGCTGGCTTGGCCGCTGGCGCTGGTTTCGCGGCAGTCGCCGCGCACGCTCGTTCCGGTGGTGATGTTCAACAATTGCGGCAACATGGGGCTGCCGCTGGCCTTGCTGGCCTTTGGGCCACAGTACATCGGTGCGGCCGTGGCCCTGTTTTCCATTAGCAATCTGATCCACTTTTCAATTGGCGCCCGCATCACCAGTCGCGACGCCCGCACCCGCGACCTGCTGCTCAGTCCCATGATGCTGGCCACGGTGCTCGGCTTTGCCAGCGCCTTGACCGACGTGCGTCCGCCGGCGGTGCTGCTGACCGGCATGAAATTGATGGGCGACGCCTCCTTGCCTCTGATGCTGTTTGCACTGGGCGCGCGGCTGAGCGCCTTCGATCCCAAGGGACTGATCGGTGGCGTACTCGGTGCCGTGGCTCGGCCGGTCATCGGCATTGCGCTGGCCCTTCCGCTGGCCCAGGCATTGCAGCTCGATGGGCTGGCCAGGGCTCAGTTGCTCTTGTTCGCGGCCCTCCCGCCAGCTGTGCTTCAGTTCATGCTGGCCGACCGATACCGGCAAGAGCCCGAAAAGGTGGCCAGCATGATCATGTTGGGCAATGTGCTGGCCTTGCTCTTCGTACCGCTGGGCCTGACCCTCGGCATGGGCTGACGCCAGCGCAGCATTGCTCCCTCAACGCTGCGCTGGCGCGCCGCTGGGATGGATGCGTGATGGGCCTGTGATGGGCCTGTGATGGGCCTGTGATGGGCCGGTGATGGCAATGTGATCGCCATGTGATGGAGAATGGCTCGCATGGAAAACACGGAAAATCTTTCAGCCAGCCGGCTGGCCGACGCCTGGGCTCAGCTGCAGGCCCATGCCCAAAGTGGCACACCCCTGCAGGCTGACGCCTACCGACTGGCCTTCGCCGACCCGGAGTTTCTGCTGCGACGCGAGACCCGAGGGATGCGCATGCAACTGGAGATGCTCAAGCCCGATCTGGAGCAGCAGGAGCTGGGCATCGAAAACACCATCGTGGTCTTTGGCAGCGCCCGCTTCGTCTCGCCCGAGTCCGCCGAGCAGGCCTTGCAGCAGGCCCGCTCCCGGGGCGATGCCCAAGCCCTGGCCGCGGCGCAAAGACAACTGGACCATTCGCTGTACTACGACCAGGCCCGTCAATTTGCCAGGCTGGTGGCACGCTACAGCCGCGATTGCGTGGCGCAGCGGCGGCTTTACATTTGCACCGGAGGCGGGCCCGGCATCATGGAGGCGGCCAACCGCGGCGCCCACGATGAAGGCATGCCCAATGTGGGCCTGAACATCGCCCTGCCCCATGAGCAGGGGGCCAACCCCTACATCACGCCCTCACTGAACTTCAAGTTCCACTACTTTGCCATGCGCAAAATGCACTTCATGATGCGCGCCAAGGCACTGGTGGCATTTCCTGGGGGCTACGGCACGCTCGATGAATTGTTCGAAGTGCTCACGCTGGTGCAGACACGCAAAGCCAAACCGGTGCCGATCCTGCTCTACGGCAGCCGCTACTGGAAAAGTCTGCTCAACTTCGACGCCTTGCTCGAAGCCGGCGCCATTTCGCCGGAGGACCTCGATCTGTTTCGCTACGTCGATGAGCCCGAGGCGGCGTGGCAGTGGATCAAAGATTTCTACAAGCTCTGATTGAGCAGCGCCAACATCGGCACGATCAGCGCGGCGGCTGGGGCGGCCCCGCCCCCTCAAGGTGGGCTGCAGGAGTTTGAATTTCGCGCAGCCGCCAGGCCGGGCGCACGCCGCTGGCCAGCACGGCCGCGATCAGCCAGCAAACGCCCGAAAAGCCGACGAGGGCGCTGACCGACCCGAACAGCAGCGGCACTGCCACTCCCGTGGCCGTCACGGCCATCAGCCTCAGGCCTAGGGCCTCACCTTGGCGCTCGACGGGTGTGATCTGGTGCAGCATGCTCATCACCATAGGCTGAACCACCCCCAGGGCCACACCCATCAAGAAAGAACAAAGGCCCATGGCCAGGGCTGAAGGCAGCAAGGGGTAGAGCACGAAAAGCGCGCCATTGATCAGCATCGAGCCGCTGATCACGGCCCATTCCCGAATGCGCTCGGCCATCAGGGGCAACAGCAGCCGAACCAAGCCGGTGGCCAACGCGAACGCGCCCAAGATCATGCCAATCTCACTGGCGCTCAGACCGCGCGCCACACCAATGAATGGGACGACCAGGCTGTGCACATCCCAGCTGGAGGAAATCAACCAGTTGACCAGCATCAGGCGTGCGATGCCCGGGTGGCGCAGCAGCTGCAAGGTTTGTCGCAGCGGCGTCTGCGGCGCCAGCTGCGCCGCCTCGGTGGCCTGGGACGCCCGTAGCACGCGCCGCAGCAGCCACCAAGTGACCAATGGCATGGCAGCCATGAGCGCGAAAGCGGCCTGAAACCCTTGCTGGCTGCCAGGACTGGGGCCGGCGTGATCAATGAGAAATCCAACCGCCAGAGGTCCGATCACATTGGAGATCGACGGACCGATGGCCAGCCAGCTAAACGAACGGCGCAGATCGGCACCGCCAGTGCTCAGACGCCCGACCTGGCGCTGGATGGCAATCACCGTCGCAGCCGTCGCCCCGCCGATGAGCAAGGCGGTTGCGCACAGCACGCCGAACAGGGGCCAGATCATGGCCATCAAGCCGCCTAGACAGGCGGCAAATACAGAGCACAGGATTGCCCGCTTCATGCCGTGCCGGTCCACATAGCGCCCAACCGGCACGGCCAGCAGCATCTGGCTGGCGCCAAACAGCGCGAGCAGCACACCAACGGCCGCCGGACTGTAGCCAGCGCCCAGCGCCCACAGCGGTGCGGCCATGCGACTGCCGGCCAGAGTGCTGTGCAGGAAGATCTGGCCGCCGATCAGGCGAAACAGTTGCGGATTCACAGGCTAACCGCCGACATCATTGAACAAGGCAGCAAAGGTCTCAACCCTGACGCCCGTCTTGCGCATCAGGTGCCTGCCCGGCCCCATCGGCCCCATCGGCCGCATCGGCCGCATCGGCCGCATCGGCCGTATTGGCCGTATCGGCCCCCAGCAGCGCAACCGATTCGCCCTGCGGCAGCGCCTGCACCTGCCGCAGCGCACGGCCCATCACCCGGCTGCGCTGCTCGGCGCTGTCGAGCGTGTTGAGCACCGTCTGGGTCTGGGCTTTGACACGCGCCAACACATCGCCGAACTTGGCAAACTCGGTCTTGACCGCACCGAGCACCTGCCAGACCTCGCTGGAGCGCTTTTCGAGCGCCAGCGTCCGAAAACCCATTTGCAGCGAATTGAGCATGGCCAGCAGCGTGGTGGGGCCGGCGACAACCACCCGCCACTGGCGCTGCAATGACTCGACCAGACCTGGGCGGCGCAACACCTCGGCGTACAGGCCCTCGCTGGGCAAGAAGACGATTGCAAAGTCGGTGGTGTGAGGCGGCGAGATGTATTTTTCGCTCACCGAGCGGGCCTGCAGACGCACGCTGGCCTCCAGCGCCCGGGCTGCGCCCGCCGCACCCTCGACGTCAGCCTCCTGCTGCGCCTGCAACAGGCGCTCGTAGTCCTGGCTGGGAAACTTGGCATCGATCGGCAACCAAAGCGGCTGACCCTCCTGGCTGCGGCCGGGCAATCGGATGGCAAAGTCCACCACATGCCGGCTGCCCGGTACGGTGCAGACCTGGGCCTGGTACTGATCGACGGTAAAGACCTGCTCGAGCAAACCGGCCAGCTGGGTCTCGCCGAATATGCCACGCGTCTTGACGTTGCTCAGCAGGTGCTTGAGGTCACCCACGCCTTGGGCCAGGCTCTGCATTTCGCCCAGCCCCCGGTGCACTTGCTCAAGCCGCTGGGCCACATGGGCAAAACTCGCGTCCAGCCGCTGCTGCAGCGTGCTGTTGAGCTTTTCATCGACCGTGGCACGCATCTGCTCGAGCTTTTTCTCGTTGCCGTCCTGCAACGCCCCCAGGCGCTGTTCAACCGAGGTGCGGATCTCGGTCAGGCGCTGCTCCTGCTGCGCGGCCAACTGCTGCAACTGGGCCTGCATGTCCTGGGCGAAACGGCGCAGGGCTTGGTCCTGCACGTCACGCGCCTGGGTCAAGGTTTGCACCAGTTGCCCGCTGGCGCTGCTCGATTGCGCGCTTTGCTGCCGACCCCAATCCTGCAGGCCTTGAACCAGTTGCTGCTGCATGGCGGCCAATTGAATCCGAAACGAGTCGATCTGCTCGTTTTGGGTGCGGGCGACATCGCCGGCCTGGGCCATTAAGGTCTGCTGAAACAGGGCCAGCGCCTGCTGCAGCTCGGCCCGCGTGTCACGCGCGCTGATCTGAACCTGCTCGCGCACCTCGCGTCCCGCGCGCTCACCCGCGTCTTGCAGCGCCTGCAAGCGCTCGCCCAGCCCGGCTTGGACGCTGCGAGCGGGCAGACGCAGCAGCACCAGCAGCAACAGCATCAAAGCGGCGGCAACAAGCGCCAGCAGCAACCAGATCAGGGGTTCGGCCATGCCCTATTGTCGCGCCCGCGCAATCGGTTGCTGAGCCGGCGCACCGGGCTCAAGGCCGGGGGTCCGGATTGAGCGCAGTCAGCAGGGGCTTGCCTGTGAAAAATGCCACCAGGTTGTCCGCCGCCAGATGCGCCATGGCTTTGCGGGTGGGAATGCTGGCGCTGCCAATATGCGGGGTCAGCACCACATTGGGCACCTCGAGCAATCCCGGATGCACTTTGGGCTCTTCCTCAAAGACGTCGAGACCGGCCGCAGCGATCGTGCGCTGCTTGAGCGCCTGCGCCAGGGCTGCGTCGTCGACGATGCCTCCGCGTGCAATATTGACCAGCGTCGCCGTAGGCTTCATCTGCGACAGCTCGGCCGCGCCGATCGCATGGTGCGACTCGCGGGTATAGGGCAGCACCAAAATCAGGTGGTCGGCCTGGGCGAGCAGCTCCGATTTGCTCACGAGGCGCGCCCGACATTGCTGCTCGAGCTCCGGGCTCAGACGGGAGCGGTTGTGGTAGATCACCTGCATGCCAAAGCCCAGAGCGCCGCGGCGGGCAATGGCCTGCCCGATCCGGCCCATGCCCAAGATGCCCAGGGTCGAGCCGTGGATGTCGGAGCCGGCAAACATGTCAAAGCTCCATTTGGTCCACTGCCCCGCGCGCAGGTAATGCTCGCTCTCGCAGATACGGCGCGCTGTGGCCATGAGCAGCGCAAAGCCAAGGTCGGCGGTGGTCTCGGTGAGCACATCGGGCGCGTTGGTGGCCACCACGCCAGCCGCAGTCATCGCCGCAATATCGAAATTGTTGTAGCCCACGGCCATGTTGGCGCAGATCCGAAGTTCAGGGCAAGCCTTGAGCACCGCCTCATCGATCCGGTCGCCGCCCGTGGTGAAAACGCCTTGCTTGCCTTGCAGGCGAGCAATCAGTTCAGACTGGCTCCAAACGGCATCGTCCTCGTTGACCTGCACATGGGCCACCTGGCTGAGCTTTTGGATGACCTCCGGGAAGACGGCGCGGGCCATGAGAATGTGGGGTTTGCTCACGAAGCGGACTCCTGCAACAGCGTTTAACGGAACCAGATCAAGCCCATGATGACAAACAGCGGGATCAGGATGCCGCCGGACCAGAGCATGTAGCCAAAAAAGCTGGGCATCTTCACCCCCCTGTCCTCGGCGATCGCCTTGACCATGAGGTTGGGCGCGTTGCCGATGTAGGTGTTGGCCCCCATGAACACGGCCCCTGCCGAAATGGCCGCCAGCGTCGGAGCCAGGGTGGTCATGAGAACCTGTGCATCGCCCCCGGCGGTATTGAAGAAGACCAGATAAGTCGGTGCGTTGTCGAGGAACGAGCTCAGAGCACCGGTGATCCAAAAATACATCAACACGTCAGGACTCCCATCGGGCTGGGTCACCAGTCGGACCACCGCGCCGAACGGGCCGTCGGCTCCGGCCTTGAGCATGGCAATGACCGGGATGATGGTCAGGAAAATCCCCGCAAACAGCTTGGCCACCTCCTGCATGGGCGCCCAGCCAAACTGATTGTCGGCATGCACCTGCGCAGGCGTCACACGCAGCGACAGCAGCGTGATCGCAATGAGGCCCAGGTCGCGCAGCAAGCCGGGCAGACCCACCTCGGTCCCCCAGACATCGAAGGCGATACCCGGCTTCCACGCGCCGCTCATGAGCACCAAGCCCACCACCGCAGCGAGCAGGACGAAATTGACGCTGCCATCAAAGCCGATCGATCGCGTGACCGGCGTAGGATCAATCGGACGCACCTCCTCGCGGGTGCGAAAAAACCAGCTGTCGAGCAGGTAAAACAGTGCCAGCAGGCTGCCCACCATAAACAGGGTCTCAGGAAAGAGCGTCTTGAGCGTCCAGAAAAAATCCACACCTTTAAGGAAGCCCAGAAACAGCGGCGGATCTCCCAAGGGCGTCAGCGAGCCGCCGGCGTTGGAGACGATGAAGATGAAAAACACCACAACGTGCGCCACATGCTTGCGGTTGTCGTTGGCGCGGATCAAGGGGCGGATCAGGAGCATGGACGCGCCGGTGGTCCCCATAAAGCTCGCCAGCACCGCGCCGATGCCCAAGATGGCCGTATTCAGTCCGGGGCTGCCGCGCAGATTGCCGCGGATGTAGATTCCCCCCGACACGGTAAACAAGGCCGTGAGCAAAATAATGAAGGGGATGTACTCGGCCAGCAGCGCGTGCACCAGGTTGCTGGCCGCGGAGGACACACCAAAGAGCGCTGCAAAGGGCAGCAAGAAGGCCAGGCCCCAGGCCGCAGCGATCTTGCCGTAGTGGTGGTGCCACAGCTGCGGTGCCAGCAGCGGCAGCAAGGCGATGGACAACAAGATGCCCGCAAATGGGACGCCCCACCAGGGCCCCAGGCTGCTGCCGTCTATGTTGGCCGCGCTGGCCAAGCCAGGGCTCAAGAGCAAAAGCGCAAAAAAGCTGCGGCAGGCAACACTCAGCAACGATTTCATAGGCGTCCACCCAGTTAAAAAAGCTCGGTATTGTGACAAAAGCGATGCCCGCGCAGTCAGACCGGGTTACTCAGGTGACCGATTCAATCTCAAAGACCTGGCGCAGATAGGCCAGGTACTTTTCGTCTTCGCACATGTTCTTGGACGGGGTATCGGACAGCTTGGCCACCGGCTGGCCGTTGCACTGCACCATCTTGATGACGATTTGCAAAGGCTCGCAGCCCAGGTCATTGGTCAGGTTGGTGCCAATGCCGAAGGCGAGCTGGCAGCGGCCGCTAAAGCGCCGGTAGAGCTCGATCGTGCGCGGCACGGTGAGCGCATCGCTGAAGATCAGCGTCTTGGTGCGCGGGTCGACGCGGTTGCTGCGGTAATGCTCAATCAGGCGCTCGCCCCAGGAGAACGGATCGCCGCTGTCATGGCGCGCGCCGTCAAAGAGCTTGCAAAAGTACATGTCGAAGTCACGCAGGAAGGCGTTCATGCCATACACATCGGACAGTGCAATCCCAAGATCGCCGCGGTACTCCCGGGCCCAGGATTCAAAGGCAAAGACCTGGCTGTCACGCAGCCTGGGGCCGAGCGCCTGGCATGCCTGCAGGTATTCATGGGCCATGGTGCCCAGCGGGGTCAGCCCGAGCTTCATGGCAAACAGCACATTGCTGGTTCCGGCGAACTGCCCGTTCGGCCCCGACCCGAGGCGGGCATTGAGCGTGCGCAACACCTCTTCGTGCCAGGCCAGGGAGAAACGCCGCCGGGTGCCGTAGTCGGCGATTTTCAGCGCCTGCAGATCGGGCACCTGAAGCTGGGCGATCTTGTCATCGAGCCGCCGGCGGCCTTCGATGAAATCGGGCAGTCGGCGGGTGTTGCGGAAATAGACCTCGTTGACGATGGCCAGCACTGGGATCTCAAACAAGATGGTGTGCAGCCAGGGCCCGCGGATCATGATGTCGATTTCGCCGCTGGGCAAGGCGCTGACATGGATGTATTTCTCGTTGAGGCGAAACAGTCCCAGGAAGTCGACGAAATCACTCTTGATGAAGCGCATCGAGCGCAAATAATTGAGCTCTGCATCCTGAAATTTCAGGCCACACAAGGCACTGATTTCCTCGCGGATCTGCGCCACATAGGGAGCCAGTGGCTGCACACCCGGCGCCCCGGCGTTGCGGCATTTGAAGCGGTACTCCACTTGCGCGCCCGGGAACTGATGCAGCACCACCTGCATCATGGTGAACTTGTACAGATCGGTGTCGAGCAAACTGCTGATGATCATGACGCACCGGCCTGAATAGCGGCTTCAGGAGGAGCCGAGAAAGTCGACTTCGAACAGCAACGTGGCATTCGGCGGAATCACGCCGCCAGCACCACGGGCGCCGTAGCCCAAATCGGCGGGAATGATGAGCCGGCGGGTGCCACCTACCGACATGCCCTGTACGCCCTCATCCCAGCCACGAATCACCTGGCCTGCACCCAGCGCGAACTCAAAAGGCTCGCCCCGGTCTTTGCTCGAATCGAATTTCATGCCGGCCTGGCCGTCCTGGTAGAGCCAGCCCGTGTAGTGCACGCGCACGTACTGGCCGGCCTTGGCGGTGGCGCCGGTGCCAAGGACGGTGTCTTCGTATTGCAAGCCGGAGGCGGTGGTGGTCAGGGACATGGGCAATTCCTCAATCAGATTCAAACAGGGTCAGGCAGGCCAGGCTGCGGACCCCGCACTTTACCCGCAACCAGCACCAGCAGACGATCGGCCGATCGCATCAGTACACGGTTTTGCTCGGCCACCAGCAAAGCCAGGCCCTCGGCGCGCAGGTTGAGCAGCACTTGGACCAGGGTATCGACCAGCACCGGTGAAATGCCCTCGCAAGGCTCATCGAGCAAAAGCAGGCGCGGCGCAGTCATCAAGCTGCGGGCGACCGCCAGCAGCTGCTGCTCGCCTCCACTCATCAAACCGGCGCGGCGATCGATCATGGGCTTGAGCAGGGCAAATCGGTCGAGTACCCAGGCCATCCGGTCGGCGCAGCGCGCACCGCCGGCCACACGCAGGTTGTCGCGCACCGACAAGCTTGTAAACAGCCGCCGGTCCTCGGCCACATAGCCCAGACCCGCGCGGGCTCGCTGGTGACTGCTCCATCGGCTCACGTCCACCATTTCGCCTTGCACGCTGCGCAGGCGCACCTGCCCGAATGTGCTGACCTCCAGGCCCATGACCGACTTGAGCAGCGTCGACTTTCCCGCGCCATTGAGGCCCTGGAGCACCACCATCTGGCCCGCCTGCATCTGCAAATCGACGCCAAAGAGCGCCTGTGCCGGGCCGTAAAACGCCTGCAACTGACGCAACTCAAGCATGGCGCATGTCCCCTTGCAGGCGACCGAGGTAGCGCGCCTGCACCACCGGATCGGCCGCCACTTCGTCGAATCGCCCCTGGGCGACGAGTCGGCCTTCAATGAGCACCAGCACCCGGTCGGCCACGCCTTGCACAGCGTCCATGTTGTGTTCTGTGTAGAGCACGGCCAAGCCCTGCTGCACAAGCGAGCGCACCCAGGCCATGAGGCGGGCGCGCTCCTGCTCGGCGAGCCCCGCGGCCGGTTCATCGAGCAGCAGCAGGCGCGGCTGCCCGGCCAGCACCACGGCCAGCTCGAGCCGCTTTTTGGCACCATAGGGCAAATTGCCTGCGATCTGCCCCGCCAGATCGGCCAAGCCGGCTTGCTCAAGCAAGGCCATGGCCTGCTCGATTTGCCAGATCGCCAGCGGCTGCCACGCCGAAATCGAAGCGGAGCGCGCCTGCAAGGCCAGCTGAACATTGGCCAGCACGCTCAAAGCCTCGAACACCTGAGCGACCTGAAAGCTGCGGCCCACCCCCAGTTCCAGCCGCTGGCGCGGTGACTTGCCTAAAAGGCTGCGTCCGGCCCACAGCACCTGCCCCGACGACGGACTTTGCTGACCGGCCAAACAGGCGAACAAGGTCGACTTGCCCGCGCCGTTGGGGCCAATGAGGGCCACGCACTGGCCGGCGTCGATCTCCAGGCTCACGCCATCGACCGCGCGGACACCGGCGAAGTGACGCACCAGATCACGCACCTGCAGCAGCGGCTGGCTCATGACCGCCCCCGGCCGCGCAGCCCTGCCACCAGGGTGGCCCGGGCTGGACCCAAGGCCGACAAGAGGCCCGAGGGCGAGAGCAGCATCACCAGCATGATGACCACGCCCAGAACCCCACGCCAGTAAGGCAGATCCCGGCCCAGGAGGGCCGCAGCCATGTGCAGCAGGGTGCTGCCGGCCACCGCACCCCAAAGCTGGTGCACGCCGCCCAGCAGCACCACGAGCAAGGCATCGACCGAGGTGGCCACCGATGCAGCAGAAGGAAACACGGTGCCCTTGTGCGCGGCAAACAGAGCGCCGGCAAGGCCGGCCAACGCAGCACTGTACAAAAACACCCGGTACTTCAGCGCAGCCACCGGCAAGGCGCTGGCATGCGCGCGCTGCGGCGCATCACGCAAGGCCTGCAAGGCCGCGCCCTGCCCTGACAGCGCCAGGCGGCGCAAGCCGGCAAGGGCTGCCAGCACCAGGGCCACCATCGCGACATAGAAATAGGGGCGCATGGCGTCGCTGACCAGGCGCAAACCGATCAAGCCGTTGTCGCCACCCGTCCAGCCCACCGCCTGCGTGGCGGTGGCCCAGACCACTTGCGCCAGGGCCAGCGAGAGCATGGCCAGGTAAACGCCCGAACTGCGCACGACGGCCGCGCCAAACAGCGCCGCCAAAGCCACCGCACTGAGCACGCCCATGAACAAGGCGCCCCCCAAAGCAAAGCCCGCGTTCAGGTGCGACCACGCGGCCGCATAGGCACCCACCGCAAAGTAGGCGGCATGGCCAAAGCTGACCAGGCCTGCAAGCCCCATCATGGCTTGCAGGCTGATGCCAAACAGCACGAACACCAGCGTGTCGAGCGCCAGGGTTTGCCAGTAAGGCCCGCCCCACCAGGCCGCCGCGCAGGCGGCCACCAGGGCCACCGCCAACCCCGTGTTCATGGCCCGACCCAGTTGCAAGCCTCCAAAGACCTGGACGGGTTCGCGCACCGCGTGCACCACCGCCAAGCGGCCTGGGGCCAAGCCCTGAGGCCGCAGCACGAGCACCACTGCCATGGTCAGAAAGACCAGCACCAAGGTGGCCTGCGGAAAAATCTGGATGCTCAGGGCATGGACCAAGCCGATCAGCAGTGCCGCCGCGAACGCCCCACCGATGCTGCCCAGGCCCCCTGTGACCACCACCACGAAGGTCTCGACGATGATGGCCGTGTCCATCTGGAGGTGGGCCGGTTCACGCGGCAGTTGCAACGCACCGCCCAGCCCGGCCAGCGCACAGCCGAGCACCACCGCAGCGAGCATCAAGGGCCGCGGATTGACCCCCAGCGCGCCCAAGATTTCACGGTCCTCGGTCGCCGCCCTGAGGCGCTGGCCGAACAAGGTGCGCGTGAGCATGAGGTGCAAGCCCAACCAGACCAGCGGTCCGACCAGCATGAGCGCCAATTGATAGCTCGGGAACAGCTCGCCACCGATCTCGACCGAACCCTTGAGCGTGGGAAATCGGGGCGCAAACACCTCCTCGTTGCCGAACCCCCAGCGCATGGCGTCGTGCATGGCCAGCGTCAGGCCAAAGGTGGCCACCAACTGATAGAGCTCCGGGGCCGCGGCCATGCGCCGCAGCAGCAGCACATCGGCCAGCGCCCCGGCGCAGCCCGCCACCACCGCGCCAAGCAGCATGGCCAGCAAGTACAGCCAGGCACTGTCGGCCCAATCGGGATACCAATGCACCAGCCAATGTGCTGAAAACAGCGCGCCCAGCATGAAGAAACTGCCATGGGCGAAGTTGACGATGCGCGTGACGCCAAAGATCAGCGTCAACCCTGCGGCCATCAGGAACAAGGTGGTGGCGTAGGACAGGCCACCGAGCAACTGAACAAGGGTGATGCTGGTCATCGGCCGCCTTCCAGACCCTGTATTGGGCTGTGCAGCGGGCCCGACGGGCCCGACGCCAGGCGCTGCATCTCAACCGAGCCAGTGCGTGACTGCGGCGATCGGATCGCGCGGGGTGTAGAACCCATTGACCCGCGCATCCCGATCCGCATAGCCCAGCGACATGCCGCAGACCATCATTTCACCAGCGCCCGCACCAATATGCGGCAGCACGATGCTGTGATAGTCGTTCCAGGCCGCCTGCGGGCAGGTGTGCAAGCCCTGCGCACGCGCGGCGAGCATGACGTTTTGCAAAAACATGCCGTAATCGAGCAGACTGCCCCGGCCGAGCGATCGGTCCATGGTGAAGATCAGCCCCACCGGCGCATCGAAAAACCGGAAATTGCGCTGATGCTGGGCATGCATTTTGTCCTTCTGGCCACGCTCGATGCCCAACAGGCCATACAAACCCCAGCCGTTTTCGCGCCGACGCGCCAGGTAAGGGTCCTTCCACTGGGTGGGGTAGTAGTCGTACTCTTCCTTGTACTGTTGGGCCAACTCGGGCTGGTCACGAATCGCATCGTGCGCAGCGCACACCCGGTCGACCAGCGTCTGTCGGCTCTCGCCTTGCAGCACATAGACGCGCCAGGGTTGGGTGTTGGTGCCCGATGGCGCCCGGCTGGCCAGCTGCAAGATGTGTTCGATCTTGTCGCGCTCGACCGGGCGCTCAAGGTAGGAGCGAATCGACATGCGGCTGGCGATCGCGGCATCGACATCCTGGGCACTATCGTCCAGAGGCAGGGGGTTTGAACTCACTTGAGCTTCTCCAAAACAGCAAGAAAAGGCGGCGGCAGGGGCCGAGGCCGGCGAGTGTGACGGTCCACGTAAACGTGCACAAAGTGTCCGCGTGCGGCGCAGGGCTCATCTTCGGCAGCATCGCCAGCAAACAGCGCCACTTCGTAACGCACGCTGGAGGTGCCCAAATGACCCACCCGCACGCCAGCGAGCACCGGCTGCGGATAGGCCAAGGGCGCGAAATAGTGGCACTGGGTCTGCACCACCAAGCCGATCAGCTCGCCAGCGTGAATGTCGAGCACGCCCTGCTCGATGAGGTGGCCGTTGACGGCGGTGTCAAACCAGCTGTAGTAGACGACGTTGTTGACATGGCCATACACGTCGTTGTCAGACCAGCGGGTGCTGATGGGCCGCAGCACGCGGTAGGCGCTGCGGGGCTCAGGCAGAGGGCGGGAAGATTCGGTCATGCAGCAGCGGGCGCCAGGCAAGCGGCGGCAACACAAAAACCGCCGATTTTGCCAGCCGGGCGCCAGCCGAGCCCCGAGCCGGTCCATCTAGGCTGCCGATCTAAGCTGCCGACCTGCTCGCCTGCCAGCGCCGCCAATACTCAAAAGCCACGCACCAGGTGTTAATTTGCACCTGCACCGACGTCTCGATATCGTGCCCATAGCCACCGGCCATGACGAAAACCAGCGGAATGCGCCGCTGCCAGGCCCAATCGAAGACACGCCTGTCTCGCGCTTGCAGGCCGTCGTAGCTCAGCTTGAGCCGGCCCAGCCGGTCGCCTTCATGCGGATCGGCCCCGGCCAGGTAAAAAATCAGTCCGGCCTCGAAGCGGTGCTCCAGTTCGGCCAGCGCATGCTCCAGCGCTTCAAGATAGGCCACATCGCCACAGCCATCGGGCAGGTCAACATCCAGATCGCCGGCCTCCTTGCGAAAGGGGAAGTTCTTTTCCCCGTGTAGCGAGAGCGTGAATACTGAAGGATCGCGAGCAAAAATACTGGCCGTGCCATTGCCCTGGTGCACATCCAGATCGATCACTGCCACCTGCAGTGGCCGACCCCGTCCGTGCAGGCGGGACCATTCGGCCTGCATCAGACGGGCCGCCACCGCCACGTCGTTGAACACGCAAAAGCCAGCCCCCTTGCCGGCGCTGGCGTGGTGGGTGCCGCCTGCAAGATTTCCAGCCAAACCCTGCTGCGCCGGCGCCGCGCCCAGGGCCAGTCGGGCTGCCGCAATCGTGGCCCCTGCCGATCGGCGGGAGCGCTCGACCATCTGCGGCGACCAGGGAAAGCCGATTTCGCGCTGCCGCTCGGGGCTCAGGCTGCCGCTGACAACGGCCTGGATGTAGGCCGGATCGTGCGCCAAGGCCAGCTCGCCATCGCTGGCTGCCGGCGCTGGCATCAGCCGCACCTGTGGCAGGGCCTGCACCAGCCGCTCACGCAACCGGGCGTACTTGGCCATCGGGAACCGATGCCCCGCTGGCAGCGGCAGAACGTACTGATCGGCGTAGAAGGCGTGCACGGGAAATCGAGCGGTCCAAGCAAGTCAGGTTGGGGAGCGATTGTCGGCCACGTAAAAATCTAGAGCGCCACCCCTAGAAATGGTGCAATGCAGCAAAAACCGCTTGCTTTGCCTCCCGGCGACCCTATACTTTGAGCCATGGTGCAGTGCAGCAAAGTTACCGAAGCCGCACAGCACAACCAATTCGTTTCACCACCTCAAGGAGTATAGAAATGCTGACCGTTGACCAAGTTGTCGCTTCCCAGAAGGCTTCCATCGACACCCTGTTTGGCCTGACCCACAAGGCTTTCGAGGGCATGGAAAAGCTCGTCGAGCTCAATGTCCAGGCCTCCAAGGCCGCACTGGCCGAGACGGCCAACCACACCCAGGCCGTGCTCGGCGTCAAGGACGCACAAGAGCTGCTGGCTCTGCAAGCGAGCCTGATGCAGCCCCTGGCCGAGAAAGCCGCAGCCTACAGCCGCCACCTGTATGACATCGCCAGCGGCACCACCGCTGAGTTTTCCAAGGCCGTCGAGAGCCACACCGCCGATGTGCAGGCCAAGTTTGTCAACCTCGTGGACAGCGCCGCCAAGAACGCACCGGCTGGCTCGGAGACCGCCGTTGCTCTGATGAAGGGCACCGTATCGGCCGCCACCAACGCCTTCGAGTCGGTGCAAAAAGCCGTCAAGCAGGCCGCCGACATGGCCGAGGCCAACTTCGCAGCCGTCAGCACGACCGCCGTCAACGCCACCAAGGGCGCCAGCAAGAAGCGCTGATCGCGCCCCTGCCCCGCCCACCCGCGTGCGGGGCATCCGTCTGGACAGATTGTCTCCTCGGGTCTTTCGGTGGATTTGGTTTCACAGACCCGTTCAAAGCCCGGCTTAGGCCGGGCTTTTTTTATGGCGCGCTACCAGCTCAACGCGCCGCCGCCTCAAGCTTGGCGCGCAGTTCGGGCAAGGCCGCCTGCATCGCCGCCTTGCCCGCATCGATGGCACGCTGGCGGGCCGAGAAATCGGCACTGCGCAGCCCCACCAGCGAGGGGCGCACCAGCACATCGGCCTGTTTGAGCTCGTGCTGATTAATCGCCTGGCCCATGATGTTGAAGGTTTGCATCAGGATCTGAAGGGTGTCCCCGGCGGGCTGGCCCTCGGGCGCCTGCGAGATGTCAACGGCGATCACGAACTCGGCGCCCATCTGGCGGGCAAACTGAACCGGCACGGGTGCCACCAGGCCCCCGTCGACATAGTCACGCCCCCCGATGCGAACCGGCTGGAAAATTGCTGGGACGGCGCTGGAGGCGCGCACGGCCGTGCCGGTGTTGCCGCGCCGAAACAAAATCGGTTGCCCGTTGGCCAGGTCGGCCGCCACCACGCCCAGCGGCAGGCGCATGTCCTCAATCGGGCGACTGGCGACGGCGTCGTTGACAAAGCGCGCCAAGGCCTCACCCCGAAACAAGCCCCGGTTGACCAAGGGGACCATCCAATCGGCCAGAGTGACCTCCTCCATGCGCAAGGCGGTCGTCTGCAATTGCATCGCATTCATGCCGCTGGCGTAAAACGCGGCCACCAAGCTGCCCGCAGAGGTCCCCACCACCAGGGACGGCTCGATCCCCGCCTGCTCCAAAACCGCAATCACACCCACATGGGCAAATCCCTTGGCCGCGCCACCGCCAAGCGCCAGCCCGATGCGCGGCGCTCGCTTGGGTGCCGGCTCCGCCGCTGGCAGCACGGACTGCGGGGCCTGCACAGGGACCGGTTCGACCCTGGGCACGCTGGTGCAGCCAGCCAACACCGCCGCCAGCGCGGGGGCCACGGCAAGCGCGCCCAAGCGCCAAAACGGCCGCCTGGGCTCAATCCGCGCGGAGATCCAGTTGATAATAATTCTCGTTTGCATTAAAATTTGCCTGCATTCTCGATCACGCAAGGAGCACAGATGTCCCGATTTATCAAGCAAGCGCTGGTGGCCGCGTCTGCGGGCTTGCTCACCACCCTGGCCAGCGCCCAAGCGTCCGAGCTCAACCTCTATTCTGCCCGTCACTACCAGACCGATGAAGCGCTGTACAGCCAGTTCACAAAAGCCACCGGCATCAAGATCAACCGGGTCGACGCCGACGATGCGGGCATCCTGGCGCGTCTGAAGGCCGAAGGCAGCGCCTCGCCAGCCGACGTGATCTTGCTCGTCGACGCCGCTCGCCTGGGCAAAGGACAGGCCGACGGTCTGTTTCGACCGATCAAGTCAGCCCTACTCGAAGCGGCCGTCCCGGCCGCGCTGCGGGCCGCCACAGGCCCCGAAGGGGTGGCCTGGTTTGGCCTGTCCACCCGCGCCCGGGTCGTGGTGTACGACAAGGCCCGGGTCAAGCGCGAAGACGTCGACACCTACGAGGAGTTGGCCGAGCCCAAAAACAGAGGCCGGATCTGTCTGCGCTCAGGCTCCCACCCCTACAACCTCTCACTCTTTGGCTCCATGCTCGAGCACCTGGGCCAGGCCAAGATGGAAACTTGGCTCCAAGGTCTGCAAGCCAACCTCGCCCGAGCCCCAAAAGGCGGGGACACCGACCAAATCAGGGCCGTGGCCAGCGGTGAGTGCGCGGTGGCCATCAGCAACAGCTACTACATCGCCCGGCTGATGCGCTCAAACCAGGCGCAAGATCAGGCCCTGATGAGCAAGGTCGAGGTGGTGTTTCCCAACCAGCAATCCTGGGGCACGCATCTGAACATTGCCGGAGCCGCTGTCGCGCGCCACAGCAAGAATCCGCAGGCCGCCATCCAGTTCATCGAGTACCTGGCCAGCCCGCAGGCGCAAACCTATTTTGCCGACGGCAACAACGAGTGGCCCGTGGTGGCCTCCGTCAGGACCGCCAACCCCGCGCTGCAAGCCATGAGTGGCGGCGCGTTCAAGGCCGAGACCGTGCCTGTGGCACAGGTCGCAGCCCACCAAGCGCGGGTCCAGCAAATGCTCGACCGCATCGGTTTTCGGTAACTTGGGGGCTGGACAGCGATAATCACGCTTTCGTTGACGTTACGTAAACGTCAATTCGCCGCTAGTGGCGCAGCACTGAAAGGACGACTGACATGGACATCGCGGGCAAGGTATTCATCGTGACCGGGGGAGCCTCGGGACTGGGCGAAGGCAGCGCGCGCATGCTGGCCGCCGCAGGGGGCAAAGTCGTGATTGCCGATGTTCAGGTCGAAAGGGGCCAGGCTGTTGCCGACGCGATCGGCGGCGCTTTCGTGCGCTGCGATGTCAGCCAGGAGGCCGATGCCCAAGCCGTGGTTGAGCGGGCCTGTGCCATGGGCAAGCTCATGGGTCTGGTCAATTGCGCGGGCATCGGCCCGGCCGAAAAAACGGTCGGCAAGACAGGGCCCCACTCGCTGGCGGTGTTTAGCCGGGTGGTGCAGATCAACCTGATCGGAACCTTCAACATGCTGCGGCTTGCCGCCGACGCCATGAGCCGCAATGCACCCGAGCCATCGGGCGAGCGCGGCGTGGTGGTCAACACCGCATCGGTGGCCGCCTACGATGGGCAAATCGGCCAAGCCGCCTACAGCGCCTCCAAAGGGGGCGTGGTGGGCATGACCCTGCCCATTGCGCGCGATCTGGCCCGCAACGGTGTGCGTGTGATGACCATCGCACCGGGCATCTTTGCCACGCCCATGGTCGATGGCTTGCCGCAAGAGGTGCGCGAGTCGCTCGCCGCATCAGTGCCCTTCCCTTCGCGCCTGGGGCTTCCACAGGACTACGCCAAACTGGTGCGCCACATTTTTGAAAACGAGATGCTCAACGGCGAGGTCATCCGCATCGACGGCGCCA
>CANHDQ010000010.1 GCA_947459405.1 Comamonadaceae bacterium
AGCGTCATAGGCGGTGAGGCTGCGTGGATGGGCGCATACCCCCACTACAGACCCCCACGATGCCAGTGCTTTTTTTTGCGATTGCTGATCCTGGCATGGGGTCGATCTGTGCCTACAATCGTTGGAATCGAACGATCGTGCTTATTTGGATCCACTGGGTCCGACTTGGGCACAAAAGCTCCCGCGCCCCTTCAGACACTGGAAAGAAGAACGCATGACCGCTCGCTACGAAACGCAAGGCCCGGTGGCCGTGATCACGTTGGACAACCCGCCGGTCAATGGCTTGGGCCATGCCACCCGGCTGGCTGTGACGCAAGGCCTGGACAAGGCCAATGCCGACCCCGCCGTGCGGGCCATCGTGCTCACGGGCGCCGGCAAGGCCTTCTCCGGTGGGGCCGACATCCGCGAGTTTGGCAAGCCGGCGGCCTTGGCTGAGCCCAATTTGCTCAGCGTCATCCTGGCCTGCGAATACTCGGCCAAGCCCATTGTGGCGGCCATGCATTCGGTGGTCATGGGCGGTGGGCTGGAGCTGGCGCTGGGCTGTCACTACCGCATTGCAGCGCCGGGCTGCGCCGTGGCCTTGCCTGAGGTCAAGCTCGGACTCATCCCGGGGGCCGGTGGCACGCAGCGCCTGCCCCGGGTCTTGGGGGTGGAGGCGGCGCTCAACATGATCGTGCAGGGTGATCCGGTCAAGAGCGAAATGCTGGCCCAGTTGCCGGGGCAAAAGCTGTTTGACCGTATCGCCGATTCGGCCGACTCCCTGCTGGCGCAAGCCGTGGCGCTGGCGCTCGAAGTGGCCGATGTGCGGCCGCTGCCACTGGTGCGCAACTTGCCCTGCAAGCACCCATCGGGCGACGCGTATTTTCAGTTTGCCCGCAACATGGTCAAGGCGGTGGCCCGCAACTTGCCCGCACCGGTCAAATGCGTCGATGCGGTCGAGATCGCTACCCGCCACCCCTTTGAGGAGGGGATGCTGCGCGAGCGCGAGACATTTATCAACCTGATGTGGACGCCGCAGTCGCGGGCCCTGCGCCACCTGTTTGCCGCCGAGCGCGCTGCGACCAAGATCGCCGACGTGCCGGACGATACCCCCAAGGGCTCGATCGCTCAGGTGGCCGTCATCGGAGCCGGCACCATGGGCGGCGACATCGCGATGAACTTTCTCAACGCTGGCATCCCGGTCAAGCTGCTCGAGATGAAGCAGGAGGCGCTCGATCGCGGCGTGGCGACGATGCGCAAAAATTACGAGGCACAGGTCAAGAAGGGCAAGCTCAAGCCCGAGAAATACCAGGAGCGCATGGCGCTGCTTTCGACCACGCTCAGCTATGCCGACATCGCCCAGGCCGACCTGGTGATCGAAGCCGTGTTCGAGGACATGGGCGTCAAAGAGCAGGTGTTTCGCGAGCTCGACCGGGTGTGCAAAGCCGGCGCGATCTTGGCCAGCAACACCTCGACCCTGGACCTCAATGCGATTGCCGCCTACACCGGGCGGCCGCAGGACGTGATCGGGATGCATTTTTTCAGCCCCGCCAATGTGATGAGGCTGCTCGAGGTGGTGCGCGGCCAACACACTGGCAAGGACGTGCTGGCCACCGTGATGGCCCTGAGCAAGAAGATCAAGAAAACTGCCGTGGTATCGGGCGTGTGCGATGGATTCATTGGCAACCGGATGATCGAGCAGTACGCCCGACAGGCCGGTTTTTTGCTCGACGAGGGCTGCAGCCCGGCCCAGGTCGACAAGGCGATCGAGGCTTTCGGTTTTGCCATGGGACCGTTTCGCATGGGCGATCTGGCAGGCAACGACATCGGCTGGGCGATCCGCAAGCGCCGCTACCAGGAGCAGCCTGAACTGCGCTACAGCGCCAGCGCCGATCGTTTGTGCGAGCTCGGCCGTTTTGGTCAAAAAACGGGTGCCGGCTGGTACGACTACCCGGCCGGCCAGCGTGAACCTGTGGTCAGTGCAGCGGTACTCGAGATGCTCGACAAGCACCGCGCCCACCTGGGCGTGAAAACGCGCAAGATCAGCAATGAAGAAATCGTGCAGCGTTTGGTCTACTCCCTGGTCAACGAGGCGGCCCACCTGCTTGAGGAGGGCGTCGCGGCGCGCGCCAGTGACATCGACATGGTGTACATCACGGGCTACGGTTTTCCGCTTTGGCGCGGCGGCCCCATGCTGTATGCCGACAGCGTGGGCCTGTTCAACGTCGTTCAGGCGATGAAGCGCTTTGCCTTAAACCCGCTGGACGACGCCGCGTTCTGGCAGCCAGCGCCCTTGTTGGCGCGCCTGGTTGCCGAAGGCAAAAATTTTACCAACACGTGATGCGCACGCTTGCCACAGGAGAATACGCATGAGCCGAGCCGTCATTGTTTCGACCGCCCGCACCCCTCTGGCCAAAAGCTGGAAGGGCTCTTTCAACATGACCCACGGCGCCACCCTCGGCGGCCACGCGGTGCAGCATGCGGTGGCGCGTGCCGGCATTGAGGCAGCCGAGGTTGAAGACGTCATCATGGGATGCGCCAACCCGGAGGGCGCCACCGGCGCCAACATCGCGCGGCAGATCGCACTCAAGGCCGGCCTGCCGGTGTCGGTCAGCGGCATGACGGTCAACCGTTTTTGCTCTTCGGGCCTGCAGACCATTGCGCTGGCGGCCCAGCGCATCATCGCCGGCGAAGGGCAGGTGTATGTTGCAGGTGGGGTCGAGAGCATCTCGTGCGTGCAGCAGGAAATGAATCTGCACATGCTCAAGGACCCCGATCTCGAACGGATCAAGCCCGAGATCTACTGGAACATGCTGCAGACGGCCGAGCAGGTGGCCCGGCGCTATGGCATCGCTCGCGAGCGCATGGACGACTATGGCGCGGCAAGCCAGCAAAAGGCCTGCGCGGCGGCTCAGGCAGGCCGGTTCGACGCTGAAATCGTGCCCATCACCGTCACCGCCGGTGTGGCCGACAAGACGCTGGGACTGATCAGCCGCACCGTCACCGTCAGCCGCGACGAAGGTCTGCGCGAGGGCACCACGGCCGAGTCGCTGCGGGGCATCAAGCCAGCGCTGCCCGGCGGTGTGGTGGCCGCAGGCAATGCCAGCCAGTTTTCTGATGGCGCCGGCGCCTGTGTGGTGATGGACGAGGCCCTGGCCGAGCGGCGCGGACTCAAGCCACTTGGACGCTTTCTGGGCTTTGCGGTGGCCGGCTGCGAGCCCGATGAGATGGGGATCGGACCGGTCTACGCCGTGCCCAAGGTGCTGGGCCGCCTGGGGTTGAAGGTCGGCGATATTGACCTGTGGGAACTCAACGAGGCCTTTGCCGTGCAGGTGCTTTACTGCCGCGACACGCTGGGCATTGCCGATGAGCGCCTGAACGTCAATGGCGGCTCGATCGCAATGGGCCATCCCTACGGGGTTAGCGGCCAGCGCTTGACCGGCCATGCCTTGATCGAGGGCAAGCGCCGCGGGGCCCGGCGGGTGTGCGTGACCATGTGCATTGGCGGCGGCATGGGTGCGGCCGGCGTCTTCGAGGTGCTTTGAGGTGGATGCAGGGCAGCGCCTGCGCGCCACGCTCGACTTCCTGCTTTACGACTGGCTCGGCGTCGAGCGCCTGAGTCAACGGGCGCGGTACGCCGACCACAGCCGCGAGACCTTCGATGCGGTGCTGCAGACCTGCGAGCGCATTGCGCGTGAGCGCTATGAGCCCTACAACCGCCTGGTCGACACCGAGGAGCCGCGCTTCGATGGCGAGCGCGTGGTGCTGCCTCAGGCGGCGCAGGACGCGCTCGATGCCTACGTGGCCAGCGGCATGCTCAGCGCCTCGCAAGACCACAGCGTCGGGGGCATGCAGCTGCCTTTTGTGGTGGAGGCTGCGGCCAACGCATTTTTCTCGCAGGCCTCGGTCAGCATCAACACCGCCTTGCTGACCGTGGGCAACGCCAATTTGCTGATGGCCCACGGCAGCGAACTGCAAAAGCAGGTCTTTGCAGGTGGGCAGTGGTCAGGTCGCTGGTCGGGCACCATGTGCCTGTCCGAGCCGCAGGCCGGCTCTTCGCTAGGCGACATCACGACCCGGGCTTTGCCCGATAGCGATGATGGTGGCAGCGATGCATTGGGCCCGCGTTACCGGCTGTACGGCAGCAAGATGTGGATTTCTGCCGGCGACCATGAGCTGACCGAAAACATCGTGCATCTGGTGTTGGCCAAGATCCCCGATGAGCAGGGCCGTCTGCCGCCCGGGGTCAAGGGCATTTCGCTGTTCATCGTGCCCAAGCATCTTGTCGACGCGCAAGGCCAGTTGAGCGGCCAGCGCAACGATGTGGCCTTGGTCGGCCTGAACCACAAGCTGGGCTGGCGGGGCACGCCCAATACGCTGCTCAACTTTGGGGAGGGGCGCTACCTCGTCGATGGCCAGGCGGGCGCGGTGGGGTACCGCGTCGGTCAGCCGGGCCAGGGGCTGGCCTGTATGTTTCACATGATGAACGAGGCGCGTATCGGAATCGGCATGGCTGCTGCGATGCTGGGCATGGCCGGCTACCACGCCAGCCTGAGCTATGCCCGGCAGCGTCCGCAGGGGCGGCGTGTGGGTGTCAGCCCGCCCGGCGCAGCGCCGGTGCGCATCATCGAGCATGCCGATGTCAAGCGCATGCTGCTGGCGCAAAAAGCGTACAGCGAGGGCGCATTGGCCCTTTTGCTGTACTGCGCCCGCCTGGTCGACGAGCAGCGCACCGGCGATGCGGAGCAGGCACGGTCGGCCCACGCCCTGCTGGAACTGCTCACGCCGCTGGCCAAGAGTTGGCCCAGCCAGTGGTGCCTGGAGGCCAACAGCCTGGCCATTCAGGTCCATGGCGGCTACGGCTACACCCGTGACTTTGCCGTCGAGCAATACTGGCGCGACAACCGGCTCAATATGATTCACGAGGGCACGCACGGCATTCAGGCCGCCGACCTGCTCGGGCGCAAATTCAGGCTCGATGGCGGTACGGCGATGGATTTGCTGGGCCAGCGCATCGCAGCCACTGCGGCCGCCTGCGCACCGCACCCAGAGCTCGCTATGCACGCCAGATCGCTCGAGCAAGCCTGGCAGGCGGTACGCGGTGCAGGGCACAGCGCTTGGCATGGCGGTGACGCCGAGCGCGCCCTGGCCAACGCTGTGCCGTTTATGCAGGCCTTCGGTCATATGCTGATCGCTTGGGTCTGGCTCGATCTGGCCCGCGCCAGTCTGCCTGCGACGCCGAGCGCGGCGCGAACCGGCCGGCTGGCCGCGGCAGACTATTTTTTTGCGTACGAGCTGCCGCTTATCCAGGCTTGGCTGGCGGTGGTCGCCGCGCAAGACATGACCTGTGCCCGGTTGCCTGACGAGGCGTTTTGAGTCGGTGTTAACCTGCCGATCTTTCGCCTGCACACGACCTTTGTAAACACGGAGCCCATGGCCACTGCAACCGAACTCAAACGCCTGCAAATGCTGATCTGGGTGCTCATCTTCGGCGGCCTGCTGGCGCTGGTGCTGGGCCTGTCGGTCCGCCGCTTTGAGGCGCCGCTGGGCTGGGTGCTCATGACCGGGGGCGCCGTGCTCGCGGGCGTGGGTGCGGCGCTGATCTTGCTGCGCGCCAAAATGGGTCCGGCGTCCCCACAAAATCCCCCCACCAAGGAGTAAACCTAAATGTCACGCACCGTTCAACAGCTCTTTGACCTGCACGGCAAGACGGCTTTGGTCACCGGGGGATCGCGCGGCCTGGGCCTGCAATTGGCCGAAGCCTTGGGCGAAGCCGGCGCCCGGGTCTTGCTGACCTCGCGCAAACTCAGTGACCTGCAAGAGGCAGCCGCCCACCTTCGCGAGCGAGGCATCGAAGCCGACGTGATCGCAGCCGACTGCGCCGATCCGGCCGACATCGAGCGCCTGGCTCAAGAGGCGATGAAGCGGCTCGGTCATGTCGACATCTTGGTCAACAACGCGGGTGCGGCCTGGGGCGCGCCCGCCGAGGATCACCCCTTGGAGGCCTGGGACAAGGTGATGAACCTCAATGTGCGCGGCTACTTTTTGCTGAGCCAGCAGATCGGCCGCCTGAGCATGATTCCGCGCAAATACGGGCGCATCATCAACATTGCCTCAATCACGGGTCTGGGCGGCAACCCCAAGCCCATCAAGACCTTGGCCTACAACACCTCCAAGGCGGCAGCGATCAACTTCGGGCGGGCGCTGGCCTGCGAGTGGGGCGTGCACGGCATCACGGTCAATGCGATTTGCCCGGGTTTTTTCCCGAGCAAGATGTCGGCCGGTTTGCTCAAGTCCATGGGTCTGGACGAGATGGCCTCGCACGCGCCACTGAACCGTTTGGGCGATGACGAGGATCTCAAGGGTATTGCGGTACTGCTCGCATCGGACGCGGGCAAGCACATCACCGGCCAGTGGATCGCGGTCGACGGTGGCGTGTCGGTGGTCACCGGCGGTTGAGGCGCCAGCGCATTGTCACGATCTGGGAACAGACCTGCGAACATCTGATCATGCGTCACGGCTTCGGGATTTCGATTCCCTTTATCGAACACATTGGCTTTGAACTGCTGCGCTTCGAAGGCGGCGAGTCAACGGTGCGGTACCGGCCCCTGGCGGAGCATCTCAATATCTTTGGCAAGGTCCATGGTGGGGTGATGATGACCCTGATGGACACCACGATGGCACAGGCCGCGCGCAGCGTGCAGCCCGACCATGGTGCTGTCACCATCGAGATGAAGACCAGTTTTTTTCGTCCGGGTGAAGGCTCGCAGGTGCTGCGCGGCGAAGGCCGTTTGCTGCACCGCACGCGCACGCTGGCCTTTGCCGAAGCAACGATCTACGACGAGGCCGGCCAGGCCTGTGCCCATGCGACCGGCACGTTCAAATACTCCCCGCTTCCCGCGCCCGGCAGCCAGGGCGCTCACCCACCCCCACAGGAAAAGCCCTATGCACGATAACCAGCGCATCGTTTTGGCCAGCCGCCCCCAGGGCGCTGCCACGGCCGAAAATTTTCAACTTCAGACGCTGCCCTCGCCAGATTTGCAAGACGGCCAGGTACGGGTGCGCCACCACTTCCTCAGCCTCGATCCCTATATGCGGGGGCGGATGAACGAGGGCAAGAGCTATGCAGCGCCACAGCCGCTGGGTGAAGTCATGATCGGCGGCACGGTCGGTGAAGTGGTCGAGAGCCACTCAAGCCGTTTTGCCGTGGGCGACCAAGTGGTAGGCATGGGCGGCTGGCAGCTCTACAGCGTGGTCGACGCGGAGCAGCCGGGCGCTTTGCGCAAGGTCGACACACGCCATGTCCCCCTGTCGCACTACCTGGGCGCGGTCGGCATGCCGGGCGTGACCGGATGGCACGGTCTCGTGCGCATTATCGAGCCGCAAGCTGGGCAAACGGTGGTGGTCAGCGCCGCCTCCGGAGCCGTCGGCAGCGCCGTGGGGGTGCTTGCCAAGGTGCGCGGTTGCCGCGTGGTGGGCATTGCCGGTGGCAGCGACAAATGCGCCTACGTGACAAACGAATTGGGCTTTGACGATTGCATCGACTACCGCCTTCATGACAGCGCTGCCTCGCTGTCCAAGGCGCTCAAATTGGCCTGCCCACAGGGGATTGACGGCTATTTTGAAAACGTCGGCGGCATGCTGCTCGATGCCGTGATGTTGCGCATGAACGCATTTGGCCGCATTGCCGTGTGCGGCATGATCGCCGGCTACGATGGCCAGCCCATGCCCATGGCCCACCCGGCGCTGATCTTGGTGCAGCGCCTGAAAGTGCAGGGCTTTATCGTGAGCGAGCACATGCAAGACTGGCCCCCGGCGCTCAAGGAACTCGGGGAACTCGTGGGCAGCGGCCGCTTTCGCCCGCGCGAGTCGGTGGCGCAGGGGCTGGCTGCTGCGCCCGAAGCGTTTCTCGGTCTGCTCAAGGGCCGCAATTTCGGCAAGCAACTGGTGCGGCTGATCTGAGCCCATCTGAGTTGGTCTGAGCCCTTGGCCGGCTTGCCAACGCCCGCCCTTAACACCGGAGATTCCTCATGAACGACCTTGTCTTGCACCACTATCCTGCCTCTCCGTTTGCCGAGAAGGTCCGGCTGATGCTGGGCCACAAGCGGTTGAGCTGGAAGTCGGTCTTTATTCCCATGGTCATGCCCAAGCCCGATGTGATCGCACTGACCGGCGGCTATCGCAAGACGCCGATCTTGCAGGTAGGCGCCGACATCTACTGCGACACCGCTCTGATCGCAGAGGTGCTCGACGAGTTGGCGCCTGCGCAGCCAGCACTGTCGGGGCCTCAGCCAGCGCTGGCGCGCTGCCTGGCCCAATGGGCCGATGCAACGCTGTTTTGGGCCGCCATGTCGCACAGCATGCAGGCCGCCGGCATGGCGCAGCTCTTTGGCAAGGCCACGCCGCAGGCCATGCAGGCCTTTGCAGAAGACCGCAAAGCCATGTCGGCCGGACTGCCAAGGCCGCGTCCGGCCGATGGCACTGCTGCCCTGCGCAACTACCTCCTGCGCCTGGAGCAGATGCTCGAGTCGAGCCCTTTTCTTTTGGGCCAGCAGCCGGGCGTAGCGGACTTTTCGGCCTACCACCCGCTGTGGTTCACCCGCACGCAGACGCCGGCGATGGCCGACGTGCTGCAAACCTGCCCCAAGGTGCTGGCCTGGATGGACCGGATGGCTGCAATCGGGCACGGGCAGATTGAGCGCTACAGCTCGCAGCAGGCCATCGACCTGGCGCGCACGAGCACGCCGCGTTCGGTGGCGGGCGCGCCGTTCCATGATGAGCACGGCATTGCGCTGGGCAGCCGCGTATCGGTGGCGGCCGAGAGCTTTGGCCCGGAGCCGACCGAAGGCGTCTTGTTGGCCGCGACGGCAAGCCGCTACGTGTTGGGCCGAAGCGATGAGCGGGCAGGCCTCGTTCAAGTGCATTTCCCGCGTGTGGGTTATGCGCTGCGCGCCCTCAAAGACTGACGGCATGTTGAGCGAGTTTCTGGGCAAGACGGCGGTGGTCACCGGGGCCGGTTCTGGCTTTGGGCTGGAGTTGGCGCGCCTGGCAGGGCAGCGGGGCATGCGCCTGGTGCTCGCCGATGTGCAGGCCGATGCCCTGGAGCGGGCCAGCCAGGAGCTGCGCGGGCAGGGGGTGCAGGTGCTGCCCTTCGTACTTAGCGTGAGCGATGGGGCAGCGATGCAGGCCATGGCCGATGCGGTGCTGGCGCAGTGGGGCGCGCCGCATCTGGTGCTCAACAACGCCGGGGTCGGAGCAGGCGGGCTGATTTGGGAAAACACCTTGGCCGATTGGGACTGGGTGCTGGGCGTCAACTTGATGGGGGTGGTCCACGGCGTGCGCCTGTTCACCCCGATGATGCTCGCCGCCGCCCAAGCCGACTCCACCTGGCGTGGCCACATCGTCAACACTGCCAGCATGGCCGGGCTGCTCAGCCCACCCAATATGGGGGTCTACAACGTCAGCAAGCATGCGGTGGTGGCGCTGACCGAGACGCTGCACCATGACCTGAGCCTGGTGAGCGATCAGATCGGCGTCTCGGTGCTGTGCCCCTACTTTGTGCCCACCGGCATCAGCCAGAGCCACCGCAACCGGCCTGCTGCGGGAGGCGGTCGCCCGACAACCAGCCAGCGCGTCGGGCAGATCATGATGGACAAAGCCGTCCAGTCGGGCAAGGTCACTGCGGCCGAGGTGGCAGCGACCACCTTTGCCGCGATTGAAGCCGGGCAGTTTTACATCTACAGCCATCCGCAGGCCCTGCGAACGGTGCAGGCCCGTATGGAAGACATCGTCCAAGCGCGCAACCCGGGCGATCCTTTTGCCGACCGCCCGCAGGTGCGCGAGCAGCTCAAAGCCGCCTTGCGCGGCAACTGAGCCGAGCGCTCCCCAACAATTTCTATGCTTTCAATTGATGCCCAGATTGCTGCCGAGCTCAAGATCAGGCCCGAGCAGGTCCGCACGGCAGCCAGCTTGCTCGACTCAGGCGCTACCGTTCCCTTTATCGCGCGCTATCGCAAGGAGGCCACCGGCGGGCTCGATGATGTACAGTTGCGCGAGCTCGAATACCGCCTGGGCTACCTGCGCGAATTGGACGAGCGGCGCGAAGCGGTACGCAAGAGCATTCAAGAGCAGGGCAAGCTCACGCCCGCGCTGAGCGCGGCGATCGAGGCCGCTGCCACCAAGCAGGACCTCGAAGACTTGTACCTTCCCTACAAACCCAAGCGCCGCACCAAGGGTCAGATCGCGCGCGAGGCCGGAATTGAGCCGCTGGCTGCGCTCTTGTTTGCCGAGCCCGGGCGCACCCCAGTCGATGAGGCGCAGGCCTACGTGCTCAAGGAAAAGACGCCGGAGGGGGATGATTTCACCACCGTGCAAGCGGTGCTCGACGGCGTGCGCGACATCTGGTCAGAGCGCTGGGCCGAAGATGCAGCGCTGGTGCAGGCGCTGCGCGGCTGGCTTTGGAGCCAAGGCCTGTTCGAGTCGAGCCGGGTGGCCGCCAAAGACGAGAACCATCCGGACCATGCCAAGTTCCGGGACTATTTCGACTACAGCGAACCGATCGCGCATGTGCCCTCACACCGGGCGCTGGCGGTTTTTCGCGGGCGCAGTCTTGATATTCTTCAGCTTAGGTTGGCGCTTCCTGAGGTGCTCGATGCCAACGGCAAGCCGCCAACCGTCTCGCTGGCCGAAGGCAAGATCGCGCTGCACCTGGGCTGGAGCCACCAAAGCCGACCTGCCGACGACCTGATCCGCAAGGCGGTGGCCTGGACTTGGCGGGTCAAGCTCAGCCTGTCGATCGAGCGGGACCTGTTTGCCCGCTTGCGCGAAGACGCTGAACAGGTGGCCATCCGCGTGTTTGCCGACAACCTGCGCGATCTGTTGCTGGCCGCTCCGGCCGGCCCCAAGGTTGTGATGGGCCTCGATCCGGGCATCCGTACCGGCGTCAAGGTGGCCGTGGTCGACGCCACCGGCAAGCTGGTCGAAACCGCCACCGTGTTTCCGCACGAGCCGCGTCGCGATTGGGACGGCTCGCTCTTTGCCCTGGCCAAGCTGTGCGAGAAGCACGGCGTGAACCTGATCGCCATAGGCAACGGGACGGCCAGCCGCGAGACCGACAAGCTCGCCGGTGAGCTCATCGGGCAGCTGGCCCAGCGTCAGCCAGAGCGCGTGATCGAGAAAGTGGTGGTCAGCGAAGCGGGCGCCTCGGTCTATTCGGCCAGCGAGTACGCCTCGCAAGAGATGCCCGATGTCGACGTAAGCCTGCGCGGGGCGGCCAGCATTGCGCGCCGCCTCCAAGATCCGCTGGCCGAGCTGGTCAAGATCGAGCCCAAGGCCATCGGGGTGGGACAGTACCAGCACGATGTCAATCAGAGCCAGCTCGCGCGCAGCCTCGATGCGGTAGTGGAAGATTGCGTCAACCGAGTTGGCGTGGACCTCAATACGGCCAGTGCGCCGCTGCTGGCGCGGGTCTCGGGGCTGTCAACTTCTACGGCGCGGGCTTTGGTCAGCTGGCGCGATGCGAATGGCGCGTTTGACAGCCGCGCCGATCTGCTCAAGGTCGCAGGTCTCGGGCCCAAGACCTTCGAGCAGTGCGCCGGCTTCCTGCGCATACGCGGCGGCAGCAACGCACTGGACATGACCGGCGTTCACCCCGAGACCTATCCGGTGGTCGAGCGCATCATGGCGCACACCGGAAAACCGGTCGACCAGCTGATGGGCCGCGCCGACATGCTCAAGACGCTCAAGCCCGATTTGTTCGCCAACGCTCAGTTTGGCGTGATCACGGTGCAAGACATCCTGGTCGAGCTCGAGAAACCGGGCCGCGACCCGCGGCCGCACTTTCAGGTGGCGCGCTTTAATGCCGACGTGGAGGACCTGGCCGACCTCAAGGAAGGCATGATTCTTGAGGGCACGGTAAGCAACGTGGCCGCCTTTGGCGCCTTTGTCGACATTGGCGTGCACCAGGACGGGCTGATTCACGTCAGCCAGTTGGCCAACAGGTTTGTCAGCGATGCGCGTGAGGTGGTCAAGACCGGCGACATCGTCAAGGTGCGGGTCACCGAGATCGACCTGGCGCGCAAGCGCATCGGCCTGAGCATGCGCCTGGAAGCCTCGGCGCGCCGTGACGGGCCGCGTGAGAATCGATTTGAGGGCGCGGGGCGCGGCCAGCAACGATCGGCAGCGGGCACCCGGACCGAGCCCGCGCAAAGCACGGCCATGGCTTCGGCCTTTGCCAAACTGCAGAGCCTTCGAAAGTAGGGCGTCAACAGGGTGAACAAGGCAATCGTCGAGCTCGCCATTCACGAAGCCGCAGCTGCTGGCCACAGGCCCATTCTGGGCCGTGATCTGCGGTTGGGGCGCCTCAACACCGCCGACTTCGCGCGCTGCCCGCAGCTCTTCAATCCCTGGCCGACGGACGGAACGTGAAAGCCCTGCGTCTTTACGCCGGCCCCAAAGCGCTGGCCCACATCCGTGCCAACGGGCTGGCCCCGGGCGATGTTGCCACCCTGGCCGGCGCTGCCGGAGGCCCCAAGGGCTTGATCCTGGGTCCGTTGGACCGTTTTGTGTTTGGTCAGTGGCTGACCCAAAGCAGTCAGACCATCGACCTGGTCGGTGCCTCCATCGGTGCCTGGCGCATGGCCACGGCATGCCTGAAGGACTGCGTGAGCGCTTTCGAGCGGCTCGAGCGCGACTACATCGCGCAGCACTACGAGCTCGAGCCCGGTCGCAAGCGGCCGACCGCGACCCAAGTCAGCCGCGAGTTTGGCAAGAGTCTGGGTGACTTCTATGGAGGGCGTATCGACGAGGTGCTGCGCCATCCCCGCTACCGTCTGCACGTGATGGCTTCGCGGGGCGTGGGCCTGTTGGCGCGGGAACACCCCTTGTTCACGCCCCTAGGCTACGCCGGCGCCTATGTGACCAACGCGATTTCGCGCGGCCTGATGGACGCGTGGCTCGAGCGGGTGGTGTTTTCGTCAGCGCCGGGCGGTCAGGTCAGCGAGCTGCCGTTTGGTACCCGGGACTACCGAACACGGCAGGTGCGACTCGATACCGACAACTTCATGGCCGCGGTGCAGGCCAGTTGCTCCATTCCGTTTGTGCTGCGTGCAGTCCACGGCATCCCCGGGGCGCCGCGGGGCGCTTACTGGGACGGGGGCATCACCGACTACCACCTGCACCTTGACTACCAAAGCCCGCGACCCGGCCCCGGCATCGTGCTCTATCCGCACTTTCAAAAGCAAGTGGTGCCCGGCTGGCTAGACAAGTCGCTCAAATGGCGTCACCTCGCCACAGCCCGTCTCGATTCGGTGCTGCTGCTCGCGCCCAACCCCGAATGGGTGCGCAGCCTGCCCAACGGCAAGCTGCCCGATCGGACTGACTTTGCAACCTACGGCCAGGACCTGCAAGCCCGGATACAAGTGTGGACACGTGCAGCCCGAGCCTCGCAGCAGCTGGCCGATGAATGGGCCGACTGGCTGCGGCGCCCTGATCCAGCGCGGGTCGAGACCTTGTGACGGCGCCCACCGGGCGGGCCGGCTGGGCGCTCGAGGGCGGCGTGGGTCTAGGGCAGGGGGCTTTCCAACGCCGGCCTAAGACAAACTACATGCTCTGCTCCAGCATGTGCCGATAGTCTTCTGGGCTGGGCAGACGCGGGTTCATTTTGTGGCAATGGTCGGCCAGTGCGCCGGTGATGACCGACCCAAACTGTGCCTCGGTCACGCCCATGGCCGCCAGGCCCGTGGGCAGGCCCAGGCGGGCGTTCATGTCCACGATGGCCTGCGCGATGTCGGTGCCACTGCTCAGGCCCATGGCCTGCGCCATGCGGTTGAGGCGATCGTCCTTTTGCACGGACGGGGCAGAGGCATTGAACTGCACCACCGCCGGCAAAAACATGGCGTTGAGCGTGCCGTGGTGCAGGCGAGGGTTGACGCCGCCCAGGCTGTGGCTCAGGCTGTGCACGCAGCCCAGTCCTTTCTGAAAGGCCATGGCCCCCTGCATCGAGGCGCTCATCATGTTCAGGCGTGCTTCGCGGTCCGCACCGTTTCGGGTCGCCCGCTCAATATGCGCCCAGGCCCGTTGCAGGCCATCGAGCGCGATGCCGTCGGCTGGCGGATTAAAGGGTGCGGCCATGAAGGTTTCCATGCAGTGGGCCACAGCGTCCATGCCGGTGGCGGCCGTCAACTGGGCGGGCAGGCCCAAAGTCAGTTCGGGGTCGCAAATAGCGGCCTTGGGCACAATATGCCAGGAATGAAAGCCGAGCTTGCGGCCGTCGTCAATGATCAAGATTGCGCCGCGTGCCACCTCGCTGCCCGTACCAGCGGTGGTCGGCACGGCAATCAAGGGGGCCGCGCGCTCGGTGATCTTGGGCGAACCGCCTTCAATCGTGGCGTAGGTCTTGAGCGGGCCCTCGTGGGTCGCCGCAATCGCCACGCCCTTGGCGCAATCGATGGCCGAGCCGCCGCCCACGGCAATGAGGCCATCGCATGCTTGGGCTTTGTAGACCTGAGCGGCCGCGCGTACGGCGGCCTCAGTGGGGTTAGAAGGCGTCTGGTCGAACACGGCCACCGGTAGGTTGGGAAGGGCGTCGATGGCCTTTTGCAAAACACCGGCCGCCTTGACGCCGGCGTCGGTCACGATCAGCGGCCGGGTGATGCCCACTCGCTGGCACTCGGCCTGCAGTTGGCGCAGGGCACCAAAGTCAAGCTGGATCTGGGTGATGTAGTTGATCTGGGCCATGGCGCTCTCCTTGCAAGGGCCCGATTTTGAACCAGAAACAAGTCGGAGCAGCAGAGGTACCATCCGCCACCTGATGCCATGAAGTCGCCGCCGAAGTCCCCCGCACCACTCCTGCCCGAGGTCCAACGCCTGGTCGAAAACATGCACCGCGCGGGGCGGCCCCCTATGCACGCGCTCGGTGTGGCCCAGGCCCGCGCTTTTTATGATGCGGGCGCCCCCATCCTGGACTTGGCGGCACCGCCCGTTGAGAGGGTGCAGGACTTGGTCATCCCGGCGCGCGATGGCCATCGCATGGCGGCTCGCCTCTATGCCAACCCGTGTGCCAGTCGCAGTGGTCAGCCGCTGCCGGTGTTGCTCTACCTGCACGGCGGAGGCTTTACGATCGGCAGCCTGGCCACGCACGACGTGCTGTGCCGGCAGCTGAGCCTGCATGGCCAGTGCGCGGTGGTGGCGCTGGACTACCGACTCGCGCCCGAGCATCGCTTTCCGACGGCCGTACAAGATGCCTGGGACGCGCTGGTCTGGCTGGCACAACACGCGACCTCGCTCGGCCTGGATGGCCAGCGACTGGCTCTCGGCGGCGACAGCGCCGGCGGCACACTGGCGGCGGTGTGCGCCCTGATGGCGCGCGACGCCGGTCTGCCTCTGCGCCTTCAGCTGCTGTTTTACCCGGGCACCACAGCCCACCAAGACACCGACTCGCATCGCCTTTACGAGCGGGGCTATCTGCTCGACCGCGACACGGTCGATTGGTTTTTTGCGCAATACATCGACCCACAAGACCGTGACGATTGGCGTTTCGCACCGCTCAACGCGAGCGATCACGCCGGCGTCGCGCCCGCCTGGTTGGGCCTGGCCGAGTGTGATCCGCTGGTAGACGAGGGACTGGCCTATGCAGACACCCTGCGGCTGGCCGGCGTGGCGGTGGACTTGGACATCTACCGTGGGGTCATCCATGGCTTTGTGACCATGGGTCGGGCAATTGCCCAGGCCCGGCAAGCCCATGCCGACGCCGGTCGAGCCCTGGTTTTGGCATGGTCTGGGGGTGCCGGGCCGGCCGGCTAAACTGCGGCGCGAGGTACGACGGCTGGGCAGGCCGCATATGCACGATAAAAGCAGCCCGGGGCAGGGCATAGCATGGAGCGCCAATGAAACGACAGGACTATCGCTTTTTCCACCGCCTGCGGGTGCGCTGGGCCGAGGTGGACATGCAAAAGATCGTCTTCAATGGCCACTACCTCATGTACCTGGACACCGCCATGGCCGACTACTGGCGCGCCCTGGCCCTGCCGTACGAAGAAGCCATGCACCACCTTGGCGGCGACTTGTATGTCAAAAAGGCCAGCCTCGAGTACCACGCCTCGGCCCGCTATGACGACACGCTCGATGTGGCGCTCAAGTGTGTGCGTGTGGGCAATTCGTCCATCGGTTACAGCGGCGCGATTTTTCGGGGCGACGACCTGCTCGTGGCCGGGGAGTTGATTTATGTGTTTGCCGATCCGGCCAGCCAGACCTCGCGGCCGGTGCCCGATGCGCTCAGGCAGGTGATGTTGGGCTACGAGGCAGGCGAGTCGGTGCTGCAGATCAAGACCGGTAGCTGGGAAGAGATGCAGGCCGATGCGATGCGGGTGCGCGTCGAAGTCTTTGTGGATGAGCAGCACATCCCGATGGCCATGGAAATCGATCCGGCCGACGAGGTGTCCATTCATGCCGTGGCCTACAACCGCATCGGTCAGCCGGTCGGCGTCGGGCGCTTGCTGCCGGCCGACAACGGCTCGACCCGCATTGGCCGCATGGCCGTCAAACGCGTGCTGCGCCAATGCGGCATAGGCGGACAAGTGCTGCAAGCCCTGGTGGCCGCCGCAGGCCAGCGTGGAGACCGCAATGTCATGGTGCATGCGCAGCGCAGCGCCGAAGGCTTCTATGCCCGCAGCGGCTTTGCTGCGCAGGGCGACGGGTTTGAAGAAGTGGGCATGCCGCACATCGAGATGACCCGCACCGTCTGATGAAGACATAGATTGCGACGGCCCGCCACGTCGCTTTGCTCCTCGCGGCTAAAGGCCGCGCTTATGCCTTGTCATTGCGAGAAAAGATGCCATCCCGCGGGCATTACCCGGCGGCGGGTCTCACCCTGGCGCGGCACGGCTGACCATTTACTACAAGGGACTCACGCAGGCACCTGCAGACGGGCGTGCCTGAGGCCAGCCTGGCCTTGCCAGGATTTTTCTTGCAGCTCCAGTTGCCAATGGCCGGCTGCATCGCGCTCGGCCAGAGTCAGCAGGCTGCTGCGGGTTCCGTACAGGCCACTGGACAGATGCACACGGGCGCTGGCCAATTCCTGCTCTAAATGCCAAGGCACGCCGGTGCGCGGCAACTCTTCATCGGCCGGGCGTTGGCGATCGGCCAGAGCGTGCCACAACCGTTCGCGCAGCGGCTCCGGCTCGCCCAGCGAGGCCAGGCTTTGGGCCAAGGTGTGGGTGAGTTTGACGGTCTTGGGCCAGGGCGTGTCGAGAAATGCGTTGGACAACCCGTAGATCCCAGGGCTCAAGGCCCGGCGCTGCAGACCGGGCAACAGCCCCGAGGCCGTCGGCTGCCGGTTGCTGATCCAGTGCCACTGTCCGCCGATCAAATCACCGATCACAAGGTTAAAGCCGCTGTAGGCCTGCCAGTCCATGGCGGCCATGAAGGGTTCGGCCGCTTGGTCAGTCTCAAGCCAGGCCATGGGCAACTCTCCACGGGAGCGCGCTCGGGCAAGTGGGCCAGGCTCGCGCACATTGGTGAGCATGGCCACGCGCCCGCTGGCGCTGATGCCCAGCCAGGTGCCGCCGGCGCGCTCGTCGCGGCCGCTGGCGATGAGCCGCCCTGAGGGCGAGGTCCAAAGCGCCAGCGCGGCCGTGGGCCGGTCGTACTGCTCGTCCCGATTGGCTGCAATCACCAGGGGCCAGCGCGGGTGTGCGCCGATGGCAAAGGCGATCAGGCACATGGCAGGCCGCTGCTTGGGCGCTCAGATGTCGTCGAGCAAAGGGTAGGGCAGGGGCAGCAGGCTCAGAGCAGGACCGTGGGCGTCGCCGACGCGCAGGCTGGCCTGGGCAGCGCCTTCGGCTTGTGCGGCGCCCGTTTGCATGGACACGATGGCGTCATAGCCTTGTCCGTCAGGGCAGGGCGCAGCGGCGGCAACCAGCCCGCAGGCCTGCTCAGGCTCGTGGCTCTGGAAGACCTCCTGCCCGACACCGAGTGCAGCGCTCGCATGGACCAGATAGGCGCGCCGCTTGATGGTGCCGCGAAACTGGCTGCGCGCCACCACCTCCTGGCCCGGATAGCAGCCCTTCTTGAAGCTCACCCCGCCGACCGACTCGTAGTTGAGCATTTGCGGCACGAAGGCTTCAAAACAGGCTTGACCGACCATGGCCAGCCCCGAGCGCACGCTCAGCCAGTGCCAATAGTCCAGCGATACCGGCGGCCCCATGGGCGGCGTCTGCCCAGACGGTGCGAGCCAGCAGGCCCGGCTCACGCCTGCGCCCGGATACAAAAACACCACCGTGGCATCGCCCTCGTCGCGCCTGCTCCAGGGTTGGGCCTGCGCTTGGAGCGCGTCGACGGCCGAGCCGGTCAGACCCACCATGCGGTAGTCAGCCGTCGCATCGCTGAGCTTGGCCTTGGCTCGCAGCACGAACAGAGACAATCGCTTGACCATGGGGGCCACCGAGTCACGCGCGCAGACCAGCAAAATCTCCTCGGCGCTGCGCTTGACCACAATAAAGCTCGCTTGCATGCGCCCCTTGGCGTTGCAATAGGCTGCCAGCGGCGCGCGGTCGCTGCCGAGCAAGGCGACATCCTGGGTGAGTTGGCCTTGCAGGAAGGAGGCGGCATCGGCGCCCTGGACGCGAATCACGCCCATGTGCGGCAGTTCGATGCAGCCCGATTGGGCGGAGTCGGCCGGGCCTTGGCTTGCTGCGGGGGTGGTGTCAGACATGGCTCTATTATCATCATGCGCTTGTTCGCAGCGAGGCCGAGGGTGCATCGCTCAAGGAGTGGTTTTTTGCGTTTTTTTCGTGGGCGGGTGTGGCGTAAGCTGTTGGGCTTGATGGGGCTGGCCGGTCTGCTCACGTGCCTGGCAGGCGCGTGGTGGCTGCATGCCCCCATCGAGATTCGGCCGGCCGCTGGCGCGCAGGTGCTGGATTTAGAGATCGAGTTCGGCGACAGCCCGCGAGCGGTGGCACAGGCGGTGCGCTCGACGGGTGCCCAGGTCGACCCTGCGCTGTTGTTCGCGTGGTTTCGCGTCTCCGGTCAGGCGCGGCAGATCAAGGCCGGCAACTATGAAATTGCGCCCGGCACCTCACCGCGGACGCTGCTGCGCATGCTGGTCCGAGGCGAGGAAGCGCTCAAGACGGTCACCTTGCCCGAGGGGCTCAATTTTGCGCAGGTGAGGGCGGCGCTGGCCAAGGCCGAGATGCTGCGCCCGGACAGCCGCGAGCTGACGCCCGAGCAGATCATGGACAGGCTGGGCATGCCCGGCCTGCATCCGGAGGGGCGATTTTTCCCCGACACCTACAGCTACGGCAAGGGCAGCAGTGACTTGGAGGTGCTGCGCCGCGCCGCCCGGGCCATGGACAAGCGTCTGGCGCAGGCCTGGTCGCAGCGCGAGCCGGGTTTGCCGATCGAAAGTCCTGAGCAGGCACTGATCCTGGCGAGCATCGTCGAGAAAGAGACCGGCAAGGCGTCCGACCGTCCGCTGATCGCCGGGGTGTTCGTCAACCGCCTGCGCATCGGCATGCGCCTGCAGACCGACCCGACCGTGATCTATGGCCTCGGTGAGCGCTTTGACGGCGATTTGCGCAAGCGCGATCTGCTCGCCGACACACCTTACAACACCTACACCCGCAGCGGCCTGCCGCCGACCCCGATTGCCATGCCCGGCAAGGCCGCCCTGCTCGCCGCCGTTCAGCCCGCGCGCACGCCAGCCTTGTACTTTGTGGCACGCGGCGACGGCAGCAGCCAGTTCAGTGCGACACTTCAAGAGCACAACCGGGCGGTCGACCGGTACATACGCGGGCGGTAAAGCCCCAAGCCATCGTGAGCTCGAGCAACGGTTTGTTCATCAGTTTTGAAGGCATCGACGGCGCCGGCAAGTCGACCCATCTGGGCCGCCTGGCCCAGGCCTTTCGGGACAGCGGACGCGTGGTCACGCAGACTCGCGAGCCCGGTGGCACGGCCCTGGCCGAACAGTTGCGCGAGTTGATCCTCAATCAAGCGATGGACGCCTTGACCGAAGCCCTGCTGATTTTTGCGGCACGGCGTGACCATCTGCAAAACGTGATCCTGCCGGCCCTGGCGCGAGGCGAGGTGGTGCTGTGCGACCGATTTACAGACGCCACTTTTGCCTACCAGGGCCACGGGCGCGATTTCGACCCGCTGGTGCTGGAGCAGCTCGAGCGCTGGGTGCAGGGCAGGCAGGGCGGCGCGGGCGGGTCAGGAGATCACCAGCTGATCCAGCCACACTGCACGATCTGGTTTGACCTGCCGCCGGTCGTGGCGGCCCAGCGCTTGGCTGGCGCCCGCCTGCCCGACAAGTTCGAGGCGCAACCCGTGGCTTTCTTCGAGCGGGTGGCCGCCGGTTATGCGGCGCGCCGGCAGGCCGATCCCGATCGGTTTGTGCGCATCGACGCGCAACAGGCGATCGAGTCAGTCTGGGTCGATGTTCACGCCGCCATGCGCCAGCGGGGCTTGCTGCCATGAAGCCAGCCGAGCCGCAAGCGCCCCTGGCGCCCTGGCTGCAATCGCAGCTGGCCGGTTTGATGGCCTCCAAAGCGCATGCGCTGTTGCTCAGCGGCCCGTCGGGTTTGGGCCAGTACGATTTGGCCCTCGCGCTGGCGCGGGCCTGGCTGTGCCACCGGCCCACTGCGCAAGGCGCTTGTGGGCAGTGCGCGAGCTGCCACGCGATTGACGTGCGCACCCATCCCGACCTGTGCGTGCTGCTGCCTGAGACGCTCAGCCTGGCCTTGGACTGGCCGCTCGACGAGAAAACGCAAGCCGAGCTCGATGGCAAAAAGCGCAAGCCGAGCAAAGAGATCAAGGTGGAGGCTGCGCGGGAGGTGGTCGGATTCACGCAATTGACCCGATCGGGTGGCGCGTCCAAGGTGGTGTTGGTGTACCCGGCCGAGCGCCTCAATGGCATTGCAGCCAACGCCCTGCTCAAGACACTGGAGGAGCCCGTCGGCCAGACACGCTTTGTGCTGGCCACACAGGCGGCCGACCAGCTGCTGCCCACCATACGCAGCCGCTGTCAGACCCACGCCATGGTTTGGCCATCGTTTGAAGATGCCCTGAGCTGGCTGGTCGAACAGGGCGCGGGCGCGCAGGACTCGACCAATGCGCGCGGGCCCTTACCCGAGCCTTTACGCGAGAACTTGCGCGAACATTTACGCGTGCTGTTGCGCGCGGCCGGCGGACGCCCTGCCGACGTGTTGCAGTGGTTGCAGGACAGCGATGCCCGGCAGGCTGCCGAGCGCTGGCGCGCCCTGCCCAAGGCCATCGTGCGGGGCGATGTAGCAGCCCTGGCGAACTGGAGCGCGGCCGAGGTGATCGACGCGCTGCAAAAGCTCTGCCACGACGTCTGGCTGCAAAGGGTAGGGGCCGAGCCGCGGTTTTTCCCGGCTCAAGACTTGCCGCCCGCCCGCACCGGGGAGGGCAGCCCAAAGCGCTTGCTCTACGCCTTGGGCCAGTGGTCACGCGATCTGGCCAGCAGCGCCCGCCATGCCGATCATCCCTACAGCCCCGGCCTGATGCTTGAGGCCCTTGTCAGCCGCGCCCAGCAGGCGCTGCGTGCGACCTGAATCCCCCGCCCATGTTTATCGACTCCCACTGCCATCTCAACTTTGCGCCCTTGCGCGAGGAGTTGCCGCAGATCCGGCAGGCCATGCAGGAGGCGCGGGTCAGCAAGGCCCTTTGCATTTGCACCACGCTGGAGGAGTTTGAAAGCGTCCATGCGCTGGCCCTGACGTATGACAACTTCTGGTGCAGCGTGGGCGTGCACCCCGACAGCGAAGGCGTACACGAGCCGGCGCTGGGGGATTTGCTGGATCGGGCCGCTTTGTCACGGGTGGTGGCCATAGGTGAGACGGGGCTCGACTACTACCGTCTGGGCGATCGCAGCGTGGCAGACATGCAGTGGCAGAGGGACCGGTTCGCGGTTCACATCGAAGCGGCGCGTCTGACTGGCCTGCCGCTGGTGGTGCACACACGCAGCGCCTCGAACGACACACTCGAGCTGCTGCACCGCCCGGAGGGAGGGCAGGGCGATGTGCGCGGGGTGTTTCACTGTTTTACCGAGACCCTGGAGGTCGCGCGTGCCGCGCTTGATTTGGGGTTCTACATCTCCTTTTCTGGCATCGTGACCTTCAAAAGCGCGGCCGACCTCAAGCAGGTGGCGCGCTTCGTTCCATTGGACAGGCTGTTGATCGAGACCGACAGCCCCTATCTTGCGCCTGTGCCCCACCGTGGCAAGGTCAACAATCCGTCCTATGTGCCCTGGGTGGCACGTGAAATTGCCGGGCTGCGAGGCCTGGACGAAGAGACGGTGGCGCAGGCGACGACAGAAAATTTCTTCCACCTCTTCACCAAAACGGCACAATAAGCGCGCTTGACCGGCAGGCTCTGCGCCTAGAAGTTGATTGGCTGATCTTGGTCGCTTCAATCATTGAAATTTACTTGAGGTTTAACATACAAGTTATTGTTTTGTATCGATTTTATGTTTCTAGTTAAAGTGATTTCTGGATGGCTGCGAGATTGCGCAGGCGGCCTTAAGCTTTACGCGCCTTGCCGCGTAGGGCCCAGATTGCACCCTCCTCGGACCTTCAAGTTAATTGTTAGATTATTCATTTTTAGCATTGTTTTTAATGGATTTTCTAGCGCTAGGGCAGGGGCGTATGAGGACTATTGGGCAGCCATTCGACAAGATGCACCGGCAAACGTCCTGCGCCTTGTCCTCGGTGGCTTTGACCCCAATACCCGGGATGCCGAAGGCAACACCGGTTTGACCCTGGCACTGTCCGATTCTTCATTCAAGGTGGCCGAAGTCCTCTTGGCTCTGGATGCGGTCGACGTCAAGGCGGTCAACCATGCGGGCTGGGATGCCCTGTCTCTGGCGGCCTTCCGCGGCAACGAGGAAGCCTTGCGCCGATTGATCGAGCGCAACGTACCCGTCCCCAAGAGCGGGCTGACCCCCTTGCACCATGCCGCACGCGGGGGCCATGTTCAGGCCATGCGGCTGCTGCTTGAGCGCGGCAGCAGCATCGACGCGCTCGGCCCGCGGGGCAACACCCCCTTGATGCTGGCCGCGGGATTTGGCAGCCCTGAATCGGTGAAGTTTTTACTCGAAGCCGGCGCGCAGCCTAGGCTGAGGAACCAGCTGGGACACGATGCACTCCATCTGGCCCAACTACAGGGCAACACGGAGACCGCCAAGCTGCTAGCACCGCTGGTGCCGCGCTCAGAGACGGCGGCGCGACTGCCGGCCCGGCGCCCGAGCGCGGCCACGCAGACGCCGGCGCTGGCAGTCGGCCCGCCCACCAGCGCAAGCCGGCCTGCCGCACGGGCTACGGCCTCGGCCGCAGTGGTCGAGCCCTTTGCGCCGACCGACGAAGCAGCCCGGCAAGCCAGCAGCCCGGCTGTGGGCCCTGGAATCGCAGCAATTCAAGCGAGCGTGACGGACTGGATCGGCGGGCCACTGCGTGCACTGCGACAAGCCTTGACGCCCACGGCACCGGCCCCCGTCGAAGCAGCGGCCGCGCCGAGCCCAGCTGCCGCCGTCCTTCGCGGACCACAGAACAATGGAGCCACTCGAACCACTGCCGGCGGCGGCGCAGCCGCAGAGCCAGCGGCGGCCAGCGCAACTGCAGCCCTACAGTCTTCAGCGGCCCCGCGGCCGCCGGTGACTGCACCAGCGGCGGCCAGTTTTCAAGCACCCCGACGCATTGTTTTCGTTCCACCGCCAGCGGAACCCCGTGGCGACAGCACCGGTCCCAAGACCGGGTGGTAGATCCATTAGGCCCGGTCAGGCGCCTTGGGCCCATGATGGCTGAACTTCTGGACTGACAGTCTGCTTTATTGCGTACGATGTATATTATGTTAAATCAAGTCGCAGCGACGGCGCAGATGGCAGGCCAAGGGCGGTCTGCATGAGTCCGTTTGGTAGTTGCGAGCGAATCGTGGTAACCCGCCCCTGCGCGCCCTCAAAGCGGCAGCCGCAGCTCCAGCTGGCCTTGGCCTGGGGTTGAGGCCACCTCAAAGCCCGCGGAGCGGGCCAGTTGCAACATTGGCCGGTTTTCGGCCAGGCAAAGCCCCGTCAGCACCTTGACGCCACGCGCCCGCAAGTAAGCAATGAGCTTGCGCAGCAACGCGCGACCAAGGCCGCGGCCCTGAAAATCACCGCTGACCTGAATCGCAAACTCCGCCCGCACCTGATCGGGATCGCAGACGGCGCGCACCTGGGCCAGCAGCCGCTTGGCCTGGCCTGGTGCGGTGGACACAGCCACGAAGGTCATTTCTCGGTCGTAGTCAATCTGGCTGTAGCGGGCCAGCTCGCTCACCGGAATTTCGCGTCGCGCCGCAAAAAACCGAAGCCGAAGGTCCTGCGCGCTGGCATTGGCAAAGAACTCTTGCAAAGCCGCACCGTCTTCCGGCCGGATAGGGCGCAGCATCAGGGCCTGCGCCCCCTGCCCCCACAACTCTTCCAGCTCAGCTGGATAGGGCAGGATGGCCGGTGGAACTGTGGGCTGGTCCAGCGGGCGCAACCTGGCCCTGGCATCGACCGCGATCACACCGTTCTCGTCGACTAGCAAAGGGTTGAGGTCGAGCTCGACCACATCGGCCAAGTCGGTGGCCAGTTGAGCCAGCTTGAGCAGCACATCGATCAGCGCAGGCAGGTCGGCTGCCGGCTGGCCGCGATAGCCCGCCAGCAACGGCATCAGCCCGGTGCGGTCAAGCCATCGCTGTGCCAGTTGCACATTGAGTGGCGGCAGCGCCAGGGCATGACGCTGGCGCAGTTCCACCTCAATTCCTCCCTCGCCGAGCAGCAGCACGGGGCCGAACAGGGGGTCGCTGTGCATGCCGACGATCAATTCACGGGCACCGGGGCGCTTGACCATGGCTTGCACTGTCAGACCAGCAAACTGAGCCTGCGGCAGAGTTTGCGCAAGGCTGGCGCGCATGCGGGCTGCCGCCTGGCGCAAGTCCCTGGCGCTGCGCACGTTAAGCGCCACCCCGCCCACGTCGGTCTTGTGCACCACCTGCGGCGAGATCAGCTTGAGGGCCACGGGATAGCCAATGTCGTGGGCTGCATCGAGCGCTTGCTCGATGCCCTGGCAGGCGCGCGTAGCAACCGTCGGGATGCCATAGGCCTGCAGCAATGCCATAGAGCCGGCATCGCCCAGCCAGACCCTGCCCTGGGCACGCGCCTGCTGAAGCACGGCGGCGGCCTGCGCACGGCCGCTGATCTGACCCGGTGGCTGCGTTGACATCGGCGCACGCACCAGTTGCTGCAGGGCCTGCTGGTGCCTCGCGTAGGTGCGCAACTGCAGCCAGGCGGCAACCGCGCGTTCGGGTGTGTCGTGATTGGCCACCCCAGCCTGTTGACTCAACTGACGCGCATGCGCCACAGAGCGTCCGCCGAGCCAACAGCTGAGCACGGGCTTGCCGGCCTCCTGCAACAAGGGCAGGCAGGCCTGGGCGATGTCTTGTGCGGGAACCACGGCAGTGGGCGCATGCATGAACAGCACACCATCGATTTCATCGGCTGATCGCACCGCCTGCAACGCCTGCACATAGCGTGACACCGGTGCATCGCCAATGATGTCGATGGGGTTGCCGTGCGACCAAGTCGGCGGCAGGCAAGCATCGAGCAAAGCCAGGGTCTGAGGCGCAAGGTCCGCCAGATCGCCACCCGCGCAAGCCATGGCGTCTGCTGCCAGCACGCCCGCCCCGCCCCCATTGGTGACGATGGCCAGCCGGCCGCGTGCCAGCGCGTCAAGGTCTTCTACCCTACCCTGCCCCAAGTGCGACAGTGTTTGCGCCGCATCGAACAGGGCCTCGAGCGTGTCGACCCTGAGCATGCCGCTACGCTCGACCGCGGCATCGAACACGGCATCGGAGGTGGCCAGCGCGCCGGTGTGTGATGCGGCGGCCCGCGCGCCAGCTGCCGCGCGGCCGGCCTTGACCAAAATCACCGGCTTGTTGCGGGCGGCTGCCCGCGCTGCCGACATGAACTTGCGCGCATGCTCAATCGACTCGATGTAGAGCAAGATCGCCCGCGTTGGCGCATCGGTGGCCAGGTAATCGAGCAGATCGCCAAAGTCGATATCGGCACGGTCGCCCAACGAGATGAAATGCGAAAAACCGATCCCGCGCTCATTGGCCCAATCGAGCATGGCGGTTGCCAGAGCGCCTGACTGGCTGACAAAGGCCAGTGGCCCCGGCGTGGCCTGGGCCGGCGCAAAGCTGGCATTGAGTCCCACGCCGGGCACCAGAACGCCCAGGCAATTGGGGCCCAGAATGCGCAGCAAATGGGGGCGCGCGGCCTCCAGCATGGCCTGCTCGATGCTGCGCGTGGGGTCCTCGGACCAAGGCTGCTTGAGACCCGCGGTGATGACGATGGCCGCGCGGGTGCCCAACTGTCCGAGCTCGCGCACCAAGCTCACGACGCTGGCTGCAGGCGTGCAGATCACCGCCAAGTCCGGCGGCTGCGGCAGGCTGGCCAGATCGGGCCAAACCGTCAGGCCCTCCAACTTGCGATGGCGTGGATTGACTGGCCAGATGGAGCCACCAAAACCGCCTTGCACGAGGTTGCGCAGCAGCACCGCGCCCAGGCTGCCGGGTCGGTCGGAGGCGCCAATCAAGGCGACGCTGCGTGGCGAGAAAAGCAGATGCAGGTTTCGGATGGTCATGGATCAGCGCAGCACTTGAAGGCCCAGCGCGGCACGGCCTGGCACTGGCACCAGCACTGGCACTGGCATCAGCACTGGCAGCATAGGCCCATCACGGGCCCTGTGCCTTGCGCCAAATCAACTCGGGAGCAAGGCCTGCAGTCATTCGGCGCAGCCGCCGTCAAGGCCGCGCAGTTGTGGCCTGTGCTTGAGCAAGTAATCGGCCGCAACAGCGGCAAGCAGGCGATGCACATGGCCCACAAGAGCGAGTCACTGGCTTAGAGTCAAGCGCACAGGCCGGGCACGATTCGGGCACGCTTGAATGTGCCAGCCTGCAGTCCGAACCCACTTCAACGGAGGAAATATGAACCAGATCCGACTGCTAGAGCCCAGCTTTGGCGACTCCATCGACAACGCCTTCCGGCGCTTTCTCTCGCCCTGGAATGGCGAGCTCGACAACCCCGCCTTGCGCATGCGCATCGACGTCAGCGAGACCCCTCAGGCCTATGCAATAGAAGCCGACCTGCCCGGGGTGAACAAGGACGACATCAATGTGCGCATCCACGGCAACATGGTGCAAATCGATGCGGAGATCCGCCGCGAGTCGCAAAAGCAGAGCAACGGCGACAAGCTGCTGCGCAGCGAGCGCTACCAAGGCAACGTCTCGCGCAGTTTCTCTTTGGCGCAAGACGTCGACGAGTCCAAAGTCAAGGCCCACTATGACAAAGGCGTCTTGTCGCTCGAGCTGCCCAAAAAGGCGCCGCAGGACTACCGCAAAGTCACGATTCAGTAAGCGCGATCCAGGTGGCAGCAGATGCTGCCACGCGCCCGGTAGTTGACCTATGTCAAGGCGGGAAGGCGCAGCAGCCTCGACACTTCAATTTCGTCACTGGAGAGCATCATGTACAAAAGAATCCTGGTTCCTGTCGATGGCAGTCAGACTTCGAACCGCGCCCTGGTGGCCGCCTTGCAGATGGCGCGCGATGCCGGCGGCTCGATCCGACTGATTCATGTGATCGAGGAGCTGGCCCAGGTCATCGCTTACGACCCTTACGGCGCTTATCCGGGCGACCTGTCCAAGATCATGCGCGAGAACGGTCAGCAAATCCTGGGCAAGGCGCTCGACATCGCCAGATCCGCCGGCATCTCGGCCGATCAGCGCCTGGTGGAGGCAGCCGGCCAGCGCTTGGCCGAAGCCGTCAACAAAGAGGCCGCAGCCTATGGTGCCGACCTGATCGTACTGGGTACCCACGGGCGCCGCGGTATCGGGCGGGTGCTGCTGGGCAGCGGCGCTGAGCAGATCATTCGCTCGGCCCTGGTGCCGGTTCTCGTGATCCGCGCCGATGAAGACAACCCCATCGAAGCGCCGGTGGCCAAGCAGTTGGCCACCGCTTGAGTCGCCGCACCGGTGCGCCGGGCGGCATCTCCCTCCCCACCCCCATCCTGAAAGGCAGGGCTCGCATGAAGATTCTTTTCCCGGCAGACGGCAGTCCGTACACAAAAAAAGCCCTGGCCTTCTTGATGACCCACGAAAACTTTTGTCGGCCGGAAGACGAACTGATCGTGCTCAATGTGCAAACGCCCATGCCGCCCCGAGTCAAGAGCCTGGTGGGAACCAGCGCTGTCAACCAGTACCACCTGGAAGAGGCGCATCGGGTACTCGATCCGATCGAGAAGTTCATCAAGCGCCACAAGCTCCAGCACAGCCTGCACCATGTGGTGGGGGCCCCGGCGCCCGAAATCCTCAAGGCCGTCACGCGGCACGGCGCGCACATGGTGGTCATGGGCACACACGGCCATGGCCTGCTCGGGCGCGCTCTGATGGGCAGCGTCGCCCAGCGTGTCGTGACCGAAAGCACTGTACCGGTCCTGCTGGTTCGCTGA
>CANHDQ010000011.1 GCA_947459405.1 Comamonadaceae bacterium
CTATTCTTGCCCAGCCGCGCTCATCGCGCCACCGCCATCAGGTAAGCCACGATGTCGTCCAGGCCTTGCGCACTGAGCACCGGCTGCCCCTGGTAGGCCGGCGCCACCGACTGCAAGCCGCTGACGTTGCCATAGACCGGCATGATGGTGTGCGGGTTGAACTGGCGGGCATCGGCAATGCGCTGTCGCAGCTGCGCCGCTACGCCGCGCTGCGCGATGCCAGACAGCGAGGGGCCGAGCTCGCCGCCGGCCGCAAAGCCCGGCACGACATGGCAAAGCACGCAGCCTGTCTCGTGCCGATTGGCCAGCAGCGCGCGGCCGCGCTCGATGCTGGCCACATCCTGCGCAGGGCCAGCTGGCAGCTGAGCCTGCGCCGCCGCGCCAGCACACCAACAGGCCAGCGCCAGCAGCGCCCCTAAGGGCGCCGCCCTCATGCGCGGGCCAGGTTGAGCCCGTGGTTCTTCAGGGGCAGCGAGCGATAGCGTTTGCCGGTTGCCGCCGAGATCGCGTTGACCAGCGCCGGCGCCAGCGGCGCCTGCGCCGGCTCGCCCACGCCACCCCAGAAGTTGCCGGTGCAGGCAATCACGGTCTGCACCTTGGGCATCTCATTGAGCTTCATCATGCGGTAGTCGTGGAAATTGGACTGCTCAATGCGCCCTTCCTTGACCGTCATCTCGCCCCAGAAAATCGCGCTCAAGCCATGCACCACACTGCCTTGGACCTGCGCCTCGATGTTGTCAGGGTTGACCGCATAGCCGCAGTCGATGCCCATGACCACGCGGTGGATCTTGACGTCACCGCGCGCGCTGACCGAGACCTCGCAGACGCAGGCGGTGTAACTGCCATAGCCCTCGGTCTCGGCAATGCCGCGAAACACGCCCGCTGGCAGCGGCTTGCCCCAATCGGCCGCCTTGGCCACCGCCTCCAGAATCGAGCGGTCGCGTGGATGCTTGCCGCCGAGCATGCTCAAACGAAAGGCCAGCGGATCCTTGCCAGCGGCCGCCGCCATCTCGTCCATGAAGCACTCGCGCATGTACGGGTTTTGCGAGTGGCCCACCGTGCGCCAAAAACCCACCGGCACATTGGTGTTGCGCTGGGCATAGTCGACCAGGCTGTTGGGAATGTCGTAAGGATGGTCGCTGAAACTGGCCACCGCCTGACCGTCCACGCCGCGGGGCAAGGGCAGACGCAGCAAGGTCGCCAAAATCGAAGGGGCCGAGACCCGCACGTGCAGAGCGTCGATCGTGCCTTTGTCGTTGAGCGCACCCTTAAAGCGCACCAGGCTGGCCGGCCGGTACAGGCCGTGCTGGATGTCTTCCTCGCGGCTCCAGACCATCTTGATCGGCTTGCCAGGCATCTCTTTGGCGATCATCACCGACTGACGGGTGAAGTCCTGCGGGCTCTTGCGGCCCAGGCCGCCACCGAGCTGCATCGGGTGCACCAGCACCTTGGATGGATCGATGCCTGCGGTGCGCGCCGCCGTGGCCAAAGTGGCCTCCGGGTTCTGGGTGGAGGTCCAGATCTGCAGCCGATCGGGCTCGAGCCAGGCGGTGCAGACCATGGGCTCCATGGTTGCATGGGCCAGATAGGGCGTGTAGTACTCGGCCTCGATCACCTTGCCGGCCTTGCCCAGGGCTTCGGTGGTGTTGCCATCGTTGCGCGCCACCGCCAGCTCGGTTTGGTTAAAGCCGCCTTTGAAGTGCTCCATGATGGCGGCGCTGCTGAGCTTGCCGTGCTCGCCCACATCCCAGTCGACCGCCACCTCGCGCAAGGCCTCCTTGGCGCGCCAGTAGTTGTCAGCCACCACTGCCACGAACTCGCCCAAATTGAGCACCTTGACGATGCCGCGGCGGTTTTCCACCTTGGAGGCATCGAGGCTGCGCACCTTGCCGTTGAACACCGGGCAGGCGGCCACCGCCGCGTGCAGCATGCCGGGCACCTGGGCATCGATGCCATAGCGGATGCGGCCGGTCACGATGTCGGGGATATCGACACGGGCAATTGGCTTGCCGGCAATGACCCAGGTCTTGGGATCCTTGAGCTTGACTTCTTTGGGCGGCTCGAGCTTGGCCGCAGCTTGTGCCAGCTTGCCGTAGCTCAGCGAGCGCTTGCTGGCCGCATGCATGACGCGCCCCTTGGCGGTGGTGCAATCGCTGGCCGGCACGCCCCACTGCTGAGCCGCAGCGGCCACCAGCATGTGCCGGGCCGTTGCACCGGCCTTGCGCAGATAGTCCTGCGACTGCCGGATGGTACGGCTGCCCACCGTGGCCATATCACCGTAGGCGCGCTTAGACGCCAGGTTCTCGTGCGCCGGCACGTACTCCACGCGCACCCGGCTCCAGTCGGCATCGAGCTCTTCGGCCACCAGCTGCGGCGCCGACGTGCGGCTGCCCTGGCCCATCTCGGTGCGGGCGTAGCGGATGACCACGGTGTCGTTGGGCAGCACCTCGACCCAGGCGTTCAGGCGCGGGGTGTTGGACGCATCGCTGCGACCCGGCAGGTAAAAGCCCAGGCTCAAGCCGGCGACCGCTGTGGCCGAGGTCTTGAGGAAAAAACGCCGATCCGGGCGCTTGGCGGTATGCGATTGGGTTTTCATGCGCGCACCCCCTTGGCTGCCACGGCGTGGATGGCCTTGCGCACGCGGGCGTAGGTGCCACAGCGGCAAATGTTGGTCATGGCCGCATCAATGTCCTGGTCCGTCGGCTTGGGCTTTTTCTTGAGCAAGGCCACCGCCGCCAGGATTTGTCCGCCCTGGCAGTAACCGCACTGGGGCACCTGATGGTCGATCCAGGCCTGCTGCACCGGATGGAGCTTGCCCTTATTGGCCAGGCCCTCGATCGTCACCACCTTCTGCCCGCCAGCGGCCGACACCGGGTAGGAACACGAGCGCACCGGCTCGCCATTGAGCAGCACCGTGCAGGAGCCGCACTGGGCGATGCCGCAGCCGAACTTGGGGCCTTTCTCGTCGAGCTCATCGCGCAAGGCCCACAACAGGGGCATGTCCGGCTCGACATCGAGCTCTCGCACCTTTCCATTGACATCCAGCTTCATGGTTTACGCTCCTTGATAGAACCAATGCCAGATGATGGCCTGCAATGACGCTTAGAGTTATTAGGGTTTTCCGGCAGACAGGGCGTCCGCTTAGCCCAGCCAGGCGCGGGCGGTCAGCTCGATCACCCGGTGCGCGTGCTCGAGACGGCCAGCGGTGGCGGCTGAGCGAGCGCGCAATCGGTGCAGCAAGATGATCTCGGCGCCCGGAAGGCGAGCCGGCACGGGCTTGCTCGGTTGCTGTACCAGGGCGTGGCTTTGGCCCCTTGAGGCGCAGCCTTCGGCTGGCCGCGCTTGGGCGGCGGATTTCGAATAAAGCATGGTGTGTCTCCTCTTGACAGAGGCCAGGCCCGCAAAGGGCGGCCCGCGATCGTGCTCGGTCCGTGGTCGTCTGCACACCCGCGGCGCAGGCCCGGCGAACCGAAGGCATGATGCTAGGGCGGACCCTTGGGCCGCCGTCTCAGCCACCAGGCCAGCGGCCTGTAGGACGGCGCCGATGGGCTAGGAGGCGGCCCGCTGGCCCCTCATGCCGGCCGCCAGCGCCGCAGGAGCAAGGCGTTGCCCATCACGCTCACACTCGACAAAGCCATGGCCGCTCCTGCCACCATGGGGTTGAGTCCGCCGGTGACCGCCAGCGCAATACCGGCGACGTTGTAGACAAAGGCCCAGAACAGGTTCTGCCGGATCTTGCGCACGGTGCGGCTGGAGATGTCGAGCGCGGCGCCCACCAGCGTGAGCTCGCCGCGCATCAACGTCACGCCCGCGGCGTTCATGGCCACATCGGTGCCGGTGCCCATGGCCATGCCCACATCGGCGGCCGCCAGCGCCGGCGCGTCGTTGACCCCATCGCCAACCATCACCACCACCGAGCCGTCGGCGCGCAACTGCTGCACCGCCTGCGCCTTGTCGGCCGGCAGCACATCGGCCCGCACCTCATGGTCGGCCAAGCCCAGGCGTTCGCCCATGGCCAGCGCCGCCGCACGGCTGTCGCCCGAAATCATCACCAGGCGCAGCCCTCTGCGCCGCAGCGCGGCCAGCGCCTGCCGCGCGCCAGGCTTGGGCTCGTCGGCAAAGGCCATCAGCGCCAGCACGCTCAGTTGCCCGTCGCGCTCTTGCAGCAAGGCCGACAGGCTCGCGCCCTGGTCGCGCCAACGCTTGGCCAGCGGCTCAAACGGGCCCCAGGACAGCCCGAGCTCCCCGAGCCAACGGGCGCTGGCAATGCGGTAGGCCTGACCCTCAACCTGGCCGCACAAACCGCGCCCCGGCACCGCCTGCAAGTCCTGCGGCGTGGGCCAAGCCAGTGCCTGCTCGCGCGCCTGCTCGAGCACCGCGCGCGCCAGCGGATGCTCGCTGGCGCTTTGCAAGCTCGCGGCGCGGCTCAAGGCATGGGCCGCTTGTCCTGGCTCGAGCCCCTCAAAGGCCACCAGCTTGGGCCGGCCGACCGTGAGGGTGCCGGTCTTGTCAAAAGCCACCACGCTGGCTTGGTGGGCCAATTCAAGCGCCTGTGCATCCTTGATCAGGATGCCATGGCGCGCCGCCACCCCGGTGCCCGCCATGATGGCCGCAGGCGTGGCCAGCCCGAGCGCGCACGGACAAGCGATGACCAGCACCGCCACTGCACGCACCACCGACTCCTCGAGCGGCAAGCCGGCCATGAGGGCGCCCAGCAGCGTGAAGGCCGCGATCGCGATCACGGCGGGTACGAAAACGGCCGAGACCCGATCGACCAGGCGCTGTATCGGCGCCTTGGCCGCCTGCGCGTCTTCGACCAGCGCAATGATGCGCGAGAGCACGGTCTGCGCGCCCACAGCCGTGACCTGCATGCGCAGGCGGCCTTCTGCATTGATGCTGCCTGCCGTGAGCTTGGCGCCCGTCTCTTTGACCACCGGCAGCGGCTCGCCGGTGAGCATGGATTCATCGACCTGGCTGCGACCCTCGCTGACGATGCCGTCCACCGGCACCCGCTGTCCCGGCAGCACCACCACGGCATCGCCGACCAGAACCTCGGACACCGGCACCTCGATGATTTGCCCGCTGCTCAGCACCACCTGGGCCAGCGGCGGTCGCAGCGCGTGCAACAGCGCAATGGCCGAAGTGGTTTGGCGCTTGACGCGCAACTCCAGCCACTTGCCCAGCATGACCAGGGTGACGACCACTGCGCCCGCCTCGAAATACAGATGCGGCATCACACCAGAGGGAGTCGACGCCCACAACCAGACCGACAGCGCCCAGGCCGCGGTCGTGCCCACCGCCACGAGCAAATCCATATTGCCGGCGCCAACCTTGACCGCATGCCAGGCGGCGCGGTAAAAGTGCGCGCCCAAAATAAACTGCACGGGCGTGGCCAGGGCAAATTGCAGCGCGGGCGGCAGCATGGCGTGCAGCCCAAAAGGCTGAGCCAACATGGGCAGCACCAGAGGCAGGGTCAGGGCAAGGGCCCAAACCACCGGCGCAATACCCGCCCAGGCCGATGGGGCCTCGCGTGGCGTCTCGGTCTCTTCGCGCACGCCGTAACCGGCCTCGCGCACCGCCCGCCTGAGCACAGGGGCCAAGGCCTGCGCCTGCTCGGCCGGCACCCTCACGCGGGCCGACTCGGTGGCCAGGTTGACATCGGCCTGCTGGACGCCCGGCACTTTTTTGAGCGCGCGCTCGACCCGCAGCGAGCACGACGCACAGGTCATGCCCTCGATCGCCAGGTCGAGCCGGGCCAGATTCGAGTCGGGAAGGGTTGCGGTCGGTTCATTCATGGGGCGGCGCCGATCGGCGGTGGCCAATCGCACTCCTAAACCAGTAGGGTAAAGGCTTTTGTGCTGTCCGTCTGTGCAAGCGGTAGCCTCAAGCGCAGTCGTGAGACACTTTCTTGACGCGCATCAAGCCCCGTGCACCCGATGGGGCCATGATGGGTACATGAGGAAGTCACGATAACGCCGACCGCCCGGCCCGCTACTGCCGGCCCGCTTCTACCGGCCCACCCACGAAAGGACACGACATGCAACACCTGCTCACCGTCTCCGGCATGAGCTGCGGCCATTGCGAACGCGCCATCACGCAAGCACTGCTGCAGATGGACCCCCAGGCCAAGGTGCAGATCGACCGGCAGCGCTCAAGCGTTCAGGTCGACAGCGAGCAACCGCGAGACAAACTGGCCCAGGCCATCGCCGAAGAGGGCTACCAGGTTGCCCCCGCCTGAGCCGGCCCCATCAGCTTTGCGCCGACTTTACAAAACCTCACGCCCGGGGCACCGAGCCGACACACACACGGCGCACACTGCCTGCATCCACTCCAAACGGGGTGGTCCAACCCAGGAGTTCATGATGAAAGCACCCTCCACTTTGCTCGCCGGCGCCGCCGCCCTGGCGCTCAGCTTGCCCCTCTGGGCGCAAAATGCCCCGCCCTCGGGCGGCGCCCACAGCGGCCCACACAGCGGCCCGGCCAGCGCCTCTCACACCGGTGCCCACCCGGGCGGGCATGGCGATCATGCGCACCGCGCCCAGATGATGGAGCGCATGAAGGCCGGTCAAGAGCGCCGCCTGCAAGAGCTCAAGCTCAAGCTGCAGCTAAGCGCCGATCAAGAGCCGGCCTGGACGGCCTTTGCCTCGGCCATGGCCTTGCCCATGCAAGCGCACCGCAGCCGTCCCGACTGGGCGCAACTGGCCCTTTTGCCCACCCCTGAGCGAATCGAACGCATGAAGGCCTTGCGCGAACAGCACCACGCCCAAGCGCAGGCCCGCATGGACCAGCGCGCCCAAGCGACGCGCAGCTTCTACGACTTGCTGCAGGCGCCGCAAAAAAAGGTGTTCGACGAGGAAACCGGCAAGCACCTGGCCCAGCGCGGCCGTCACCACCGGCACGGTTGACCCTGGGGCGCTTGAGGCTGCAGGCGCCGCAGACTCAAGCGCCGCCAAACGGCCGCACGCCTATGAGCGCAGCGTGCAGCCAAAAGGCAAACGCGGCCCAGGCCAGCACACCCAGGCCGAGCGCCAGCACGGTCGGCCCCATGCGCCCAGGCGGCTCCACGCGCTGCTGCGCGCGGTCACGACGGCGCGAGACGATGAACAAAACCACCGCCCAGACCAAAAACGCGCCAAACAGCAGCAAGTCGGCCACCGTGTTGTTGGCCAGCATATGGGCCAGCGCCCAGGTCTTGACGCCCAGCACCATGGGGTGGTGCAGCCGAGCCTTGATCAAGTTGCCGGGCACGTAAGCGGCCGCCAGCAAAACAAAACCGACCAGCGTCAACAAAGCGGCGACATGGCGCAAGGCCACCGGTGTGGCCCACAGCACCTGCGGCTCAAGCCGGGCCTGGCCCCAGCCCCAGAGCAGCAGCACAAAGCCAAGCAGCGAGGCCAAGCTGTACAGCCCCTTCCAGGCCATCGGTCCGATGCGCTCTATGATAGACGCACGCCAGCCGTCGGCAAAGATGCGGCTTGAATGCACGCCCAGAAACAGCAACAGGCCCAACAGCAGATACAGCATCTTGACTCCCTCCAAACGGACCCCAGTATAGGAAGCAGGCCACCAACCCTTGCTGCCGCACTGCTTGAACCCAACGCAAGGCCGGCCGCCCTTGCACCCATGCCTGTTTCCAAATCCACGCCCCTGCGCAACGGCGCAACAGCCATGAAGGTGTTGACGGTCAACATCCACAAAGGCTTCACGGCGCTCAACCGAAAGTTCATGCTCCATGAACTGCGCGAGGCGGTGCGCGCCGTTGGCGCCGATGTGGTGTTCCTGCAGGAGGTGGCGGGCAGCCACAAGCTCCATGCCCAACGCTACGACAACTATCCGCTCGGGCCACACCACGAGTTTTTGGCCGACAGCATCTGGCCCCAGCACGCCTATGGTCGAAACAGCGTGTACACCGAAGGGCACCACGGCAACGCGGTGCTGTCCAAATTTGCCATCTCCCACGTCGAAAACCGCGATGTATCGATCGCCGGGCCTGAGCGGCGCGGCCTGCTCCACTGCGTGCTGCAAGTGCCCGAGCTCGGCCCGGTTCACGCGGTGTGCGTGCACCTGAGCCTGCTGGAGGCGCATCGACGCCTGCAAATGCAGATGCTGTGCGAACTGGTGCAGTGCGACATGCCCGCCCAGGCCCGGGTGGTGGTGGCGGGCGACTTCAACGATTGGCGCCGCCGCGCCCACCACCAGCTCGAGCTAGGCGCCAACCTGCACGAAGTCTTCGTGAAGGCTCACGGCCGCGCCGCTCGCACGTTTCCGGCCCGCATGCCCCTGCTGCGACTGGACCGCATCTATGTCGCCAATGCCCGTCACCACCAACCCTTGTCGCTGCCGCGCAAACCTTGGTCGCACCTGTCCGACCATGCGCCACTGGCCGCCGAGATCTCCTGGTGAGCACACGGCTGTGGTTGTTGTGGGGCGGGACTGTTAAACTTTTCCCGCCCGCCTGAACCGGCGATCCATTGAGACCCAACCCACCCAATGACCGACGCCCCCCGGGCCCAATCCCCGGCCTGCCTGGACATCAAAAGCGCCAACCTGCCCTTGGTGGCCCTGATGCTCAAGTCCACCGACTTGCAGGCCGTGCAACAAGAGCTCAACCGACGGCTCGGTGATGTGCCCGATTTTTTTGACAACGAGCCGCTGCTGATCGACCTGAGCGGCGCCGTGGCCGCCGCCCGTCGGGCTGGCCACGAGGCCGGGCCCATCGACTTTGCCGCTTTGTTGGGCCTGCTGGCCCCCTACAAAGTCAAACCCATCGCCGTGCGCGGCGGCTCTGCCGAGCACATGCTCGCTGCGCAGGCAGCGGGCCTCCTGAGCGCTCCGGAGGCCCGGGTGGTGGCCGCAAGCGCGCCCAGCCCCGAGCCGGCCTCGACAGCTGAACCAGCTGCAAAGCAGGCGCCCGAAGCGGTGGCCGAGGCCATTGCCGAACCGGCAAGCGATGCTTTGGCCACAAGTGGCGCGCTGCTGATCGACAAACCGCTGCGCTCGGGCCAGCAGGTCTACGCGCGCGGCCGCGACCTGGTGGTTATGGCCATGGTCAACGCCGGCGCCGAAGTGATTGCCGATGGCAGCATCCACGTCTATGCGCCCCTGCGCGGCAAGGCCATTGCCGGTGCGCGGGGCAATCCTCAGGCGCGCATCTTTGCGCAAAGCCTGGAGGCCGAATTGCTGTCGATCGCCGGTATCTACCGCACCAGCGAAGTGCCGCTGCCCCCGGCCGTGCGCGGCAAGAGCGCCATGGTGCGCCTGCTGACGCAAGACGGCGAAGAAAAACTCATCATGCAAGCGCTGGGGGCTTGAGCCTGCTGCGCCTGCTTTTTATCTAGACTGCTCAATCAAAGGACTGTCCTTCATGGCAAGAATCATCGTGGTGACCTCGGGCAAAGGCGGCGTGGGAAAAACCACCACCAGCGCCAGTTTTGCCTCCGGCCTGGCCCTGCGCGGCCACAAAACCGCCGTCATCGACTTTGACGTCGGCCTGCGCAACCTGGACCTGATCATGGGCTGCGAGCGACGCGTGGTCTACGACCTGATCAACGTCATCCACGGCGAGGCCAATTTGCACCAGGCGCTCATTAAGGACAAGCAATGCGACAACCTGTTCGTGCTGGCCGCCTCGCAAACGCGCGACAAGGACGCACTGACCCAAGACGGCGTCGAGCGCGTGCTCAAGGAATTGGGCGAGATGGGCTTTGAGTACATCGTCTGCGACTCGCCCGCCGGCATCGAAACCGGCGCGCTCATGGCCATGCACTTTGCCGACGAGGCGCTGGTGGTGACCAACCCGGAGGTTTCTTCTGTGCGCGACTCCGACCGCATCCTGGGCATGCTCTCGAGCAAGACCAAGCGCGCCATCGAAGGGGCCGATCCGATCAAAGAACACCTGCTGATCACGCGCTACAACCCCAACCGGGTCGACCAGGGCCAGATGCTGTCGCTCGAGGACATTCAGGACATCCTGCGCATCAAACTCATCGGCGTCATTCCCGAATCGGAGAGCGTGCTGCAAGCGTCCAACCAGGGTCTGCCGACCATCCACATGCAGGGCTCGGACGTCTCGGAGGCCTACAAGGACGTGATCGACCGCTTCCTGGGCCAGGACAAACCGCTGCGCTTCATCGAGGCCCCCAAGCAGGGCTTTTTTGCCCGCCTGTTTGGAGGCCGCTAAATGGGCTCCTTCCTGTCGTTTCTGCTGGGCGAAAAGAAGAAAACCGCCAGCGTCGCCAAAGAGCGGCTGCAAATCATCCTGGCCCATGAGCGCGGCGCCAGTCGCAGCCACCAGCCCGACTACCTGCCCGCGCTGCAGCGCGATCTGGTGGCTGTGATTTCCAAGTACATCGCGATCGCGCCCGAAGACATCAAGGTCAACCTCGAGCGCCAGGACAACCTGGACGTGCTTGAGGTCAAGATCGAGCTGCCAGAAAAAGCCTGAGTCCCACCACGGGCCGACGCCGGCTCAATGGTTGGGGCTCACGCCTTGCAGGCCTTTGATCAACCCCTTGGTCGCGCCTTTGCGGCTCTGGGACTGGTTGTCTGCGCCTAGATGCGCCTGCCTGTCGTCACGGCTTTGCGGCGTGCGTTGTCCCTGATGGAGCTGAGTGGGGACAACCGAGCCGGTCTGGTTGTGGTCGTTGTCCACCTTGCCGCCCGAGCCCGGGCGTATCGGCTTGCGTTTTTGCGTGCTGGTGGTGTATTTGCTGCGGGTCATGGCGCTGCCTTTGCACAAGGGTCTAGGAGACCCCCGATTTTGGCCAGCGATCCGCGGCCCGCGTGTCAGACAAAAGCGCGCTTGCACGGGGCTTTAGCAGCCCTGTGCACACCGGTCACACGTCGATATTGGCTGCCCGCAGCGCGTTGGTCTCGATGAAGTCGCGCCTGGGCTCGACCTCATCGCCCATGAGCATGGAAAACACATGGTCGGCTTCAATCGCGTCGTCGATCTGCACGCGCAGCAGGCGGCGCACCGCAGGGTCCATAGTGGTTTCCCAGAGCTGCTCGGGATTCATCTCGCCCAGACCCTTGTAGCGCTGGCGGGCGGTGGACTGTTCGGCCTGGGCCACCAGCCACTGCATGGCCTGACGGAAGTCGCCAACCCGCTCTTTCTTTTGCTTGTCGCCCTCGCCGCGCATCACCGTGGCCTGCTCACCGAGCAAGCCGCGGAAGGTTTGCGCCGCTTCAGCCAGGGCGGCGTAGTCCGCGCCATGCACAAAGTCTTGCGTCAGCACGCTGCTCCTGACATTGCCGTGGTGACGCCGGCTGATGCGCAAGATGGGCTTGTCGCTGCGCACATCAAATTGCCCCGCCACCTCCGCATCGGGCAGCTTGGCTTGCAAAGCGAGCGCGCTGGCCTCTGCGGCTGCCACGGTATCGAGATCAAGCGCCACCCCGTCGGCAATGGCCCGCAGCGCCTCCTGGTCCATAAAGCCGCTCAGACGCTTGATCACCGATTCGGCCACCTGGTGCTTGCGCGCCAGCTCGCTCAGGGTCTCGCCGCTGAGCACCGCGCCCTGGCCGGTGTCGATGCTGGCCTCCTTGAGCGCGATGCGGATCAAAAACCCATCGAGGGCCGCAGCATCCTTGAGGTAAAGCTCTTCCTTGCCCGCCTTGACCTTGTACAACGGCGGTTGGGCGATGTAGATGTGACCGCGCTCGACCAGCTCGGGCATTTGCCGGTAAAAGAAAGTCAGCAGCAAGGTGCGGATGTGCGCACCATCCACATCGGCATCGGTCATGATGATGATGCGGTGGTAGCGCAGCTTGGCCACGTTGAAGTCGTCCGCGCCACTCTTGCCGTCGGCTGCACTCGCACCTGCATGGCCGATGCCAGTGCCCAGTGCCGTGATGAGCGTCAGGATTTCATTGCTGGTGAGCAGCTTTTCATAGCGGGCTTTTTCCACGTTCAGGATCTTGCCGCGCAGCGGCAGGATTGCCTGAAACTTTCGGTCGCGGCCTTGCTTGGCAGAGCCGCCAGCCGAGTCGCCCTCAACGATATAGATCTCGCACAAGGCCGGGTCTTTTTCCTGGCAATCGGCAAGCTTGCCGGGCAGGCCCATGCCGTCGAGCACACCCTTGCGACGCGTCATCTCGCGCGCTTTGCGCGCCGCTTCGCGGGCCTTGGCGGCCTCCACAATCTTGCCGCAAATGATCTTGGCGTCGTTGGGGCGCTCTTCCAAAAAATCAGTCAGCGTCTTGGCCACGATGTCTTCGACCGGCCCACGTACTTCGCTGGAGACGAGCTTATCCTTGGTCTGACTTGAAAACTTGGGCTCGGGCACTTTGACCGAGAGCACACAGCACAGGCCTTCGCGCATGTCATCGCCGGAGACTTCGACCTTGGCCTTTTTGGCCAGCTCGTTGCTCTCGATGTACTTGCTGATGACCCGCGTCATGGCCGCGCGCAAACCGGTCAAGTGGGTTCCGCCGTCGCGCTGCGGAATATTGTTGGTAAAGCACAGCACGTTTTCGTTGTAGCCACTGTTCCACTGCATCGATACCTCGACACCGATCGTGGTGGCCTGCTCGCTTTGCCGCTCCCCTGTGGCGTGGAAGGCATTGGGGTGCAGCACCTGCTTGCCCTTGTTGATGAAGTCGACAAAACCCTTGACGCCACCGGCACCCGAAAAATCGTCTTCCTTGCCGCTGCGCTCGTCCTTGAGCCGAATGCGCACACCGTTGTTGAGAAAGCTCAGCTCGCGCAAACGCTTGCTCAAAATCTCATAGTGGAAATCGTTGTTTTCCTTGAAGATTTCGGTATCGGGCAGAAAATGCACCTCGGTGCCACGCTTGTCGGTCTCGCCGATCACCTTCATCGGGGAAACCGGCACTTGGCCGACCATCTCGGTGATCCTGTTTTGCACCACCCCCCGCGAAAACTCAAGCGTGTGCACCTTGCCTTCGCGACGGATCACCAGCCTGAGCATTTTGGACAGGGCATTGACGCAGCTCACACCCACGCCATGCAGACCACCTGAGACCTTGTAGCTGTTCTGGTTGAACTTGCCGCCAGCATGCAACTCGGTCAGGGCGATTTCTGCAGCCGAGCGCTTGGGCTCGTGCTTGTCGTCCATTTTGATGCCCGTCGGTATGCCGCGGCCGTTGTCGATCACGCTGATCGAGTTGTCGCTGTGAATGGTGACCACGATGTCATCGCAATGACCGGCCAGAGCCTCGTCGATCGAGTTGTCGACAACCTCAAAGACCAGGTGATGCAGACCGGTTCCGTCGGAGGTATCGCCGATGTACATGCCGGGGCGCTTGCGCACTGCCTCAAGGCCTTCAAGAATTTGGATCGCACCCTCGCCGTAGGCTTCTGAAGCGCCGGCCTGATGAGCGTCAATAACGGGCTGGCTCACATCCGTAGGGCCTGGGTTTTGCGGATCGATCTCTGATGTCATAACAGCTTTCGGGAAGTCTTTGAATGAACAAACCCGCGCTTGCGGCGCGGGCTTGATGCCTCCGACCGGGTCGGTGGAACTCAAATTCGCATGGGCATGACAACGTACTTGAAGGTCTTGTTGTCGGGGATGGTGATCAAGGCCGAGTTGTTAGAGTCGGCCAACTCGATCTTGACCATCTCTTGCGGCATGTTGCTCAACACATCGATGAGATAGGTCACATTAAAGCCAATCTCGATGCTGTCACCGGCATAGTCGATGTCGATCTCGTCACTGGCCTCTTCCTGCTCGGCGTTGTTCGAGGCCACCCTCAAAAAGCCGGGGTCCACATTGAGCCGAACACCCTTGAATTTTTCGCTCGTCAAAATTGCGGTTCGCTGCAAACTCGCCAACAAGGTCTGCCGACCCAGCACCACAATGTTTTGGTGGTTCTTCGGAATGACGCGGTTGTAATCGGGGAACTTGCCCTCGACCAGCTTGGTCACGAACTCCATGCCCGCAAAACTGAACTTGGCCTGGTTGCCAGCAAACTGCATTTCGATGGCGCCGTCTTGGTCGCTGAGCAAACGCTGCAACTCAAGCACCGTCTTGCGCGGCAAGATCACCTCCTGGCGCTGTTTGATGTCGACATCGAGCTCGGCCGAGGTGTAGGCCAGCCGGTGGCCGTCGGTGGCCACCAGGCTCAGCTGCTTGCCTTCGGCCACAAACAAGATGCCGTTGAGGTAGTAGCGAATGTCGTGCACCGCCATGGCGAAAGAGACCTGACTGAGCAAAGTCTTGAGGGTTTTTTGCGGCACCGAAAACACCGGCCCGAAATTCGACGCCTCTTGTACCAGCGGAAAGTCCTCGGCCGGCAGGGTCTGCAAGACGAATTTGCTTTTTCCTCCCTTGAGCAAAAGCCTGTTCTGATCGGACTCGATCGAGACGGTTTGCTCTGTGGGCATGGAGCGAAGGATGTCGATCAGCTTGCGCGCGGCCACTGTGCCGGTGAACTGGGACGAGTCGCCACCGAGCTCGACCCGGGTGCGAATCTGAATCTCCAGGTCAGTGGCAGTCCATTCGATCTGGCTGCCAGTCTTGCGGATCAGCACATTGGCCAAGATGGGCATAGTGTGCCGCCTCTCGACGATGCCTGCAACCGACTGCAGCGCAGCAAGAACCTTCTCCTGGGGAGCTTTGAGAACGATCATGAGGGTTGTTCTTTCTTGTCTTCTTTATTTATTTACTTCAAGGATAGTAGTCGTAGTAGAGAGCCGGTCCCTGCTGTGGATACCGCTATTTTCCCTTTTTTAATCAAACACTTGTCCTCTGGTAAACGCTGGTGATGGCTGGCTGGCTGCCCCCTGGATATTGTGGGACAAGATGCAGGCAACTTCCGAGTCTGTGGATAAAGCAGAGCTTGTTCTTTTTTTGTCCACAGACTTGCCACGGTGGCTTCTAAGCATTGCTTGGGTCACCCTTTGAGGGTTTGTTCGAGCACGTGAAGCTGCTGGTTCAACTCCAGTCTTTGCTGGCGCTCGGCCGCCATCTTGCGTACCGCGTGCAACACCGTCGTGTGGTCTCTGCCGCCGAACAACTCGCCGATTTCAGGCAGGCTTTTTTGCGTCAACTCCTTGGCCAGGTACATGGCGATCTGGCGAGGCCGGGCGATGCTGGCCGGCCTCTTCTTGGAGTACATGTCGGCGACCTTGATCTTGTAGAAATCGGCCACCGTTTTTTGGATGTTTTCGACCGAGATCTGCCGGTTCTGAATGGACAGAAGGTCGCGCAGCGCTTCTCGCGCCAGGGCGATCGTGATGTCTTTTTGGTTGAACCGCGAGTAAGCAAGAATTTTGCGCAGCGCCCCCTCGAGTTCACGCACGTTCGAGCGCACGTTCTTGGCCACGAAAAAGGCGACTTCTTCCGGCATTTGCGCGCCTTCGATTTCCGCCTTGTTGATCAGGATGGCCACCCGCATTTCAAGCTCTGGCGGTTCAATGGCCACCGTCAGCCCTGAATCGAAGCGCGACACCAAGCGCTCATGAATGGCCGTCAGGCCTTTGGGATAGGTGTCGCTGGTCATCACGATGTGCGATTTTTTGGCCAGCAAGGCCTCGAAGGCATTGAAGAACTCTTCTTGCGTTCGGTCCTTGTTGGCGAAAAACTGCACATCGTCGATCAGCAACAAGTCCAGTGAGTGGTAGCGCTCTTTGAATTCATCAAAGGCCTTGCGTTGATAGGCCTTAACCACATCGGAAACAAATTGCTCTGCATGGATGTAGAGAACTTTTGCGCCGGGGTTGTCCAACAGCAGCTTGTTGCCGATGGCATGAACCAAATGGGTTTTGCCCAACCCGACTCCACCGTAGATAAACAGGGGGTTGTAGAGCTGGCCGATGCTGCTGGCCACATGCATCGCAGCCGCTCGGCCCATGCGGTTGGCTGACCCTTCGATCAGGGTGTCAAAGGTGAGCGCTGAATTGAGCCGGGTCTTAAAGCCGCCGGTGCTGCCCTCATCGACGCTCAGCAGTCCCAGCGGCTCGGTCAGTGGCGCCAAGTCTTGGTTGATCGGCTTAGACTTAGCGGGGGCCTCCTTGGAAGTGATCGCTAACTCAAGATTTATCGTGCGGGCACTCAGGTGGTTGATCAAGGACTGAATCTGCTGGCCATATTGCGCCCGTATCCAGTCCAGTTTGAACCGGTTGGCCACCATCAGGGTCAGCCGGTCAGCGTCGCTGTCTAGCCGCGCCTGGAGGGGCTTGATCCAGGTGTTGAACTGCTGTTGTGGGATCTGAAGGGCAAGTTGTTCGAGACAACTGGACCACAAATCGGGCATCAGACTAGGTGCCGTGGGTTCGGACATGGAGACAATTTCTGCAGCACACGAGGCGTCTTCTGTGCTCTGCCAGTTGTGGATATTGTTGGTTTGAAGCGGCTGCCATTGTAGGGGTCAACGGCACTTATCCACAATCTTGACAGCGCAAGCGTTTTAAGGCTGAAAGAGCATTTGGCAGCTGTGTTGGCCACCCGCAAAGGCTTAAAAGCGATGCAAAACCCCCGGGGGACCTCAAGGCCAACCGGCCTGTGAGTTGTCAGTGCTACGGCAATCGACCATAATAGTGGGTTTCCTGTTTCACAGGGCTTGGGGAGATTTCCAGGCCACCGTGCGGCAGTGCAGTGGCTGGCTGCTTGAGGTGAGGGTGGGCGAGGGCGTGCGAGGGTAAAGCGAAGAAGGGGCGAGAGCCTCGACTTTTGGCCCGAGTTTGACGCCATGCGATCTTGGGGTTGGCTGCGGGCTGACCTGGGGCTTTCCCCGGTAAGGTCACAGCAGGCCACACGCCTGAGCCATCGCAGCACAGCCTCCCCTTTGTGGGCCCCGGAAGGCACGACAGGACCACTCTATTTTTAAGGAACGATCATGAAACGCACTTATCAGCCCTCCAAAGTCAAGCGTGCCCGCACCCACGGTTTCCTGGCTCGCATGCGCACCCGCGGCGGCCGCGCCGTGATCAACGCACGCCGCGCCAAAGGCCGCAAGCGCCTGGCGGTCTGAACCAGCAGATTGGGCGGGCCAGGTCTTGCAGCGGCTGCAAACCCGCGCGCAGTTTGACGCCGTGCTGGGTCACCGGGCTTTGGCAAATACAGAGCACTTCGCTTTGCACTGCAGCGACCGTCTCGATGCCCCGCTCGGACAGGGCCTGGCGCAGCAGGCCAACCCGTCCACCGCCCCCTTTGCTGGCCTCAAGCAGCTGGCAATCGGCGCCATGGTTCCCAAGAAGTGGGCCCGCCGTGCCGTGACCCGCAATCTGATCAGGCGCCAGATTTACAGCCTTGCCGAGCACCATCTGCCCGCCCAGCCGGCGCAGGCCTATGTGGTGCGTCTGCGCAGAACGTTTTCGACGAACCAGTTTGTGGCCGCCTCTTCGACCACCTTAAGGCAAGCCGTACGCGAGCAGTTGCTGGCCTTGCTGGCGCAGGCCCCGACGCAGGCTTCGACTCAAGCCCCGACTCAAGCCCGAAACCCCGCACACAGCGAGAAGCTGCAATGAGCGGATCGGGCCTCGTTCAAGTGCCCAAGCGCGCACTCATGCTGGCGGTGCGTGCCTATCGGCTTTTGCTCAGCCCCAGCCTGGGCTCGTCGTGCCGTTTTGAACCGAGCTGTTCTGCCTACGCCTTGCAAGCCCTTGAGCGCCACGGCGCAGCCGCTGGAAGCTACCTGACCTTGCGACGCCTGGTTCGCTGTCACCCCTGGTGTGACGGGGGTCATGATCCGGTGCCGCAAAATCTTTTTAACCGCATCAAAGCGGCGCCATCCGGCGCTTGCCCACCCGAGTCCTCATGAACGATATCCGCCGAACTATTTTGTGGGTGATTTTTGGTTTTTCCATGGTCCTGCTTTGGGACCAATGGCAGATCCACAACGGCCAAAGACCCACTTTCTTTCCTCAGCCTGCGGCCCCGACAGCAAAGCCCAGTGAGGCCCCTGGGGCCAGCGCCCCTGCAGCGGCAGGTACTGCCGCCTCAGCGGTGCCGGCGCCGGTTGTCAGCGGGCAGCAGACTTCGGCATCGGCCGTGCCCAGCCACCAGGCCACGGCAGCGCCGGCCAGGCAGCAGGTGGAGGTCAAGACCGATGTGCTGAGGCTGCGCTTTGACACCGAGGGCGGCTCGCTCGTGCATTCGGCTTTTGTCAAGTACGCCGACCTCAACGCGCGCGACAAAGGCTTCGTGCTTTTTGATGAAAGCAAGGAGCGCGTCTACCTGGCCCAAAGCGGCTGGATCGGCGCGGCGGGTACGTCTTTGCCCAACCACAAGACCACCATGACGCTGGCCCCTGGTGAGCGCGAGCTCAAAGCCGGGCAGGACAGCCTGGAGCTGCGCTTTGAGTCGCCCGAAGTGAGCGGCTTGCAGTGGATCAAAACCTATGTCCTCAAGCGGGGCGCTTACGACATCACGGTGCGTCATGAGCTGATCAACAAGAGCGCCAACAGCCAGACGGCGCAGCTTTATCTGCAGCTTGTGCGCGACGGAAACAAGCCCGAAGGCGAGTCTGCGTTTTACTCCACCTTCACCGGCCCGGCCGTCTACACCGAGGCCAAGAAATACCAGAAGGTTGAATTTAGCGACATCGAAAAAAACAAGATGGAGCATGAAAAGCAAACGGACAACGGCTATGTGGCCATGGTGCAGCACTACTTTGCTTCGGCCTGGCTGCTCGGCCAAGGGGTGCAGCGCGAGGTCTTCATGCGCAAGGTCGACACCAATTTGTACTCGGTGGGCATGATTGCGCCGATCGAGCCTTTGGCTCCGGGCGCGAGCAAGACAGTCGAAGCGCGCCTGTTCGTCGGCCCGCAAGAAGAAAAGGCGCTGGAAGCCATCGCCCCCGGGCTCGAGCTGGTCAAGGACTATGGCTGGTTCACCATCTTGGCCAAGCCTCTGTACTGGCTCTTGTTTGAGCTGCACAAGGTGATCAACAACTGGGGCTGGGCCATCGTGGCCCTGGTGCTGGTGATCAAGATTGCTTTTTACTGGCTCAATGCCAAGGCCTACCAAAGCATGGCCAAGATGAAAGCCATCAACCCGCGCATCATGGAGATGCGCGAGCGGCTCAAAGACAAGCCGCAAGAGATGCAGATGGCGATGATGAAGATTTACCGCGAGGAAAAAGTCAACCCGATGGGGGGCTGTTTTCCGATCATGGTCCAGATCCCCGTTTTCATTGCCTTGTATTGGGTGCTGCTGTCGAGCGTGGAGATGCGCGGCGCCCCCTGGATCGGCTGGATTTCGGACCTGTCGGCGCCCGACCCCTATTTCTTGTTGCCCATCGTGATGACGCTGACCACCTTGCTGCAGACCGCGCTCAACCCGTTGCCGCCCGATCCGCTGCAGGCCAAGCTGATGTGGTTCATGCCCCTGATCTTCAGCGTCATGTTCTTTTTCTTCCCGGCCGGACTGGTGCTTTACTGGATCACCAACAACATCCTGTCGATTGCGCAGCAGTGGATGATTAACACCCGCATGGGTGTGCCGCCTCAGTTCAATCTGCCCAAGTTCAAATAGGAAGCGGGCCGCTTCACCGGTCGATAGAGGCGCCGCATGCTGGAGAGATCGGCCGATCCGATTGTGGCCATCGCCACCGCGCCCGGGCGGGGAGCGGTGGGCATTGTGCGCGTCTCTGGGCGCGGCTTGGGTGCCTTAGCGCGCGCCCTGTGCGGCAGGGACCTGACGCCCCGACAGGCGTCTTACGGCGCCTTTGTCGATGAAGCCGGGGCGGTGATCGACCAGGGCCTGGCCCTGTTTTTTCCGGCCCCCGCATCTTTTACCGGCGAGGACGTGCTGGAGCTGCAGGCCCATGGCGGCCCGGTCGTGCTGGCGCTGTTGGTGCAGCGCTGCCTGCAGGCGGCCGCTCAAATCGATCCCGCAACCGCAGGGCCCCGACTGGCTCGTTTGCGCGTGGCCGAACCCGGTGAGTTCAGCCGCCGTGCGTTTCTCAATGACAAGATCGACCTGGCGCAGGCCGAGGCGATTGCCGATTTGATCGATGCGAGCACCGAGACCGCGGCGCGTTCGGCCGCACGATCCTTGTCGGGCGCTTTTTCCAGCCAGGTGCAGGCCCTGCTCGAGCAACTGGTGCACCTGCGCATGCTGGTCGAAGCCACGCTGGACTTTCCAGAAGAAGACATCGACTTCATCGAACAGGCCGATGCGCGCGGCCAGTTGCACGCCTTGCAGCAGCGCCTGGCCGAGATCAGCCAGAAAGCGACGCAGGGCGCCTTGCTGCGCGAGGGCATGCAGGTGGTCATTGCCGGCCAGCCCAATGCGGGCAAGAGCTCTTTGCTCAATGCGCTGGCTGGGGCCGAGCTGGCCATCGTCACACCGATCGCAGGCACCACCCGCGACAAGGTCAGCCAACTCATACAGATCGAGGGTGTGCCCCTGCATGTGGTGGACACGGCGGGATTGCGCGACGCACAGTCGGCCGATCAGGTCGAGCGCATCGGCATGGCGCGCGCCTGGGACGCGATTGCCGGCGCCGATGCGGTGATTTTTCTGCACGATCTGCCCAGGGCCTGCGGCCAAGATGAAGCGAGCCAAGCCTACCGACACAGCGACGAGCAGATCGCGGCGAGGCTTGCCGAGCAATTGCCAGCGGGCGTGCCGGTGCTGCAGGTGTTCAACAAGATCGACGAGGCCGACGCCCAGGCCTTGGCTGCGGTGCAGTCGGTCGATGCCCAGGCCTTGCTGATTTCAGCCAGGACCGGCGAGGGGCTCGAGGGCTTGCGCCAGGCTTTGCTCAAGACGGTGGGTTGGCAAGCCGGCACTGAAGGACTCTTTATCGCGCGTCAGCGCCACCTCGACGCCTTGATGGCGGTTCAGGCCCGCTTGGCCGACGCGCAGCAGCAGCTCGCCGCGCCTGTGCCGGCGCTCGATTTGTTGGCGGAAGATTTGAGACAGGCGCAGCAGGCGCTCGGACAAATCACCGGGGAGTTCACGCCCGACGACCTGTTGGGTGAAATCTTTTCCAAGTTCTGCATTGGCAAATAGGGCGCAGCCGGTGGGGCGTCTTCGCCGCCAGGCCCTCGCGGGCCAAGCGCTTGGCCACCCCATGCGCCGTGAAACTGCGTAAGATAGAGAAGTTTCGCCCCCTAACCATTTGCTTCGGAGGAGCCGAGCCCATGAACAAACGCAAACTGCTTGCAGCGCTGGCCAGCCTCAGCCTGGCTTGGGCTCCTGTCGCCCTGGCCCAGCCCTTTCCGAGCAAGCCGATCAAGATCATCGTGCCGGTTGCCGCCGGTGGCGGCACCGATTTGCTGGCGCGAAACCTTGGGCAGCGAGTCGGTGAGCTGCTGGGCCAGCCGGTGGTGGTCGAAAACATCTTGGGCGCTGGCGGCAACATCGGCACCATGGCGGTGGCCAAGGCCGCGCCCGATGGCTACACCCTGCTGCTGTCGCCGGCCACCATCGCCACCAATGTGGCGGTCTACCGTAAGCTGCCTTACGACCTGCTCAAGGACCTGCAGACCGTGACCCTGGTCGGCCAGACCAGCGTGGTGCTGGTGGTCCACCCCAGCTTTGGCGCCAAAACCGTGGCCGAGTTCGTGGAAGCAGCCAAACAAAAGCCTGGCACGCTCAACTATGGCTCGGCTGGCATTGGCAGCCCGCAGCATCTGCAAAGCGAGCTCTTCAGTCAGCGCACCGGCTCCGGAGGCAACCATGTGCCTTACAAGGGCCAGTCGCAAGCCATGACCGATCTGGTGGGCGGGCAGCTGCAGTACATGTTCAGCCCGCTGCAAAATGCGCTGCCCTTTATCCGCGACGGCCGTATCCGGGCCCTGGGCGTGGCCTCGCCCCAGCGCAACCCGGCCTTGCCGCAGCTGCCCAGCTTTGCCGAGCTGGGCTACAAGGATGTCGATTTTTCCAACTGGTTTGCCCTGTATGCGCCTGCCGGCACGCCGCCGGCCATCGTCAAGCGTCTAAGCGATGCCTTTGTGCAGGTTGGACGCTCGGCCGACATGGCAGAGCGCCTGGCCAAGCTGGGCTTCGAGCCGTTTTTCACCTCGCCCGAAGAGGGCACTGACTTCATGCGCTCTGAGCTTGCGCGCTGGAGCCGCGTGGCCACGCAAGCGAACATCAAGGCCGAGTAAGCCATGTCCAAGAGCCTGGACGAATTGCTGCAGGATCTGGCCATTGCCAACCGCATCCTGGTTAACGAGGGCGTGCTCGACGGGTTTGGTCACATCAGCTTGCGCCATCCCGAGCGGGCCGACCGCTTTTTTATTGCCCGCAGCATGGCGCCAGGCCTGGTTTGTGCGGATGACCTGCTGCAAGTCGATCTAGAAGGCGCAGTGCACGATGATCGGGGGCGTCGCACCTATGTCGAGCGCTTTATTCACAGCGCCATTTATGCGGCCAGGCCCGATGTGCATTCGGTTGTGCACAGCCACTCGCCCTCGATCATTCCCTTTGGCGTCACGGGCGCCAGGCTGCGCCCGATTTGCCACATGAGCGGATTTTTGGGCGCCACCACGCCGGTCTACGAAATTCGCCACAGCGCCGGTGAAAGCACCGACTTGCTCATCAGCAGCCAGGCTTTGGGCCGGTCGCTGGCGCAGGTGCTGGGCCAGGCCAGCGTGGCCTTGATGCGCGGCCATGGCAGCGTCACCGTCGGTTGCAGCATCGAGCAGGCGGTTTTCCGTGCGATCTACACCGAAAAGAGCGCACACCTGCAAATGCAGGCCATGCAGCTCGGCGAGGTCACCTTCTTGACCGAAGGCGAGTCGCAGGCCACCTCGGCAATGAACGACACCCACCTGCAGCGCCCCTGGGAGATGTGGAAGCGCCAGGCGCTCAAGAGCTGGGACTAGCTCGAGGCGGCGCCGATCTTCCTGTGCAGGCGCTTTAGCTCCAGGCCCAGCGCGCCAGCAACCGGCCCTCGTGTGAGACCACGAAGCCTTCGCCCATCGCGGGGTAGGCAGCCGTCAGATCGGTCATATTGACCTGGTGGGTAAGCCAGACCTCAAAACGACCGGGCTGCAGCATGGCCAGCTGCTCGCGCACCAGCCGTGTTTGCTCGGGCTGCTTGCCGGCCTGGCCAAACGTCGAGTTCAGGGCGGGCCAGCTCTGGTGCGCCCCAAAAGCCAGGTCGGCGGTGTCCTTGCAGCGACACCAAGCACTCGAGAGGACTCGAGCGGGCCGCAGGCCCTGCCGGGCAAACCAGCGCCCCATGGAGCGCGCCTGCTGGCGCCCGGCCTCGCTGAGCTGGCGCTGCGAGCTGCACACTGCCAGCGAAAAGCCGGGCGGATCGCCGATGCCGGGTTCGGTCAGTGCGTGGCGGATCAAAACAGCGCAGCGGCCGGCGCGCAAGGCCTGCACGAAAGCCATCTCGTCGCCCTCGGCGCCGGCCACAGGGCCGAAGGCCGCAACGCCTGCCAGCCCACACAAAAGATCGCGTCGCGTGCGGCTCATGCAGATGCTGCCGGTTTGGTGCGGCCCCGGCTCGCGCGCTCGCGCAGCAGCTTTTCTTCTGCCAAGGCCAGCGCCGGAGGCCGGCCCGACAGCACCAGCGTGTCGCCGTCTTTGAGCACCAGGCTGTCGTCGGCGCCCACCAGCTGACCGTCGGCGCGGCGCAGGTGGACCACGCGCACGCCAACGGCATGCAGCGCCTGCTCGCCCAGGCTCTGGCCGATCGCGCGCAAGCCCGCAGGCAAGGTCAGCGTGGCCAGCCGCTCCTGCTCGAGCTCCTGCACGGTGTCGTCGTCGGCGCCATGAAAGTAGCCGCGCAGCAGGCTGTAGCGCGCCTCGCGCTGCGCCTGGGCGCTGCGGATCACGCGGCGCATGGGCACGCCCACCAGCGCCAAGGCATGGCTGGCGAGCATCAGGCTGCCTTCAATGGCTTCGGGCACCACCTCGGTGGCGCCCGCGGCCTGCAGCTTTTCAAGGTCGTGATCGTCCACCGTGCGCACCACCACCGGCACGCTCGGAGCGTGTTCGCGCACGCTGCCCAGCACTTTGAGCGCGCCCGGCGTGTCCAGATAGGTCACCACGACAGCGCTGGCGCGCGCCAAGCCCGCAGCCATCAGCGATTGCACGCGTGCGGCGTCACCAAAAACCACCGAGTTGCCGGCAGCTGCAGCCTGGCGCACCCGGTCCGGATCCAGATCCAGTGCGATGTAGGCGATGCCCTCCTGGTCGAGCATGCGCGCCAGATTCTGGCCGCAGCGGCCATAGCCGCAAATGATGACGTGGCGCTGGGTGTTGATGGCCTTGCGCGCGATGGAGGTCATTTGCAGCGACTGCTGCATCCACTCGTTGGCCACCAGCTTCATCACGATGGTGTTGGCGTTGAGCACGATCAGCGGCGTGACCAGCATCGACAGCACCATCGACGCCAACACGGGGTTGAGCAAATTGGGCGGCACCAGCGCGCTGCCCTGTGCCAGGCTCAGCAGCACAAAGCCGAACTCGCCGGCTTGCGCCAGATACAGGCCGGTGCGCAGGGCCACACCCTGGGTGCTGCCCAACGCCCAGGCCAGGGCCGTGATCAGCACCAGCTTGAGCAGCACCGGCACGAGCAGCAGCAGCAGCACCAGCGGCCAGTTCTGCGCCACCTCGCGCCAATCGAGCATCATGCCGATGCTGATGAAAAACAGGCCCAGCAGCACATCGTGAAAGGGTCGGATGTCGGTCTCGACTTGGTGCTTGTACTCGGTCTCAGAGATCAGCATGCCCGCAATGAAGGCGCCCAAAGCCAGGCTCAGACCCGCCAGCTCGGTCAGCCAGGCCAGTGCCAGCGTGACGAGCAAGAGGTTGAGCACGAAGAGCTCTTCGCTCTTGCGGCGCGCCACCAGGGTCAGCCACCAGCGCATCAGGCGCTGGCCGCCGGTGAGCAAGAGACCGACCAAAATGACGGCCTTGACCAAGGCCATGGCCATCGCCCCCATCATCTGCTCGGCCGGCGCGCCCAGTGCCGGGATGAGCACCAGCAGGGGCACGACGGCCAGATCCTGAAACAGCAAGATGCCCATCACGCGCCGGCCATGTTCGCTGTCGAGCTCAAGCCGGTCCGACAGGAGCTTGACCACCAGCGCGGTGCTGCTCATGGCCGCGGCCCCCGACAGGGCCAGCGCGCCTTGCCAGGACAGCTGCCACAGGCTCGGGGCCCACCAGCTGATCAGCAGGGCGCCGACAAAAATCAGCAGCATGGTCAGCGCCACCTGCAGCAGGCCCAGGCCAAAGACGTGCTGGCGCATCGCGCGCAGCTTGCTCAGGTTGAACTCCAGGCCGATGACGAACATCAGGAAGACCACGCCGAACTCGCCCAGATAGCGCACGCTGTCGGCGTTTTGCGCCAAGGCCAGCGCATTCGGTCCGATCAACACCCCCACGGCCAGATAGCCCAACATAGGGGGCAGCTTGAGCGAGCGGCAGACCACCACACCCAGCACTGCAGCCAGAAGGTAAAACAAGGTGAGTTCCAGCCCTGACATGCGGCCATGGTAGCCGATGGCCCGTCTCCCCTGATGGGCCCTGCCATTGCTCGGCAGCCTCGCCGTGCTCACTAAAATACCGCCGATGTTCACGCCCGCGCATTCGCAGCCCGAAAAAAGTCTGGCCCTGGCTCGCCAGACTTTTGCCATCGAAGCCGCTGCGGTGCAGGCCCTTGGGCAACGGGTGGGCTCGTCTTTTGTGCAGGCCATCGAGCGCCTGCTGGCCTGCCGCGGTCGGGTGGTGGTCATGGGCATGGGCAAGAGCGGCCATATCGGACGCAAGATCGCCGCCACGCTCGCGTCAACCGGCACGCCTGCGATGTTTGTGCACCCGGGCGAAGCCAGCCACGGCGACCTGGGCATGATCACCGGCCAGGATGTGCTGCTGGCCATCTCCAACAGCGGCCAGAGCGAAGAACTGACCGGCCTGCTGCCTGCCCTGCGGCGCCAGCAGGTTGCGCTGATTGCGCTGACCGGCAATCTCGATTCGGAGCTGGCCCGTCATGCCGACGTCGTGCTCGATTGCAGCGTGGAGCAGGAGGCTTGTCCGCTCAATTTGGCGCCAACGGCCAGCACCACGGCGCAGCTGGCCATGGGCGATGCGCTGGCGGTGGCCCTCCTCGATGCCCGCGGCTTTCGTGCCGAGGACTTTGCCCGCTCGCACCCCGGGGGCGCGCTGGGCAGAAGATTGCTGACCCATGTCAGCGATGTCATGCGCAGCGGCGCCGCAGTGCCGCAGGTGGGGCTGCGCGCGCCGTTTACAGAGCTCATGCGCGAGATGAGCAGCAAAGGCCTGGGCGCGTCGGCGGTGGTCGACGACCAGGGCCAGGTTTGTGGCGTCTTCACCGACGGTGATTTGCGCCGCTTGGTCGAAAAGGGGCAGGATCTGCGCAGCCTGTGCGCACAAGAGGTCATGCATCCGAGCCCGCGCACGGTGCGCGCCGACGCCCTGGCCGCGCAGGCCGCGGCCATCATGGAGCAGCACCGCATCACCAGCGTGCTGGTGGTCGATGAAAACGGGCGCCTGATGGGCGCGCTCAACAGCAACGATTTGATGCGTGCCAAGGTTATCTGATGGTTAAGCCCGGTCCCTTTTTGCAGCCGGCTTTGCAGGCAGCGCCCGAGTTGCTGCTGCTCGCGCAGGACGTTCGCGTGGCTTTTTTCGACGTTGACGGCGTGCTCACCGATGGCGGCCTTTATTTTGGCGAGCGCAGCGTTGCCCAGGCCGATATCGGCGCAGCGGTGCAGGAGTCCATCAAGCGCTTTCATACCCTTGACGGCCATGGCCTGAAGATGCTGAAGCGCGGCGGTATCACGCCGGTCGTGATCAGTGGCCGTGACAGTGCGCCGCTTCGAGCGCGTCTTCATGCGCTGGGCATTGGCCATGTCCATCTGGGCCAGGAAGACAAGTTGCCGGTGGCCGAGCAGGCCTTGCAGGCCCTGGGGTTGAGCTGGTCGCAGGCGGCCGCCATGGGCGATGACTGGCCCGATCTGCCACTCATGCGCAGAGCCGCCATCTCCTGCGCGCCGCCCAATGCGCACGCCGAGGTTCTGGCTTTGGCCGATCTGGTCACACAGGCGCCGGGCGGCCAGGGTGCTGCCCGCCAGTGGTGCGACCTGCTCCTTATGGCCAACGGCCGTTACGTGCAGTTGTTGCAGGAGTATTTGCGATGACGTCCGAGCGCCTTCCGGGCGCGGTGATGCGCGGCGCTGGCCGCAGTTTGCGCGGGTTCTGGGAGCGCGTCATCCTCTATCTGCCCGTGGTGCTGATGGGGCTGTTGGCCTTGTTGACCTATTGGATGATCCAGCGCTCGCCCGGTTGGGTCGAGCCATCTGAGCCGCGCAAGCCGGTTGGCCACGAGGTCGACTTTTATATGCGCGGTGCGCAGGTCAAGACCTACGACCACCAAGGTCGACTGCAAAGCGAGATTGTCGGTCGCGAGATTCGCCACTATGGCGACGATTTGTCGCTGGAGGTCGATGAGCCGCGGCTTTATCTGCTCGGGCGCGACGACAGGGTCATGCGCGCCAGTGCCGAGCAGGGCTGGGCCAAGGAAGACGGCTCGCGCTTTGAGCTCAGCGGGCAAGCGGTGATGACCCGTTCGGCCGTTCGACGGCCCGACGGCTCCACCGCGCCCGAGATGCGGGTGCAAAGCGACTTGCTGATCGTCGACGCCCAACAGGAAACGCTGCAATCGCCCAAGCCGGTGGTGTTTTTCAGCGGCCAGAACCGGTTTTCAGCCGACAGCCTCAGCTTTGACAACCGAAACGGTGTGACCGAGCTCAAGGGCCGGGTACGGGTCACCCTGGTTCCTGCCGATCGCCGCCAGCCTTGAAGCCCAGGGGGTGCGCTGCGTGTGGCGATTGCCAAGCGTGGGCGTCTGGCCCTGTCGAGGCCTAGGCAGCCCTGCCTCGTGGCCAGGACCCTCCTGTCATCACGAGGTGCTCAGGGGGGTATGGTCCCCGGCTCAAAGGCCGATGGCCGAAAAAAAGCCCCGCACCAGGGTGCAGGGCCTCTGCTCAGGCGACCCAATGGGGGCCGCCGGGGTCAGATGAGATCTTCAGATGAGATCGGTTCGGCTCAATCAGTAGCCGCCGCGGCCACCGCCACCGCCGCCACGACCGCCGCCACCGTAGGGGCTGCGAAAGCCGCCATCGCCACCGCCGCCACCACCGTAGCCGCCACCGCCCGAGCGGCCGCCGCCGCCACCACCGCCGTAGCCGCCACCACCACCGCCGCCGAAGCTGCGCGGGGGGCGAGCTTCCATTGGGCGCGCTTCATTGACCACCACGCTGCGGCCGCCGAGCGACTGGCCGTTCATGCCGTTGATTGCCGCTTGGGCCTCTGCGTCGCTGCCCATCTCGACAAAACCGAAGCCTTTGGAGCGGCCGGTGTCGCGCTCCATCATCACTTTGGCGCTGGTGACGCTGCCAAATTGCGAAAAGCTCTGTTGCAGATCTTCATCGCGAACCGAATACGGCAGGTTGCCGACGTAAAGTTTGTTGCCCATTGCGGGACTCCTCAAGAACACAATAAAAAAGCGATGGAGTC
>CANHDQ010000012.1 GCA_947459405.1 Comamonadaceae bacterium
ACCGCCTTGACTGCGGCCTTGACCTCGCGCGATACCGCTGCGGGATCGCTGCTCGTGAGGCGCAGTTGCAGCGTGGGCACGCCGGCATCGGCCCTGCGTGCCACCCATTGGGCATCAGGAAGCACAGCGTACAAGCCCAGTGACCTCGGGCACGGCGCAAACGCGTTTTGACGCGGCCAGGGTGCCAGGCCAAAGTCCTGTGGCTCGCTCGGCCACACCAGGGGGTCAAAGTGTCCGGTGCGCTCGCTCTGGCGCTGCCAGGCGGTTGCGATGCAGTCGGCGTCGATGTCGATAAAGCCCAGACGCAAGCAGGCCTGGCGCGCAATCGCGTAGACCGAGCCCTCTGAGAGGTTGGGGACGGGGCCTGCGGGCAGGGCCAGCTCGGCATGGGCCTGACAGATGGCCTCGACGGTGCGGGCCGATTCGGGAGCTTGGTGTTCGATCATGATCAGCCTTGATGCCAAAAGGGCGTACCGATTACCGGCGTGCTGGGCTGGGCAGCATCTTGCTCGGCCATCGCGCCGCCCAAAAAGGCGCTGCGCCCGGCTTGCACCGCCTGCGCGAACGCGCCGGCCATGGCCACCGGGTCGGTGGCCAGCGCCACGGCGGTGTTGAGCAGCACGCCGTCGTAGCCCCATTCCATGACTTGGCAGGCATGCGAGGGCAGGCCCAGGCCTGCATCGACGATCATCGGAACCTCCAGACGCTCGCGCAGCACCCGCATGGCGTACGGGTTGACCGGGCCCTTGCCGGTCCCAATCGGCGCAGCCCAGGGCATGACCGCCTGACAGCCCGCATCGACCAGGCGCTTGCACAGCACCAGGTCTTCGGTGCAATAGGGCAGCACCTTGAAGCCGTCTGCAATGAGCGCGGCGGCCACTTGCACCAAATTGACGGTGTCGGGCTGCAGCGTGTAGTCGTCGCCGATCAGTTCGAGCTTGATCCAGTCGGTCTCAAACACCTCCCGGGCCATCTGCGCCGTCGTGATCGCTTCTTGCGCGCTGTGGCAGCCCGCCGTATTGGGCAGCACCGGGATGCCCACCTGTTTCAGAAGCTGCCAAAAACCATGGCTGGCTTCGGCCGACACGGCGCTCTGGCGCCGCAGCGAGGCGGTGACCATGGCCGGCTGGGCGTGCCGCAGGGCGCTTTGCATCACGCTCGGCGAGGGGTAGCGCGAGGTCCCGAGCAGCAGGCGGCTGTTGAAGGTTTGACCATAGAGGATCAGGGGATCGGTGTGCATGATGGGATGCGGGATTGGGGCTAGCCGCCCGTGATGGGCGATATCACTTCGACCTCGTCGCCTGGCTTGAGGGGGGTAAGGCCGTAGCGGGTTTTGGGCACAAACTGCAGATTCAGGGCAACGGCAAAAGGCGGCTTGAAGCCCGCGCCAGTGAGCGCCGCCTCAAGGCTGCAGCCCTCGGGCAGGTCGTAGGGCTGTCGGTTGATCAGGATCCGCATGGCAGGGGCGCCAGGGGCGCGGTTTGCACGCTCAGCCCCAGACGATCGGCCAGGGCGCTTTGACCGGCGCCGAGCAACTCGAGGGTGGCGTCAAGCAAGGCCGGCGCGATCAGAAAGCCATGCCGGTACAGGCCATTGACTTGCAGGCTGCGCCGGCCTAGCCAGCGCAGGGCCGGCAGGTTGTCGGGCAGGGTAGGGCGCAGCTGAGTGCTCATTTCAAGCAATCGGCCTTCAGCAAAGCCACTGTGCACCGAATAGGCGGCGCTGAGCAGCTCCAGGGTCGAGCGCACGCTTGCGGGAGAGCGGTCTTCTGATTCGATTTCCGTGGCGCCAATGACAAACACATGGTCCGGTTTGGGTGCGATGTAGAGCGGATAGCGCGGGTGCAGCAGCCGCAGCGGCCGCAGCAGGGTCACCTCTGGCGCGTAGACCCGGGCCACCTCGCCGCGCACGCCGCGCAGGTGCCTCCAGGCGTGCTGCGCACCCAGCCCCCGGCAGTCGATCAGCCAGTCGGGCTGGCCGGCAGCGCCCGGCTCAAAGTCCTCGGGCTTGCGTGGACTGTGCCAGTGCAGGCTCACGCCGGCATCCTGCAGCTGTGCGAGCAGGGCTGTGAGCAGCTCGCGGTTGTCGAGCTGCCCTTCTTCGGGCAGGTAGAAGCCTTGGGCAAAGCGTCCGGCCAGGGCCGGCTCGGTGCGCGCCAGAGAAGCCGCATCCAGTCGTTGGGCCGGGGCCAGGGCGGGCAGCTCGGCTGCAGTGCGCTCTAGGTGCCGGTGCAGCCGGTCGGCCTCGGGCTCGTCTGGCCTGTGCCAAACGATCAGCGTGCCGTTTTGCTGGAAGAACACGGGCTGATGCATGGCCTCGATCAGCTGTGGCCACCGGCTCAGGCTGTACAGGCCCATGCGCACCACGCTTGGCTCGGTGACGGCCGATTCGGCCAGCGGTGCGAGCATGGCAGCAGCGGCCCGTGCCGCTGAGCCCTTGGCGTCGGCCGAAGCGGCCTCATAGACTTGGACCCGATGGCCCTGCTGGGCCAGGGCGAGCGCCAACAGCCGCCCCATGAGGCCGGCGCCCAAAATAGCGAAGTGCTGTGAGGTCGAGCCCATCTGTGTAGAGATCAGAGCAGACAGGGGCCCGGGGCGGGCAGGCTTTTGAGGGCCTGCTGAAACTTCCCACGCCAGCATGACCTGGATCGGGTGCGAGGGTGTTTCTCAGTCCGGCCGCGCACGGACACCCCTGTTTCACTCTGCTGCGATTACACCATATCTGTGCATCTGGGCTGGCTTGCTGGCGCGCGAATATGGACCTGCGCATGTGGGCCTACTCTGCCGATCGATAATCGTCAGATGCAAGCTGCTCCCCCGACCCACCGGCCGCGTTATGCCCGCGTGCTGTCGATCGCCGGCTCCGACAGCGGAGGCGGCGCTGGCATACAGGCTGACCTCAAAACCTTCTCAGCTCTGGGCTGCTATGGCATGACCGCCATCACCGCTTTGACGGCGCAAAACACCGTCGGTGTCTCGGGCATTCACGCCGTGCCGGCGGCTTTCCTCAAGGCCCAGTTGCGTGCGGTGCTCGATGACATTGGCGCCGATGCGATCAAGATTGGCATGCTGCACGCGCCCGAGATCGTGGAGGTGGTGGCCTGGGCGATCGACCATTACCGCATCGATCATGTGGTGCTCGATCCGGTGATGGTGGCCACCAGTGGAGACCGCCTGATTGAAGAGGCCACGGTCGATGTGTTGCGCCGCGAGTTGTTCCCCAGGGCCAGCTTGATCACCCCCAACCTTGATGAAGCAGCCTTGCTGCTCGGCCGGCCTCTGCGCGGGGAGTCCGATCTTGATCAAGCAGCGGTCGATCTGTTGGCTCAAGGGGCTCGGGCGGTTTTGCTCAAGGGTGGGCATTTGCCCGGCGATCAGGTTGTCGACCTGCTGGCCATCCCCGCCCAGCCCTGGCTGCGCCTGCGCAGCGCGCGCATTGCCAGCCGCAATGTGCATGGCACCGGTTGTACGCTTTCGTCGGCCATTGCCTCGTATCTGGCCCGGGGGCTGGCGCTGCCGCAGGCGGTTGAGCGGGCTCGCGGTTATATCTTGGAGGCCATACGCTGCGGCGCCGAGGTTCAGACTGGACAAGGCCACGGGCCTTTGTGTCATGGGCACGCGCCACTGCCCATGGTGATCGGCGCGACCGCCGCCGCCTCTTGAGTGGCGGCCAGCTCAAAGGCGTGAGGCGCTGGCCTGAGGCGTTAGCCAGGCCAGCAGCACACTGACGGCACTCGAAGCAATCAGGGCGCCCAGAAAGGGCGCCAGCGTGGGCACGCCCGTCGGAAAGCTGGCCGCTTCTATCCCGGCGATCAGACTGCCGCCTTCGAGCCATCCGGGAACGATGGCGCCGACCAGGCCGGCCACCGCACCGGCCACCGCCGCTGGGGCGGTCATGCGCTGCCACAGACCCAGCAGCACCGGCACCACCGCCGTGGCACACAGCAGATCGGCGATCAGAAACAGCCGCAGCACCGACAGGCCCTGCAGCGACACCGCCACCACGGGCAACATCAGCAGCACGGTGACCCAGCGCGCGGCGGTCAGCGAGACGTGGGGGCGGGCGGTCACCACCAAAGAGGCGATTGCGCTTTGCAAGGTGTCAACCGAGGAGGCCACCAGGGCCACGGCCAGGATCAGCACTGGCAGCGCCAGCCAGGAGGGTGCTGCAGAGAGCAGGGCAAAGAAGGGCACGGGTGGGCTGCCTGGCTGGTGGCCCAGCGCCATCGACAGCATGCCCAGCCCGCCCATGATGAGCATCACCGGCAAGGTGAGCAAACCGCCGATCCAAGCGCCGCGGCGCAACTGGCTGTCCGACTGCGCCGACCACAGTCGCTGCCAGTAGCCCTGGTGAAACAGGTTGGCGGCGGTGACGGCGATCACCAAGGTCAGGGCCACCGACAGGCCCACGGGCAAGGGCGCTTGCGGCCAGGGCTTTTGAATGCCCGCGGCCGGCAGGTGGGTCAGCAGCACGCCGACCACCACGGCCAGCAGGGCCAGCAGCATCCAGGCTTGCCACTTGTCGGTGACCAGACTGGCCCGCAGCCCCCCCCAGGTGGTGTAGATCAGGGTGGTCAAAGCCACCGCCACAATCACCGCGCTGCCGGGCACCGGCGACAGCATGCTGGTGATAGCGCCGATGGCCGTCAGCTCGGCCGTGATGAAGCACAGCATGTAGAGCACTGACAGGGCGGTGACCCAAAGGCGCAGGCCGATGCCGAAGCGTTCCTGAGCGTATTCGGCGATGGTGCGACCCTGGGGCATGCGCCGGCGAATGGCAGGCCCGCACCAGGCCAGCACCCAAAAGGGCAGCGCCGCAGCCAGTGCATAGCCGAGCACCGCCACCGGGCCGACAAAGGCGCCGATTTCAGGCGGCACGAACAGGATCCAGCCGCCCAGTCCGGAGGCCAGGAACGACAGGCCCAGGGTGAGCGCGTTTTGCGAGCTGCGGGCGGTCAGGTAGTCGTCCAAGCTGGCCACTGGCGTGCGATCGCGCAGGGCGATCCAGACGAAAAAGACCAGGGCAGCTGCCAAGGCCGCAAGAGTGGCATAGAGCATGTCGCGCTTCCTCCGCCGGTATGAGCCGGATCAGGTTCCAGGGTCAGCGCCGAGTCAGACGCAGTCTCAGCCCCTTTCGGGACTCCCCTGGCGACGGGTTAATCAGGTGGGCAAGCCCTTGCGGGCGCGCCGATTGTAGGGTGCCTGCCAGGCAGCGGGAGCCGGCGAGGACGTGTCTGCGGTTGCGATCAGGCCTGCTCAGTCGTCGAAGACCGGCGACTCTACGCCCAAGACCTTGTGCAGCTTGGGGCTGGTGGTGGTGTACTGCAGGTGAATCTTGCCTTTTTCCGGAAAGATCAGCGCCGCGGCCGCAAAGGCAGCGAGGGCGCATTCATGAAAACCCGAGAGGATGAGCTTCTTCTTGCCGGGGTAGGTGTTGATGTCTCCGACGGCAAAAATACCGGGGATGCTGGTCGAAAACTTCTCGGTGTCGACCACCAACTGCTTGCGCTCGATCTGCAAGCCCCAGTCGGCAATCGGGCCGAGCTTGGGGCTCAGACCAAAGAAGACCAGCAGGGCGTCAGTGGGCACGACTCGCGTGACCCCGTCGCCGCCGGTGACCTTGGCGCCAACCAGGCGCCCCTCGCGCTCCTCAAAGCCGGTGACTTGGCCGACGATGAACTGCATCTCGTAGGCGTCGCACAGTTCACGCATCTTGGCCACGCTGGCCGGTGCGGCCTTGAAGCCGTCGCGGCGGTGCACCAGGATCACGCTTTCGGCGCGGTGGGTGCCATCGGCTGCAAACTGCAAGGTCCAGTCCAGCGCCGAATCGCCGCCACCGACGATCAGAAGGTTCTTGCCGGCAAAGTCGGCTGGGTTTTTGACCCGGTAGAAAAGCTGAGAGCCCTCAAACCGCTCCAGCCCTTCGACCTTGAGTGTGCGTGGCTCGAAAGCGCCGACCCCGGCTGCAATGAACAGCGTTTTGGTCAGCAGTCGCGTGCCCTTGCTGGTTTCAACAAAAAACCGACCATCGTCCTGGCGTTGCACCTGAGTGACCGTTTGTCCGAGGTGAAAGGTGGCGCCGAAGGGCTCGATCTGCTTGAGCAGCGCATCGGTGAGCTCTTTGCCGGTACACACCGGAATGGCCGGGATGTCGTAAATCGGCTTGTCTGGGTAGAGCTCAATCGGCTGTCCGCCGGGATAGGCCAGCGAATCGATGACATGGGCTTTGATTTCGAGCAGGCCGAGTTCGAAGACCTGGAACAGGCCAACCGGACCGGCGCCGACGATCACGGCATCGGTTTCGATCCAGGCGCTTTGCGGGGCAGGGGAGGTGGTCACGGCGGGCTGCTTGCGTGGGGTAGATGCTCACCGGCCCGGCCGCAAGGCGCAGGCACGGGCCAGGGATGCTTTGCCGGAGGCGCTCAATCGGAGGGACCCGATCGCTGATGCTTCAGCGCACCAGTTCATTGAGTTTGTCGCTCTTGTCTTTCCAGTCGTCGGCATCGGGCAGCGGCGGCTTGCGCTTGGTGATGCTTTTCCAGGTTGGCAACTTGGCCAGCTTGGCATTGAGGTCGGTAAAGGCCTGCTGGTCGGCGGGCAGGTCTTCCTCGGCGTAGATCGCGTTGACCGGGCATTCCGGGATGCAGACGGCGCAGTCGATGCATTCGTCCGGATCGATCACCAGCATGTTCGGGCCTTCGCGGAAGCAGTCCACGGGGCAAACGTCCACGCAATCGGTGTATTTGCAGCGGATGCAGGATTCGGAAACGACGTGGGTCATGAGACGGACTCGTGTCAGATGAAAGACCCGATTTTATGGGGTTTCGACCCGCATGGCCGCGCAAGTGCGGCCGCAAGCGCTGTTGACCAAAATCAGCCCCCCCAGGCTGCTGGTCTGAGCGAGCCGCTGCAAGCTCAGTGCAGCCTGCCGGAACAGGCATTCGGTCTGCGCTAGCCTGTTTACTTGCGGGCCCGCGCGGTGACGAAGTGACGGTCAAAACAGGTGCAGGCGTTCACTGGACGGCTCGATCTGGGGGCGCTCTTGGGTCGAGCCGCGCGTTGCTCCATGAGGTTGCGCGGCCGCCGATCCGGGTTGGCGCGCAGACTGTGGTCACACCGGCGATGAATTCAAACGGGACATTTGGTTGGACGCTTACGCGCATATGCTTATGCACCGGGAAGGCGACGGGTTTTGCCGCGATGGCCGAGCATTCTTCAGTGGTGCGCTGGTACATTTGTCGCCAAGGGTTTGGCGTTGCGCCGCCTGGCGCACGCCGGCCCTTGCCAGGAAAGGTAGACCATGAAGATCAGCAAGCGCACTGCGTTGACGGCGGTGCTTGCCAACCTGCTGCTCGGCAGCGCTGGTGTGCGGGCAGCTGCGGCCAAGACCCCGATTCGCATCGGCGAGATCAACAGCTATTCGGCCATTCCCCAGTTCACGCAGCCCTACCGTCACGGCTGGCAATTGGCCGTTGAAGAAATTAATCAGGCTGGGGGTCTGCTCGGTCGGCCAGTGGAGGTCATTGCGCGTGACGATGCCGGGCGGCCCGAGGAAGCATTGCGCCATGCGGTGGAACTGACCTCCAAGGAGAGGGTCGATGTGCTGGCGGGCGGCTTTTTGTCCAATGTCGGACTGGCCCTGGCCGATCACGCCTTGAAGAACAAACGCCTTTTTGTGGCCAGCGAGCCCCTGACCGATGCCATCGTCTGGGAAAAAGGCAACCGGTACACCTTCCGGCTGCGGGCCAGCACGTATATGCAGGCGGCCATGTTGGTCGAAGAGGCGGCCAAGCTGCCCGCCAAGCGCTGGGCCACGATTGCCCCGAATTACGAGTACGGCCAAAGCGCGGTGGCCAGCTTCAAGGAACTGCTCAAGGCGCGTCGGCCGGACGTCGAGTTTGTCAGTGAGCAGTGGCCAGCGCAAGGCAAGTTGGAGGCCGGCACGACGCTGCAGGCCACCATGGCGGCCAGGCCCGAGGCCATCTTCAATGTCACCTTTGGCCCCGATCTCGCGCGTCTGGTGCGCGAAGGCAATCAGCGCGGCATTTTCCCCAAGACGCCGGTGGTTTCGCTCTTGTCGGGCGAGCCGGAGTACCTCGATGTGCTCAAGGACGAGACGCCGCGTGGCTGGATCGTCACCGGCTATCCCTGGGACCAGATCGACACGCGTGAACACGCCAGCTTTGCGGCCAATTACATTCGCCGCTTCGGTGAGAATCCCAAGCTGGGTTCAGTCGTGGGTTACGCCACCATGCAGGCGATCTTTGCGGCGATCAACAAGGCCAAGTCCGTCGACAACGAGAAGCTGATCGTGGCCATGCGCGGTCTGCCGTTCAGCACCCCGTTCGGCCCGGCTGAATTCCGGGCCATCGACCAGCAGTCGACCATGGGTGCCTATGTGGGCAAGCTCGATTTGCGGGCCAATCGCGGCACCATGGTGGATTGGCGTTATGCCGACGGCAAGCGTTACCTGCCCAGCGATGCCTATGTCAAGGGGCGGCGGCCTGCTGAGGCCATGAAATAGCCCTGTAGCCGTCGCAGGCGCTGGGAAGGCCTTGGACAGTGCCCAGCCTGCCCAAACCTGCGGCGAAAACCCTGGGTCTGCGCTGCAGTCCTGTCGGGCCCCGCCGGATTGGCCATTGGGCGTAAAATAGCGGGTTTGATCGCGGTCGATGCGCCCGGCACGGTACTTTTGCCGTCAACGGATGCAGTGGCCGCCTCAGCAGCATGGAACGCGCGCAACGCGCATCAAAAAGGGCACCGCCAGTGGCAAGAACTGAAACCAAGACCGCCGTCCTGCCGGATGGTTTGCGCTACAAGTCCAAAGTCTCCGGCTCGCCTTTTGTGGCCACCACATCCTTTGGCAGTGCCACCATGTCGTGTTTTCTGTGTGGCAAGCACAGGCCCAGGTCGATGATGGGAACCAAGAAAGTGCTGGGCAAGGCTCAGGCCGTTTGCGCCCCCTCATGCAAGGAACTCGACGCGCAGTTGAGCAAGAAGTAAGGGGCGACCCCTCCGTGCGATTGAGGGATCGTTTTGCGATGGCGGTGCATGCATGATTGAGCAGGGCCAGACAAGGGCGACTGCTTCGAGGTTGCTGCAGGCCGCCTTGATGCCCAGGAGCGCCGCAGCGCTCGTCTTGGCCGCTTGCCTGGGTTTGCTTGCCTTCGGGCTGTACCTGCAGCATGGGCTCGGTTTGGAGCCCTGCCCGATGTGCATCGTCCAGCGTTATGCGCTGGTCCTCATTGCGGTTTGTTCGGCTCTGGCTGGCTTGGCTGCGCAGCGTGTCGTGCAGCAGCTGGGTCTGGCGGCAGCCACCGTGCTGGCCGGTTTTGGTGCCTTTGTGGCGGCGCGGCAGAGCTGGCTGCAGTGGTTCCCGCCCGAAAGCTACTCCTGTGGCCGTGATTTCTACGGGATGATTGAAACCTTCCCGCTCAAGCGGGCCATTCCCATGATTTTCCGCGGCAGCGGCGACTGCACCAAGATCGACTGGACCCTGCTGGGCCTGTCCATCGCCAACTGGTCGGCGCTGGCTTTTCTGGCCCTGCTGGCGTTTGGTCTGGCTGTGTTGTGGCGCCAGTGGCGCATCGGTCAGGAGCCGCGCAGACCGGCTGCGGTGCAGGCTTGAGCCACCCCAGGCCCGCGTCTCATAGCCGCGGCCCAAGGCTGAGCCAGTCCGTGGCCCGCCTGAAAAACTGGTCGATCAGCCGCTAAACAAGTTCTTGAGCTTATCGGCCCAGCCCTCTTCGGTCGGGTTGTGCTTGGCCCCGCCTTTTTTGAGCGACTCGTCAAACTCCTTGAGCAACTTGCGCTGCGCCTCAGTCAGCTTGACCGGCGTCTCCACGGCAATGTGGCAGTACAGATCGCCCGGGTAGCTCGAGCGTATGCCCTTGATCCCCTTGCCACGCAGTCGAAACTGCTTGCCCGCCTGGGTGCCTTCGGGGATGTCGATGGCGGCCTTGCCCGTCAGTGTGGGGACCTCGATTTCGCCGCCCAGAGCCGCACGCGGAAAGCTGATCGGCACCACACAGTGCAGATCGTCGCCATCGCGCTCGAAGATGTCGTGCTTCTTGATACGGATCTCGATGTAGAGGTCGCCCGCCGGCCCACCGTTGGTGCCAGGCTCGCCGTTGCCCGAGGAGCGGATGCGCATGCCGTTGTCGATGCCGGCCGGAATCTTGACCTCCAGGGTCTTGTGTGCCTTGACCTTGCCCACGCCGTGGCAGGCGACACAAGGCTCGGGGATGAGTTTGCCGGTACCCCGGCATTGGGGGCAGGTTTGCTGCACGCTGAAAAAGCCCTGGCGCATCTGGACCACGCCGTTGCCGTGGCAGGTGGTGCAGGTGACCACCTTGGTGCCGGGCTTTGCGCCCGTGCCCGAGCAGCTGCGGCAGTCGTCCCAGCTCGGGATGCGAATTTGCGCATCTTTACCGCCTGAGGCCTCCTCCAGGCTGATCTCCATTGCGTAACTGATGTCGTTGCCGCGAAAGACCTGGCGACCACCACCGCCCCTGCGGTTGCCACCGAAGACATCGCCAAAAATGTCACCAAAAGCTTCGGCGAAGCCGCCAAAGCCTTCGGCGCCCGCCGCGCCGGCCCCGCGCATATTGGGATCGACCCCGGCGTGCCCATACTGGTCGTAGGCGCCTCTTTTGGCCGCGTCCGACAGCACTTCGTAGGCTTCCTTGGTCTCCTTGAACTTTTCTTCAGCGGCCTTGGCGGCATCACCCTGATTGCGGTCAGGGTGGTACTTCATCGCCAGCTTGCGATAAGCCTTCTTGATGTCCTCGTCGCTGGCGTTCCTGGGTACGCCCAGGATCTCGTAAAAGTCTTTTTTGGCCATGAAACCGTGTCTTGGGTGGTCGATTGGGGGCAGATGCGACAAAGCGGAAGCTGGATGCGCTCCAGTTCCGCTTGCAAGTGGCCAGTCAGTGCGGCTACATCGTAGGGGTTTTTAACCCTTTTTGACTTCCTTGACTTCTGCGTCAACCACATTGTCGTCCGCAGCCTTGGTCGCACCGGCTTCGGCCGGGCCTTGCGCGGCTGCGGCGGCCTGCTGGCCCTGGCTGGCCTGCATATCGGCGTACATTTTTTCGCCAAGCTTTTGGCTCGCTTCCATCAGGGCCGTGTTCTTGGCCTCGATGGCCGCCTTGTCGTCGCCCTTGAGCGCCTCTTCCATGTCGGCAATGGCCTTCTCGATCTTTTCCTTCTCGCCGGCCTCAAGCTTGTCGCCGTACTCGCCGAGAGACTTTTTCACGCTGTGCACCAAGGCATCCGCGTTGTTCTTGGCTTGAACGAACTCGACCTTTTCCTTGTCGGCGGCCGCGTTGAGCTCTGCGTCCTTGACCATCTGCTCGATTTCAGCTTCCGACAAACCGGAATTGGCCTTGATCGTGATCTTGTTTTCCTTGCCCGTGCCCTTGTCCTTGGCACCGACGTGCAAGATGCCGTTGGCGTCAATGTCAAACGACACTTCGATCTGCGGCGTGCCGCGCTGTGCCGGTGGGATGCCCTCCAGGTTGAACTCGCCCAGGGCCTTGTTGGCCGATGCGATCTCGCGCTCGCCCTGGAACACCTTGATGGTCACGGCCGGCTGATTGTCTTCAGCGGTCGAAAAGGTTTGTGCAAACTTGGTCGGGATGGTGGTGTTCTTCTTGATCATCTTGGTCATCACGCCGCCCATGGTCTCGATGCCCAGCGACAGGGGGGTGACGTCGAGCAGCAGCACGTCCGTGCGGTCGCCTGAGAGGACCTGACCCTGAATGGCAGCGCCGACGGCCACCGCCTCGTCGGGGTTGACGTCCTTGCGCGGCTCCTGACCGAAGAATTCCTTGACCTTTTCCTGCACCTTGGGCATGCGGGTCATGCCACCGACCAAGATCACGTCATGGATGTCCTTGACGTTCACGCCTGCGTCCTTGATGGCCACACGGCAGGGCTCGATGGTGCGCTCGATCAACTCGTCGACCAGGCTTTCGAGTTTGGCCCGGGTCATCTTGATGTTCAGGTGCTTGGGGCCAGTGGCGTCGGCGGTGATGTAAGGCAGGTTGACGTCGGTGGCAGCCGATGACGACAGCTCGATCTTGGCTTTCTCCGCTGCTTCTTTCAGGCGCTGCAGGGCCAGCACATCCTTGGACAGGTCCACGCCCTGGTCCTTCTTGAACTCGCCGATGATGAAGTCGATGATGCGTTGGTCGAAGTCTTCGCCGCCCAGGAAGGTGTCGCCGTTGGTCGAGAGCACCTCGAACTGCTTTTCGCCGTCGACATCGGCGATCTCGATGATGGACACGTCAAAGGTGCCGCCGCCGAGGTCATAGACGGCGATCTTGCGGTCGCCCTTGGACTGCTTGTCCAGGCCGAAGGCCAGGGCTGCGGCCGTGGGCTCGTTGATGATGCGCTTGACGTCCAAGCCGGCAATTCGGCCGGCATCCTTGGTTGCCTGGCGTTGGGCGTCGTTGAAGTAGGCGGGCACCGTGATCACGGCCTCAGTGACCGCCTCGCCAAGGTAGTCCTCGGCGGTCTTTTTCATCTTGCGCAGCACCTCGGCGCTGATTTGCGGCGGAGCCAGCTTCTGGCCGCGCACCTCCACCCAGGCATCCCCGTTGTCGGCCTTGCTGATGGTGTAGGGCATGAGGTCGATGTCTTTCTGAACCTCTTTTTCGCCAAATTTGCGTCCGATCAGGCGCTTGACGGCGTACAGCGTGTTTTTGGGGTTGGTGACCGCCTGCCGCTTGGCCGAGGCGCCGACGAGAATTTCGCCGTCTTCCTGATAGGCAATGATGGACGGGGTGGTGCGGGCTCCCTCGGCGTTTTCGATCACCTTGGTGTTGTTGCCCTCCATGATGGCCACGCAGGAGTTGGTGGTGCCCAGGTCAATGCCGATGATTTTTGCCATGGTGTTTTTCTCCGAAAGTTCTGTGAATCTTGACGGCGCGGGCCGTGTGGATGAATCTGTGAGGAATGTGTGGATAAGTCGCCGGACTTCAAGAGCCTGCGGTTTTACTTGGGGGCGGCCACGGTCACGAGGGCCGGGCGCAGCACCCGGTCGGCAATGAGATAGCCTTTTTGCAGCACGCCCACCACCGTGTTGGCTTCCTGTTCGGCGGGCACCACACTGATGGCCTGGTGTTGGTGCGGATCGAACTTGGTGCCTGCGGGCGGCGCGATTTCCAGCACCCGGTTGCGCTCAAGCGCGCTCTTGAGCTGCTTCAAAGTCGCTTCGGTGCCGGTTCGGATTTGTTCGGCGCTGGCGTCCTTGATCTGCAACCCTGCCTCCAGGCTGTCGGTAACCGGCAGCAGGCTCTCGGCGAAGCCCTCGACCGCGAATTTGCGGGCTTTGGCGATCTCTTCTTCGGCACGCCGGCGCGCGTTTTCCGCTTCAGCCTTGGCCCGAAGATAGCTGTCGGCCAGCTCGACATTCTTGCTTTTGAGCTCGGCCAAATCCGCTTCAAGCTGCTTGATCCGCTCTTCGGGGGCGGCTCCAGCGGCACCCCCTGAACTTAAAGTAGAACTTTTTGTTTGATCAGAAGATGATTGATCTATATGATTTTTTTCTGTTTCTGACATAAGCGATGGGGCATGGGTAAACAACACTGCCTTCAAGCTTGGGTCGGGTGGCGCTTTTTCAAGGCAAACCGATGCGCGGGTGCTGCAAGGCCGCCCCTTGTGACGCCGCGGGCGGGCGCAACTGGCCTGACGGCCTCAGTGGTAGATTTTTTGCAGCAGACGCATCAAGGTCTTTTGCTCTGCGGGGCTGAGCCGCTGAGCGGCATCTTGCTCGAGTTCGGCCGCGGTGCGTTCGGCATCCTGCATCATCACTGCCGCCTGTGGGCTCAGGTGCAGGCCCTGCGCCCGGCGGTCGTGCGGGTGGGGGCGACGCTCGATCAGCGCGCGCTGCTCCAGGCCGCTGATCAGCCCGACCATGTTCGGTGGCAGGATGCCTAAGGCGTGGCAGAGTTGGCGGGCAGTGACCCCCGGGTTGTGGGCAATCAGCGAGAGCGTCGAAAAGTCGACCGGCCGCAGCCCGTAAGGCTTCATGCGCTCCAGGAACAAGGCGATGACGGTCAAGGCGGCGCGTCGGGCGTTGTAGCCGATCAGCCCTTCGAGGTAACTGGCATCGATGGCCCCGAGCGCCGCCTGCCTCGGCCGCTTGGGTGGGTTGTGCCCCGTGGAACTGGGCTGCGGCTGGCGTGCGGCTTGGGCCCTGGGCCGGCCCGGGCTTGCGCCTTTGGCCATGGGCCCGGTTTCGGTCGGTTGCCGCTCGAGCGGGGCGGCCGGGGGCGCTCCCGGGTCCTGGCGGCGCGGCATCAGACCGCAGCGGCTTGAGGCCGTGCTTGCATCGCTTCCTGGCAGCGGTCGCGGATGATCTGCAGCCGCATCCCCATCTCTGGTAGCACGTGGCGTCTGAGGGCCTGTGCGGGCGCCTGCCAGCGAGGGGCGCAGGCGCTTGGGGCCACGCCGATCTGGGCCCAGGCCCATTCCAGGAGCACCAGAGCCAGGGCCCGCAGGTAATCGTCGGCGACCGCATGGGGCAGAGCGGCGTCTTGCCTGCGGCCAGCGAGCAGCTCGGCGCTGGCCTGACGCAGCTGCTCGATACGCTCGCGGCCGGCTGCGGGCATCGTCATTTCAAGCTCGCCCAGCAGCGCGCCCAGGGCCTGGCCTTCGTCGGCGAGCACCTTGCGCACCAGCAGATCGATGGCCTGGATCTCGTTCGTGCCCTCGTAAATCATGGCCACCCGTGCATCGCGCACGATCTGCTCGATGCCCCATTCGCGCACATAGCCGTGGCCGCCAAAGACTTGCAGGCAGGCGCTGGCACCTGCAAAGCCCTGCTCGGTCCAAGCCGACTTGAGCACGGGCGTAATCAGACTGCACCAGCGCTGGGCGCGATCGCGCCGCTGCGCATCGGGGTGGTGGCGCGCCAGGTCGAGCTCAAGGGCCGTTCGGTATGCCAGCACCCGGCCTCCATCGATCCAGGCGCGCTGGCTGTCCAGGATGCGGCGCACCGCCGGATGCTCGCCGATCAGATCGGCTTGTGCGTCGGCCCGGGTCGTGGTGGGCGCGCGCATCTGCCGCCTCTCCTGCGCATAGGCGTGGGCTTTTTGCCAAGCGGCATCGAGCAGGCCGATGCCCTGGAGCGCCACATGCAGGCGCGCTGCATTCATCATGACGAACATGGCGTTCAAGCCCTTGCCGGGTTCGCCCACGATCGAGGCCTGGGCCGCGTCAAACCGCAGCACACAGGTCGGGCTGCCATGCAGGCCCATCTTTTCTTCGATGCGCTCGCAGTGCACTGCGCTGCGGCTGCCATCCTCGTAAAACTTGGGCACGAGAAAGAGCGACAGGCCCTTGGGGCCAGGCGGCGCATCGGGCAGCCGGGCCAGCACCAGATGCACGATGTTGTCGGTCAGGTCGTGCTCCCCACCTGAGATAAAGATCTTGCTTCCGCTCAAGGCGTAGCGGCCATCGGCCTGGGGCACGGCCTTGGTGGCCACCCGGCCCAGATCGCTGCCCGCCTGAGGCTCGGTCAGGCACATGGTGGCCAGCCACTGCCCGGTCGCCACCTTGCCCAGAAACTGCTCTTTCAAAGGCTCGCTGGCATGGTGCTTGATGCATTCGTAGGCGCCGTGCAGCAGGCCCGGCGCCATGGTCCAGCCATGGTTGGCCGCGCTCAGCCATTCGTAGAGTACCGCCTCCAGCACGCTGGGCAGTCCCTGGCCTCCGTCCTCGACCGCAGCCGAAAGGGCTGGCCAGCCTGCTTGCCAGAAGTCCTGGTAGGCCTGCCGAAAGCCCGGTGGCATGGTGACCTGACCGTCTTTGAACTGGGCGCCCACGCGGTCGCCGACTTCCTGAAGTGGAGCGACCACCTCAGCGACAAAGCGAGCCGCCTCTTGGAGGACCTGTTGCACAAGCGCCTCGTCGACCTCGGCGTAGTTGGGCAACTGGCCGAGCGCTTGGGCGTCGGCGCCGGCCTGCTGCATCAGGAACAGCGCCTCCTGGGGCTGGGGCTGGTAGTGGGGCATCTCGAGCAGGTGAGGGCCAAAGCGATCAGGAGTCGACCGTAAAGCCGATGCGTTTGATCAGAGGGCCCCAGCGCTCAAACTCGGCCTGGGCGCTGCGCTGCTGGTCGGCAATTGACCCGCCAAATGGGATCAGCCCAACCACCTGCAGTGCATCTTGTACGCCCTTGTCGCGCAGCGCGGCATTGATCGCCGCATTGGCCGCCTGCACCACAGCAGCCGGGGTGCGGGCCGGGGCGTAGAACCCAAACCACTCCTCCACCGTCAGCTCCGGAAAGCCCTGTTCTGTGAAGGTGGCCACGTCGGGCACGAAAGGCGAGCGCGTGCGCCCCGAGGTCGCAAGCAGGCGCAGCTTGCCAGCCTTGTGGTTGGCGATGAAGTCGCCGTGCGGCGTGAACATGGAGGCGATCTGGCCGCCGACCACATCGGTCACGCCGGGGACCGAGCCGCGGTAGGGCACGTGCTTGAAATCGAAGGCCTGGTTGAGACCCAGCAAAGCGCCGATGAAGTGCGGCGTAGAGCCGGCAGCGGGCGAGCCGTAGCTGGCCTGACCCGGGTGGGCCTTGGCCCAGGCGATGAAGTCGCGCACGGTCTTGACGCTCTCGGGCACCATCGGGCCCACGGCAAAGCCGTGGTGGATCATGGAGCTGGTGCCCACCGGGGTGAAATCCTCAAAGGGCTTGTACTGCAGGTTGCGAAAGATATGCGGGTACAGCGAGATGGCGGAAAACGGGGTGTGGGCCAGAACCGTGCCATCGGCCACCGAGGTCTTGAGCACGTTCAGGGCAATCTGCCCGCCCGCGCCCGGTCGGCTGTCGACGATGCCGGCGCTGCGGCTGTAGGGCGTGCCGCCAAATTTCTCAGCGATGCGGCGAGCGCAAATGTCACCTGCGCTACCGGCTGGAAAGCCGTAAAGCACCTTGACCTGCTCGAGCGGCAGGCCGGCCTGCGCCCAGGCTTGTTTGAATGCGGCGCTGCCCAAAATGGCGGCGCTGGCAGCGGTTTGCAGCAGTTGGCGGCGGTTGTTCACAGGGTTCTCCTTTTGGGTTGTTGTGATGGGTTGTTACAGGCACTTGGCCTTGATGTCCTGCGGGATGGCGATGGCCTTGATTTGGTCCTGGCCGGGCAGCCGCACGCACATGGCGCGCGTCTCGAGTCCCTCGCAAAGCAGCAGGTCGCCCCGCTTGACCAGGTGCTTGTGCACAAAGACTTTCTCGCGCCACTCCTGCACGCTGGTGTGAATCTGCAGCCGCTCGCCGTAGGTTGCGGTCTTGTAGAACTTGGTGTGAATCTCCAGCAGGGGGGTGCCAATGATGTTCGTGGTCTTGACCAGCTCTCGCCAGGGGGGCACGCCGCAGCGGACGAAGAAATTGAGCGAGGAGGCGTCCATCCACTTGTTGAAGTTGGCAAAGAAGACGATGCCGGCCGGATCGCAGTCGCCAAACATGACCTCGACTTCGTATACGACGGTTTTGCTCATGAGGTGTCTCGGTTGGCGCCGCTCAGGCGGCGCGTAGGTTTTCAATCAGCAGGGCGATGCCCTGGCCGCCGCCCACACAGGCGCTGCTGATGCCCCAGCGCTTGCCCGACCGCTCGAGCTCTCGCGCCAGCGTCACCGTCAGGCGAACGCCGGTGGCCGCCAGCGGATGGCCCAGTGCGATTGCGCCGCCATTGACATTGAGGCGATCCAGATCAAGTCCGAGCTCCTTGGCCACAGCCAAGGTTTGTGCACCCTGCGCCTCATTGATCTCAAAGCGGGCAATGTCCCCAAGTTGCAGGCCGCTGCGCTCGAGCAGCAATCGGATGGCCGGAGCCGGCCCGATCCCCATGATCTCGGGCGGCACGCCTACCACTGAGGCCGCCGCCACCCGGGCCATGACGGGCAGGCCGCGCTCGCGCGCATAGCTGCCGCAGGTCACCACACAGGCAGCTGCCGCATCGACCAGAGCCGAGCTGTTGCCGCCCGTTTGGACGCCGCCTTCATGCACGGCCCTGAGTTTGGCCAGCACCTCAACGGGCGAGAGCCTGGGGTGACTGTCGCGTGCCACTTCAGTGAGCTTGCCTTGCAGCCGGATGCTGCGGGCGTTGTAGCCAGCAGCCTCGAAGGTTTCGCTGATGACCGGCGTGATCTCGCCGGCCAGAAAACCGCTGTCTTGGGCGGCCACCGCCTTGGCAAAGGACGACGAGGCAAAGGCGTCGACCTCCTGACGGCTGATGCCGTATTTTTTTGCAAGGTTCTCGGCGGTCTGGATCATGTTGATGCCCGGTGCCGAGTCCTGCAGCGCCTCCCACATAAAGTCCTTGAAGCCCACGGGCGCGCCGAGCTTGAAGCCGGTGCGGTGGTCGAAGGCGGCGATCGGATTGCGCGTCATGCTCTCGGCGCCGACCAGCAGCGCGGTCTGCGTCAGTCCCAACTCGATCTGCTCGCCGGCCTGGCGAAAAAGCTCGAAGCCAGTGCCACAGATGCGCTGCGTCATGAGCGCGGGCACCTGCACCGGCACGCCCGCGTAGAGCCCCACATGACGCGGAAACATGAATTGGTCAAAGTCGCCCGGGGCCATGTTGCCGGCCAGCACCGAGCCGATGTCGGCCCCGCTCATGCCGGCACGTTTCAAGCTCTCGCGCGCCGCCTTGATGCCCAGGTCGGTCGGCGAGATGTGGCCGAGTGCACCGCAGTAGTCGACCAGGGGCGTGCGCACGCCTCCGAGCATCACCACATCGCGAAACGTCTGAAAGAAACCTGAACTCATGGGCTGACCTTGTCTGAGGGCTGGGGAAGGATCGTGGCGGGCAGGCTGCCATCGTGCAGAGCCGCTACGAGGTCGGCGCGGCAGTTGAGCACCGCGCGCTGGTTGATCGAGCCCTTGTCGGTGATTTCGCCGCGGTCGATGGTCGGCGGCTGAGCCAGCAGGCACAGGCGGGCCACCCGGTTGGCGCTGCCTGTGCTGGTGCGGGCCAGTGCATTGACCACATCCTGAAAGTGGGCCAGCACGGGCTGACTGCTCAGCACGTCGGCCAGGCTGGCATCGGCCGGCAGGCCGCTGAGCGCGCGCACCGCCGGGGTCGGAAAGACCATGGCTCCGACTTCCTTCATGTTCAGACCGGTGATCACCACGTCCTGAATGTAGGGCGCTCCTGCTGCAATGATGCGGGCGCGCAAGGGCCCGACGCTCACGAAGGTGCCGGTGGCGAGCTTGAAGTCTTCGGCGATGCGGCCATCGAACTTCAGACCCAGGTTCCGGTTGTCTTCGTCGATCCAGCGGACGGCATCGCCCGTCTTGAAAAAGCCTTCCTCGTCGAAGGATTCGCTCGTTTGCGCTGGCTCGCGCCAGTAGCCCGGCGTGATGTTCGGGCCGCGGTAGCGGACCTCCACCTTGTCCTGGTTGGGCACTAGCTTGAGCTCCAGACCGGGCGTGGGCACTCCCAGATCGCCAGCCCGGACATGGGGGTTGGTCACGAAGATCCCGAAGGGCCCGGACTCTGTCATGCCCAGGCCGGTGCCCATCACAATGCGTTCGCCGATTTCGCGTTCCTGGCTTTCATACAGGCTGTCCCAAATGGGCTGAGCCAGGGCGGCGCCTGCGTAGAAGAACATCTTGACCCGCGCCAGCAGCGTCTTGCGCAGCAGATCGTCGGTTTTCATGGCCTGCGCAATTGCCTCGAAGCCGGTTGGCACGTTGAAGTAGACCGTGGGCGATATCTCGCGCAGGTTGCGCAGCGTCTCGTGCATCAGGGCAGGCGTGGGCTTGCCATCGTCGATGTAGAGCGTGCCGCCATGAAACACCACCATGCCAAAGTTGTGGTTGCCGCCGAAAGTGTGGTTCCAGGGCAGCCAGTCGACCAGCACCAGTTCGCCCTCCTTGAGCACCGGCATGGACTGGCTCATCTGCTGCTGGTTGGCGCACCACATGCGGTTGGTGTTGATCACCGCCTTGGGCAGTTTGGTCGAGCCGCTGGTAAAGAGGAACTTGACGATGGTGTCGGGGCCGGTGGCCAAACGCGCCGCCTCGACCGCCGGCGTCACCGCGGTCGCGCACAGCGCCGAAAAATCGGTGCACGCGCGTCCTGCGAGCACGCCTTGGCCGCTCACCACTTCGACATCGGCGGCGACACAAGCGGCAATGGCCGGCGCGTAGCGGGCATCGGCGGCAAAGACCAGGCCGGGCGTGCTCACGCGCAGCACATGCTTGAGCTTGTCGTAGTCCTGGCTGACCAGGCTGTAGGGCGGCGAGACCGGCACGAAAGGCACACCAGCGACCAGGCAGCCCAGGACCAGCAAGGCGTGCTCGAGGTCGTTCTCACTGAGGATGGCCACAGGCCGCTCGGCGCTGAGCCCACGATCGATCAGCCCCTGTGCGATGGCACACGCGCTTGACCAGGCCTGCGCATAGCTGACCTCTCGCCACGGGCCGAGCGAGCCATCGCCCAGCCGGGTGCGGCGGGCCATGAAGGTTCGGGTCGGGGCCGCTGAGGCCCAGTGCTTGAGCCGATCGCTCATGCGCTCGGGATAGGGCTGCAGGTCTTGATCAGCTTGCAGGTACTGCACGCCATCTGCGCTGCTGCGCAAGTCGATAGCCTGCACGCCGAAAGTCAAGGGGCGAAATTTGGGGGCCGTCATCGCGGTGCTCCGTGCAGGGTTGGGGCGGTGAGGTCAGGAAGCCTTTTGCACCTTGGGCGCCTTGCCTTCCAAAAAGGCCCGCACCCGCGCTTTGGCTTCGGGCGCGCTTTGCGCAATTGCCGAAACCAGGGCCTCGGTGAGGTAGCCCTGGTCGGCCGGCTGCTCGGCGATGCGAGGCAAGGCATGCATGAGCGCGTAATTGGTCATGGGGGCGTTTTGCGCCACCTTCACCGCAAGCTCCAGGGCCTTGGTCACGGCCTGCCCCTTGGGGACCAGGTACTGGGCCAGACCGATGCGCTCGCCTTCGGCGGCATCGTAGACGCGACCGGTGAGCATCATGTCGGTCATGCGGGCCACGCCGATCAGGCGCGGGATGCGCACCGAGCCGCCACCGCCGACGAAGATGCCGCGCGTGCCCTCGGGCAGCGCGAAAAAGGTGGTCTCGTCGGCCACCCGGATATGACAGGCACTCGCCAACTCAAGGCCGCCGCCGACCACTGCGCCGTGCAAGGCGGCAATGACCGGCACCGTCCCCAGCTGCAGCCGCTCGAGCGCCGCGTGCCACATGCGTGAATGGTGCAGTCCCTGGGCCGCATCGCGCTCCTTGAGCTCCGACAGGTCCAGGCCGGCGCAGAAGTGATCGCCTTCCCCATCGAGCACAACGGCGCGCACGCCCTCGGGCAGGGTCTCGAACAGGTGCCGAATCGACAGCACCAGGCCGTCGTTGAGCGCGTTGCGCTTGGCCGGCCGCCGCAGCCGCACGATGGCCACTTCCTGCTGTTCGCCGTAGCGCTGCAGTTCAAGGTCGTCTGAGTTCATTTTGGCCTTTCAGGATGGCTCGATTATGGTTATGTTCAATAACCAATTCAAGCGCGCCTGCTTGCCTTCGGGTGCGGGTTTACCCTTGGTTTCAGGCGGGTCGGCTGACTGTGACGGACGGCGTCGATGGGCTGCTTCGTTCCTCGCGACGACGTCTCTGGAGGCGCCGACAGGCGAAAAAAAGCCCGCGACATGCGCGGGCGGGTTCGAGTGTCTGCAGCGCTTAGATCGAATCCATGAAGCTGCGCAATTTGTCGCTGCGGCTGGGGTGCTTGAGCTTGCGCAAGGCCTTGGCCTCGATCTGGCGGATGCGCTCGCGGGTGACATCGAACTGCTTGCCCACCTCTTCGAGCGTGTGGTCCGTGGACATCTCGATGCCAAAGCGCATGCGCAGCACCTTGGCCTCGCGCGGAGTCAGGCTGTCGAGGATGTCTTTGACCACATCGCGCAGTCCGGCCTGCATCGCCGCATCGAGGGGTGCAGTGTTGGTGCTGTCCTCGATGAAGTCGCCCAAGTGGCTGTCGTCGTCGTCACCGATCGGCGTCTCCATGGAGATCGGCTCCTTGGCGATCTTCATGATCTTGCGGATCTTGTCTTCCGGGATCTCCATCTTGGCCGCCAGGATGCTGGCATCGGGCTCGTAGCCAAACTCCTGCAGATGCTGGCGCGACAGGCGGTTCATCTTGTTGATCGTCTCGATCATGTGCACCGGGATGCGGATCGTGCGGGCCTGATCGGCGATCGAGCGGGTGATGGCCTGCCGGATCCACCAAGTCGCATAGGTCGAGAACTTGTAGCCTCGGCGGTACTCGAACTTGTCGACCGCCTTCATCAGGCCGATGTTGCCTTCCTGGATGAGGTCGAGGAACTGCAAGCCGCGGTTGGTGTACTTCTTGGCGATCGAGATCACCAGGCGCAAGTTGGCCTCGATCATCTCCTTCTTGGCTTCGCGCGAGGAGCGCTCGCCCTCGTTCATGCGCTTGTTGATGTCCTTGAGTTGCTCAAGCGGCACCACCACGCTGGCCTGCAGGTGTGCCAGCTTGGCTTGCAACTCCTGAACCGCCGGGATGTTGCGGCCCAGCACGGCCGACCAGGGCTTACCGGCCGTGGCCTGCTTTTCCACCCACTTGGGGTTGAGCAGGTTGGGCGGAAAGTCCTTGACGAAGATCTCCTGGGGCATGCCGCACTTGTCGACAATGATGCGGCGCAGCTCGCGCTCGACTTTGCGCACAGTCCCCACCTGCTCGCGCAGCATGTCGCACAAGCGCTCGATCGTCTTGGCGGTAAAGCGAACGGTCATCAACTCGTCGCTCAGCGCTTTCTGGGCTTTGGTGTAGCTCGCGCTTCCGTAGCCTTCGCGGCCGTAGATCCTGCGCACTTCATCGAAGTGACCGCTGATTCTTTCAATCCGAATCAGCGCCTCTTTCTTCATCTCCTCGAGCTTCTTGGTCAGCGCCTTGGAGCCGCCCTTGCCGTCGTCGTCGTCCTCTTCGTCAAACTCGTCGAAGTCTTCCTCAGCCACGTAATCGTCGGCCTCATTGGGATCGGAAAAGCCATCGACCACGTTGGAGATCACGACCTTGTTTTCGCGAATCTCCTCGGTCATTCGCAGAATCTCTGCGATGGTGGCAGGGCTCTCGGAAATGGCCTCCATCATGCGCTGCAGACCGCCCTCGATGCGTTTGGCAATCTCGATCTCGCCCTCGCGCGTGAGCAACTCGACCGTGCCCATTTCGCGCATGTACATGCGCACCGGATCGGTGGTGCGGCCAAATTCGGAGTCGACGGTCGACAGCGCCGCTTCGGCCTCCTCCTCGGCCTCTTCCTCGGTGGCCACGGTCGGCCCGGTGTTGTTGAGCAGGAGCGTCTCGGCATCGGGCGCCTGCTCGTAGACCGCGACGCCCATGTCGGCGAGCATGTTGACCACCACCTCAAGCGTCTCGGCATCGACCAGCTTGTCGGGCAGATGGTCGGAAATCTCGCCGTGCGTCAGGTAGCCGCGCGTCTTGCCCAGCTTGATCAGGGTCTTCAAGCGCTGGCGGCGCTTGAGCATGTCTTCTTCCGACAGCACGGTTTCGTCGAGGCCAAACTCCTTCATCAAGGCCCGCTCTTTGGCCTTGCTGATCTTCATGCGCAGAGGCTTGGCCTTTTCGGTCGATTCGGCGACGGGCTCTTCCGCAAACTCCGCATCAATGTCGCTGAGGTCCTCGTCGATCGGCGGCTTGGCCGACTCCTTGCCTTTGCGGCTGCTCTTGTCGGCGCCCTTGGCCGGCGGCGCGGATTTTCCTGCCGCTGCCTTGTCTGGCGCTGCCTTGTGTTTGGCATCGTCGGTCACACCGGCCGATTTGCCCGATTTGAGTTCGGCCTGCTTCTTGGCGGGCGACTTGGCCGCTGCAGTCGGCATAGGCTTTGCCGGCGCGGCGGCCTTTGGGGTCGCCGGCAGGGCTTTGACTGCCGATTTCGGGTCATGGGCTTTGGCTGACACCTTGGCCTTCTGACTTGCAGGAGCGGGCTTGGCCGGGCCTTTGGCGGGTGCCTTGGCGGGTGTCTTGGTCGCTGTTTTGACCGCTGTTTTTACCGCGGCCTTGGCGGTTACCGATCCCTTGGCCGGCGTCTTGGCCTGTGTCTTGGCTGCTGTCTTGGCCGCAGACTTGACGGCCGGTTTGCTGTTGGCCGCCGATTTGACGGACTTGCTCTTGGCGGCCGGTTTGGTGGACTGCGCCGATTTGGCGGGCTTGGCGGTAGGCATAGAAGGTCCCCAGTTCAAAAAATCTTTATCCAAGCAGCGCGAGCGGGGCTTGGCCGGTGGGCAGCAGGCACAGCATCAGCGTTGCAGCGCAGGCCCGCATGCAAACGGCTGCTCGATTGAAGCAGCGAACGCGCGCAAACGGACGGCTTGGCAAGGGGGGTGGGCGATCATGGGTGTGCAGTCCTTGCGGAGGGTGTGGCTCTGTCATCCCGTAGGGCCCTGGTGCCAGGGGAGCCGGTGCCGGAGGTGCTGCTGTCGCGCTTGCCGAAACAGCTTTGGATTGTACCACCGTCGAGCGCTGCTTGTGGCCCGCTTCGCCAGGGCGCATGCGGCTTGAAGCGGGCGCTTGCAGCTGTGTTTCAGACGCGTTTGGGATTGCTTTAGCGCGCCCGCGCTGCCAGCTCACGGTACCGTGCCATGGCCTGCGGGTCGGTGGCTGCGCGCTGGGCCAGATCTTCCATCTCCAACTGCCTTGCGCGTTTGAGCAGTTCGCTTAGCACGGGCTGGGTCTCGTCCCAGGTCGGCTCGATGCCCGCCGGTATCTGGGCGAGCTGCTGCATGGCGTAGGCCTCCTGAGGGTGACCGCGCAGGCCTTCTCGCAGGGCCGCCCAGGGCTGAACGCCGTGCTCATGGATTTGCGCCTCCAACCAGGCGAACACCGGGCCGTGCGGTGCGGGCAGGGCGCACAGCAGCGCGTGCTCGGCATCGCCGAGCCGGTCCCACAGCCCAGGCTCGGTCAGCAGCATCCGCAGCACGCGATCCTCCCGGCTGGCGGGCTGGATTCGGCCGGGCAAACGTTGCGGCGCTCGGCTTGGCCGCACCGCTTGCGCCGAGCCCGAGCTGAGCTGCGGCATCGGTGCGGGCGCAGCCCCTTGGCGCCTGCTCTCGCGCGGCAAACCCTGGGCGCGTCCCGGGTTCCAGACCTGAAGCAATTCGCGGCTGTCAATTTGCACCGCATCGGCTATTTCGGCCAGCAGTTGGTGCTTGAGCGCGCCTTCGGGCAAGGCGCTCCACAGGCCTCGAGCCTGGCTGGCCATGCGTGCGCGCCCTTCGGCGCTGGCCATGTCGCATTCGTGGCTGGCCGCTTCGATCAGAAAGCGGCTCAGAGGGACCGCCTGTGCAACGTGCCTGGCAAAGGCCTCGCGCCCAAATTGGCGGATGAAGCTGTCGGGATCGTGCTCGGGCGGCAGGAACAAAAACTTGATGGAGCGGGTGTCCGACGCAAAGGGCAGGGCCGCATCGAGGGCCTTGCGTGCGGCGCGCCGTCCGGCCGCGTCACCATCGAAGCCAAAGACCACGGCGTCCGTGAAGCGAAAGAGTTTTTGCACATGCTCGCTGGTGCAGGCCGTCCCGAGCGTGGCCACTGCATTGGCAAAGCCCAGTTGGGCCAGCGCCACCACGTCCATATAGCCTTCGGTGACCAAGGCATAGCCGTGCTCGCGCAGCGCCGCCCGTGCTTCAAACAGCCCATAGAGCTCGCGGCCTTTGCTAAAGACCGGGGTTTCCGGTGAGTTGAGGTACTTGGGCTTTTCGTCGCCAAGCACCCGCCCGCCAAAACCAATGCATTGGCCTTTGACGTTGCGGATCGGAAACATGATCCGATCGCGAAACCGGTCGTAGCGCTTGGCCTCGGGGCCGTCACCGTCTTGGCCGGTGATGACCAGGCCACACTCGACCAGACGCTCCTGGCTGTAATCAGGATACACGCTGGCCAGAAATCGCCAGCCCGCCGGCGCATAACCCAAACCGAAATCGCGTGCGACCGCGCCCGACAAGCCGCGGCCCTTGAGGTACTCGATGGCATGCGGCGCCTCTTTGAGCTCGGCCGCATAGGCTTGCCCCGCTTTTTCAAGCAGATCGGTCAGGCTGCTTTGCTCGGCTCGGGCCTGGGCCTGGCGCGCTCGCTCGATCGGGCTGAGGTCTTCCTCCGGAACCTGAAGCCCGTACTGCCCGGCGAGGTCTTTGACCGCCTCCGGGAAGGACATGCCCAGGTGCTCCATCAGAAAGCCGATGGCGTTGCCGTTCTTGCCACAGCCAAAGCAGTGAAAAAACTGCTTGGAGGGGCTGACGGTAAACGAGGGCGACTTTTCCGTGTGGAACGGGCACAGGCCCGAGAAATTGGCGCCGCCCTTTTTGAGTTGCACATGCCGCCCGACGATGTCTACGATGTCGGCGCGCGAGAGCAGTTCCTGCAAAAAGGGGGTAGGGATGGCCATGACGGGGTCGGATGTCGCTCATTTTAGGCAGGACCGCCTGTGCGGCGGCGTCACGGCAGACTTCCGACCCGGCAAGCTCGGGTGAACTTGGGCGAGGGGTCTTTAGCGCGGCGCCATGCGGATGGCGCCGTCGATGCGGATGACCTCGCCGTTGAGCATCTCGTTTTCAAAAATGTGGCGCACCAGTTTGGCGTAGTCCTGTGGAAGCCCCAGGCGCGAAGGGAAGGGCACCGATGCGGCGAGCGACTCGCGCACCTCTTGCGGCAAGCCATCGACCATGGGCGTGGCAAAGATGCCCGGCGCGATGGTCATCACACGCACACCGTTGCGGGCCAGATCGCGCGCAATGGGCAGCGTCATGCCCACCACGCCCCCTTTGGAGGCGCTGTAGGCGGCTTGACCGATCTGCCCATCGTAGGCGGCCACCGATGCGGTGTTGACCACCACGCCGCGCTCGCCCGATGGCTCGGGTGCATTGCGGCTCATGGCGTCGGCGGCAAGCCGCAGCATATTGAAGGTTCCGATC
>CANHDQ010000013.1 GCA_947459405.1 Comamonadaceae bacterium
AGACTTCTGCGGCTCGGGCGGGTCGCTCTTCTTGATGCCGTGGGCGATAAAGTTGACGACATCCAGACGGGTCACGCCCTGCTGGTGCAAGTAGTAGACCGCGTGAGAATCCTTCTCGCCAAAAATAGCCACCAGCACATTGGCGCCGGTCACTTCCTTTTTGCCGTTGCCAGTGGACTGCACATGCATGATGGCGCGCTGAATGACGCGCTGAAAGCCCAGCGTGGGCTGGGTGTCGACATCGTCCGTGCCGGCCACCTGCGGCGTGTTGTCCTTGATGAAGTTGGCCAGCGACTTGCGCAGGTCCTCCACATTGGCCGAACAGGCGCGCAGCACCTCGGCGGCACTTGGGTTGTCGAGCAGCGCCAGCAGCAAATGCTCGACGGTGATGAATTCGTGGCGTTGCTGGCGTGCCTCGACAAACGCCATGTGCAAGCTCACTTCAAGTTCCTGGGCAATCATGGTGTTTCCTTTCGGCTTGCTCAATCGGTTGGGCTGACTGCTGGGCAGATGGGGGCTAATTTCACAATTCAAGCGGCTCGCTGACGCATTGCAGCGGATGGCCGTGCTTGCGCGCCGCCTCGGTCACCTGGTCGACCTTGGTGGCCGCCACGTCCTTGGAAAACACACCGCACACGCCCTTGCCGTCCAGATGGATCTTGAGCATGATTTGCGTGGCCGTCTCGCGGTCTTTGTTGAAAAACTCCTGGATGACCACCACCACGAACTCCATCGGGGTGTAGTCGTCGTTGAGCAGGACCACCTGGTACATCTGCGGCGGCTTGACCTTCTCGGGCCTGCGCTCGAGCACAACCGAATCGCCGCCAGCCGGCGTACTGGGGCTCAGATCGGGCATGCGCGCTGGCGTGGGGACTTTGGGTGATTTCGTCGCCATGCAGCCCATTCTAGCGATCGTCCAAGGCCTTGGTGAGCTTGGCGCGTGCCATACCCACAGCTTTTGCTCAGGGCCCTGCTCGCACTATCAGGCGGGCGCCCATAAAAAAACCGCCCCCGGCTTTGCGCTGGGGGCGGCCTGCATCGCAAGCTCGGGCGCGCCTGGCGCGCCACATATGCTTACATGTGGTCGATCATGACCTGGCCGAAGCCCGAGCAGCTGACCTGGGTGGCACCATCCATCAGACGGGCAAAGTCGTAGGTGACCTTTTTGGACAGGATGGCCTTCTCCATTGAGCTGATGATCAGGTCGGCCGCTTCTTTCCAGCCCATGTGACGCAGCATCATCTCGGCCGACAAGATCTCAGAGCCGGGGTTGACGTAGTCCTTGCCCGCGTACTTGGGCGCGGTGCCGTGCGTGGCCTCGAACATGGCGACGGTATCGCTCAAGTTGGCGCCGGGCGCGATGCCGATGCCGCCGACCTGCGCGGCCAGCGCATCAGAGACGTAGTCGCCGTTGAGGTTAAGCGTGGCAATCACGCTGTACTCGGCCGGGCGAAGCAAGATCTGCTGCAAGAAGGCGTCGGCGATGCTGTCCTTGACCGTGATGTCCTTACCGGTTTTCGGATTCTTGAACTTGCACCAGGGGCCGCCGTCGATCAGTTGGGCGCCGAATTCGCGCTGCGCCAGTGCGTAGCCCCAATCGCGAAAGCCACCCTCGGTGAACTTCATGATGTTGCCCTTGTGCACCAGGGTGACGCTGGGCTTGTCATTGTCGATGGCGTACTGAATGGCCTTGCGCACCAGCCGCTCGGTGCCCTCGCGCGAGACCGGCTTGATGCCGATGCCCGAGGTGGCCGGAAAGCGGATCTTCTTGACGCCCATCTCGTCTTGCAGGAACTTGATGACCTTCTTGGCCTTCTCGCCCTCGGCCTCAAATTCGATGCCGGCATAGATGTCTTCCGAGTTCTCGCGGAAGATCACCATATTGGTCTTCTCGGGCTCCTTGAGCGGCGATGGCACGCCCGCAAAGTACTGAATGGGGCGCAGGCAGACGTAGAGGTCGAGTTCTTGCCGCAGCGCCACATTAAGCGAGCGGATGCCGCCGCCGACCGGGGTGGTCAGGGGGCCTTTGATGGAGACGACGTAGTCGCGCACGGCGTGCAAGGTTTCCTCGGGCAGCCACACATCGGGGCCGTAGACCTGGGTCGATTTTTCGCCGGCATACACCTCCATCCAGTGGATCTTGCGCTTGCCGCCATAGGCCTTGGCCACCGCCGCATCAACCACCTTGAGCATGACCGGGGTGATGTCCAAACCGGTGCCATCGCCCTCGATGTAGGGGATGACCGGCTGGTCCGGAACGTTCAAGGAATTGTCGGCATTGACCGTAATCTTCTGGCCCTGTGCGGGAACCTTGATGTGCTGATACATGGGGGAAAATCTCCGTTGGAGTAGGTGGAGCATTGCAGCGACTGCCCGTCGCCTTGAAGCGAAGCCGCGAAATTCTAACCCTGAAAAAGAGTCGGACTTTTTGCAAGTCGGCTGTCAACCGCGGCGCTGGCTGGGGCGTTATGGAGGGGTCAGCCGGAAATTCCTCCGGCGGGCGTTTCCACACAACGTTCATCTCAAGGACATCCAAATGAGCAAAGTTCTCGCCGCCCTGATCTCCGGCCTGTTCGCCGCCACCACCTTCGCCCAGGCTCCGGCTGCACCGGCTGCCCCGGCCGCCGCCGCCGCTCCGGCCAAGGCAGAAGCCAAGGCTGAGAAAAAAGAAGAAAAGAAAGCTGAAAAGAAAGCCGAAAAAAAGGCTGAGAAAAAAGAAGAGAAGAAAGCTGAAGCCAAGAAGTAATTTCTGGCCCTCACCGAAAAGCCCGCCGCAAGCGGGCTTTTTGTTTTTGCGCGGTTGGCCTGAGGTCCGCCAGTGTCCATCCGGATCGACCCTGCAAACGGGCCTTGGCCTATGATCGCGCCACCCACCCACGCCCCATCGCAATCCGGCCGCCACCATGAACGTCCTGCTGCATCGATTGACCGGCTCTCGAGCGCCTGCGCTGCTGGCACTCCTGCCAGCGCTGCTGCTGGCCGTTGGTATCGCCCGCGCCGACACCCCGCAAACCGATCTGCCGCGTCTGGCCCTGACGGCCGGCATCCACCGCATTGATGCCCAAGTGGCCGCCACACCCTCCCAGCGACAAATCGGACTCATGTGGCGCCGAGACATGCCCCAAAACGAAGGCATGTTGTTCATCTTCGAGCAGCCCAGCGTGCAATGCTTCTGGATGAAGAACACGCTGCTGCCGCTGACTGCTGCCTTCGTCGCAGACGACGGCAGCATCGTCAACCTGGCCGATATGAAGCCGCAAACCACCGACTCGCATTGCTCGGCCAAGCCGGTTCGCTATGTGCTGGAAATGAACCAAGGCTGGTTTGCGCGACGCGGCCTGGCCGCGGGCAGCCGGCTCGCCGGACTGCCCACCGCTCGGCCCTAGGACGGGAGTGCTCCAAGGGCAAGTCTGCCATTGCGGCGCGCCCACAAAAAAGCCGACCCGTGGGTCGGCTTTTTCAGGCCCGAGCAGGCCGATCAGGCAAAGTTCTTTTCGGCAAAACCCCAGTTCACCAGCTTGTCCAGGAAGGTCTCGACAAACTTCGGGCGCAGGTTGCGGTAGTCGATATAGTAGGCATGCTCCCAGACATCGACGGTGAGCAAGGCCTTGTCGCCGGTGGTCAAAGGGGTGCCGGCAGCGCCCATATTGACGATGTCGACCGAGCCATCGGCCTTCTTGACCAGCCAGGTCCAGCCCGAGCCAAAATTGCCCACCGCGCTCTTGACGAATGCCTCCTTGAAGGCCGCATAGCTGCCCCACTTGGCATTGATGGCGGCAGCCAGCGCACCGCTGGGCTCGCCGCCGCCGTTGGGCTTCATGCAGTTCCAGAAAAAGGTGTGATTCCAGATCTGCGCCGCGTTGTTGTAAACACCGCCACTGGATTTCTTGACGATGGATTCGAGGTCCATGCTCTCGAACTCCGTGCCTTTTTGCAGGTTGTTCAGGTTCACCACATACGCGTTGTGGTGCTTGCCATGGTGGAACTCCAGCGTTTCTTTGCTGTAGTGAGGAGCCAAGGCGTCGATGGCGTACGGCAGAGCGGGCAAGGTGTGTTCCATGAGTGTCCTCTGTTGAAAAAAAGTCTGAAAGAAGAAGCCAGCGCGCGATTGTAGGAAGGTTCTTGGGACTGAGGGGTTAGACGCGCTCTTCCCGCACGCTCAGCCAGGCGATGGGTCCACGCCAGGTACAGACAAAACCTGCAAGCCCAGCTGGCCGTCGGCCAGGCTGGCTTGCACCGTTTGCCCAATACGAGCCTGGCCCGCCCGCACCAGGGGCTGGCCCTGCTCGTCGCTGAGCCAGGCGTAGCCGCGCTGGAGCACCAAGTGCGGATCGAGCAGGCCCAAGCGGGTCTGGCTGCGCTCCAGGCGCTCGCGCTGTCGGGTGAGCGCCTGCTGCATCTGGCCCGGCCACCGACGAGCCTGGGCGTCAAGTCTGCTGCGCTCGCGCTGGAGCACCAGTGCCACGCAATGGGCCAGGCGCTGCTCGAGCAGGTCGAGTGCAGACTGCGCGCGCGTGACGCCGTGGGACGGCTGACCCAGGCGAGAGGCCAAACGGTCGAGCCCCTGCATCAGCCGGGCCAGTTGCCGCTCCTGCCCCCGCTGCAGACGGCCTTGCAGGCTCTGCAAGCCCTCAAGCCAATCGGCCTGCGGCCGCGCGGCCAGTTCGGCGGCGGCGGTGGGCGTGGCGGCACGCACGTCAGCACAAAAATCGGCAATCGTGAAGTCGGTCTCGTGACCGACGCCGCAGACCAGCGGCATGGGCGAGCGCACGATCAAGCGCGCCAGCGCCTCGTCATTGAAGGACCATAAATCCTCCATGGCACCGCCGCCGCGCACCAGCAGCACCACATCGACCTCGGCACGCTCATAGGCCAGCTGCAAAGCGGCCTGCAGCTCGCGTGGGGACTGCGCGCCCTGTACGCTGGCCGGGTACACCACGACCGGCAAGTGCGGCGCGCGTCGGCGCAGCGCGGTCAGCACATCGTGCAGCGCTGCGGCGCCCACGGAGGTGACCACCCCGACGGCCCGCGGCAGCACAGGCAGCGCCCGCTTGCGGGCCGGATCGAACAAGCCCTGCGCCTCGAGCCTGGCCTTGAGCTCAATAAAGCGCTCGAACAAATTGCCCTGGCCCGCCTGACGCAACGATTCGACCACGAGCTGCAACTCGCCGCGCGGTTCATACACACCGAGCCGGCCACGCACCTGCACCAGCTGGCCGTCACGCGGCGCAAAGTCCAGCATGGCCGCAGTGCGCCGGAACATGGCGCAGCGCACCTGCCCTTGCTCGTCCTTGAGCGTGAAGTAGCAGTGTCCGCTGGCCGCCCGGCTCAGGCCACTGATCTCTCCTTGCACCGCCACCGGGTTGAAACGCGCCTCCAAAGCATCGGCCATGGCCCGCAGCAATGCGCTGACCGACCACACTCGGACGGCGGGCACCGCCGCCTGACCGGTCGCTTCAAGCATGCCAGCGGTTGGCGCCGCACCGCCGCCCGTGGGCACGCGCACAAGAATCGTGTTTCATGGGTAAAAAACTTTGCTCAAAACTTCAGCGAATTGATGCATGGCCCGATAGACGGGGCTTGGCGCCTCATGCCGTGGAGTTGCACACAAACTTATCCACAATTTCTGTGGGCCGATTCTGACCGACCTCCAAGGCCTCGTCCGACCCGCTGCCGGGGCCTGGGTCGATAATCGCTTTTTCCCGCCAGCGACCGAGATTTGACCATAGCACCCCCCGCCCCGCGCCCCTCAAGCGCCGCATCGCGCTGGCCGTCGCGCGGCCGCCCAGGGACACCTTCATGAGCCGCCGACTGCCGCAAGCCTGGCTCGAGCGCGGCCTGCTGGCGCGGCTGCTGTGGCCGCTGTCACAACTTTATCGCGCCGCCGAAGCCAGCCGGCGCGCCCTTTACCGCCTGGGCTGGCTGCGCGTCGAACGGCTGCCGGTGCCGGTCATCGTGGTGGGCAATGTGGTGGCCGGCGGGGCCGGCAAAACGCCGCTGGTCATGGCCCTGGTCGCCCACCTGCAAGCGCGCGGCTGGCAGCCTGGGGTGATTTCTCGTGGCCACGGCCGCAGCGGCAGCGCCTGCCTAGAGGTCCTGCCCACGCTCAACGCTGCGCAATGCGGCGACGAGCCGCTGCTCATTGCCCAGCGCACGTCGGCACCCGTGTTCGTGGCGGCGCGTCGCGTTCAGGCGGCGCGCGCCCTGCTCAACGCACACCCCGGGGTTGACATCATCGTGGCCGACGATGGCCTTCAGCACCACGCCCTGCGGCGCGACCTCAACATCGCCGTTTTCGACGAACGCGGCACGGGCAACGGCTGGCTACTGCCGGCAGGGGCGCTTCGCGAACCCTGGCCGCGGCAAAGGCCGGTCGATGTGCACGACCCCGTCGCGGCAATCGATCTGGTGGTGCACACCAGCGAGCCCGCACCCGAGGGCGCCTTGCTGTGCCGGCGTCGGCTGGCCGACCACGCCGAGGCAGCAGACGGATCGCGCCGGCCACTGGCACAGCTGCGCGGTCAGGCGCTGCAGGCCTGGGCGGGCATCGCCAAGCCTGAGCAGTTCTTCAGCATGCTGCGCCAGGCCGGCCTGACCCTGAGCCACACCCGCAGCTGGCCAGATCACCACGCCTACACGGCGGGCGACTTGCAGGGGCTGGACGGACAGACCGTGCTGATCACTGAAAAGGACGCGGTCAAACTCATGCCGCTGGCCGCAGCAATGGGGCAGCCGGGCGGCCCGCCCGGCCCCAGCCTGCTGGCCGTGCCACTGCTGGTCGAGCCCGAAGCAGCCTTCTTCGACGCCCTCGATGCACGCCTGCGCGCCTGGCGCGCCCATCCCTTACCATCGCAACATGGACACACGACTTCTTGAGCTGCTGGTGTGCCCCGTCACCAAGGGGCCCCTTGAATATGAGCGACAAAAGCAGGAACTGATCTCGCGCAGCGCGCGGCTGGCTTACCCCGTGCGCGACGGATTGCCCATCATGCTTGAGAGCGAAGCGCGCCCCCTCAGCGACGAAGAACTCGAGCGCCCACGCTGATCGCCATGGATTTTTCCGTCCTGATTCCAGCCCGACTGGCCTCCAGCCGCCTGCCCAACAAGCCGCTGGCCGATCTGGCAGGTCTTCCCATGGTGGTTCGGGTGGCCAAGCGCGCCGCCATGAGCCGAGCGCGCCAAGTGATCGTGGCCGCCGACAGCCCGTCCATCATGCAGGCCTGCGAACAAGCGGGGGTGCGCTGCGTGCTCACCGACACCGGCCACCCCAGCGGCAGCGACCGCCTGGCCCAAGCCTGCGCGCTGTTGGCGCTCGGCGCAGACGAGGTGGTGGTCAATGTGCAGGGCGACGAGCCACTGATCGAGCCCTCGCTGATCGATGCGGTGGCCCAGTTGCTGCACCAACGGCCCGACTGCGCGATGGCCACCGCGGCCCATGGCATCGACAGCTGGGCCGACTTCCAAAACCCGAACGTGGTCAAGGTCGTCACCGACCAACAGGGCACCGCGCTGTACTTCAGCCGCGCGCCCATCGCCCACGGCCGTGACTTCCCCGGGCAGCCCTGGTGGCACAGTGGCGACGACTCGATGCCAGCGCCCCTGCGCCATGTCGGCATCTATGCCTATCGTGTCGGTTTCCTGCAGTCGTTTCCAAAGCTGGCGCAAGCTCCCATCGAAAGACTCGAATCGCTCGAGCAACTGCGCGCGCTCTGGCACGGTCACCGCATCGCCGTCCACACCACGGCGCAGGCCCCTGGCCCGGGTGTGGACACGGCGCAAGATCTTGAGCGGGTGCGCCAGTTGCTGGAGCGCCGCACGTAAGCTGCCGTGTAGGGGCTGCGTGCTATCCTGTCGAGCCAGACCCAAAGAGGACCGTCATGAAACTCATCCTGCTGGGCGCACCTGGCGCCGGAAAAGGCACCCAAGCCGCCTTCATCTGCCAAAAATACGGCATCCCGCAGATTTCAACCGGCGACATGCTGCGTGCGGCGGTCAAGGCGGGCACGCCTCTGGGCCTGCAGGCCAAGGCAGTGATGGAGTCCGGTGGCCTGGTCAGCGACGAATTGATCATCAACCTGGTCAAAGAGCGCATCGCCCAAAGCGACTGCGCCCGCGGATTTCTTTTTGACGGATTCCCGAGGACCATTCCGCAAGCCGACGCCATGAAGGCGGCCGGCGTCAGGCTCGACTACGTGCTCGAAATCGACGTGCCCTTTGAGGCCATCATCGAACGCATGAGCGGCCGGCGCTCGCACCCAGCCTCGGGCCGCACCTATCACGTCAAGTTCAACCCGCCCAAGGTCGAAGGCCGCGACGATGTCACCGGCGAGCCTCTGGTGCAACGTGCCGATGACCAGGAAGAAACCGTCAAGAAGCGCCTGGATGTTTACAGCGCCCAGACCCGCCCCTTGGTCGACTACTACTCCAACTGGGCCAAGCAAGACCCTGGCGCCGCACCCAAATACCGCGCCATCAGCGGCACCGGCAGCGTCGAAGACATCACCGCACGCGCCCTGCAGGCCTTGTCAAACTGACGGGCCACAGTCGCGATGGCCGGACTTGGTCATTGCGAGGCGCGAAGCGCCGCGGCAATCCATGTCTTTGCGCGGCGGCCGATGGATTGCTTCGTTCCTAGCAATGACGCAGCGCAGTAGCGACGCCCCCGCCTGGTCATTGCGAGGCGCACAGCGCCGCGGCAATCCACGTCTTTGCACTGCGACCGATGGATTGCTTCGTTCCTCGCAATGGCAGCTCAGGGACGCAAAGACAAGGCGCAGGTGCAATGAGCAAACGGCGCTGCCGCGAAACCTCTGCCCCCGGGCATCAGGCCATTAAGTCGAGCATGAGGCTGATGCGGGCCTTGTAGGGGTTGAGGCCGCGTGGTGCGGGGACCCATGTGGCGGGCTCACCGACGATCTGGCCCAAGGCGCAGCGGCTGCTCAGGCGAACGGTCAAGCCTTGCACCTGCTGCAGCGATGTCTGCAGCGCGCTGTGCACCGTCCCGTTTCCGGTGCCCGCAATCACCAGGCCGTGCAAACCGGCGCGCGCCAAAGCGGTCACGCGCCGCGCATCGACACCTGCATGGCTGTGCATCACGTCCACCCAGGGCCACTGGGAGACCGGGCGGCTCAGCGCCTGCTGGGCATGCGGATGGGCCTGCGCGGGCGCCATCGCTGCCGCGGCCCAGCGCGGGCGGCCGTCCTGCACCCAGCCCAGGTCGCCATGCTCGCCCGAGCTGAACGCGTCGAGCCGATAGGGATGAACCTTGCTCACATGCTCGGCCGCATGGATGCGGCCAGCGCACACAGCCAGCACGGCGCCGGGCGCCTGCAGCGAGGCGCGGGGATCGGCCGCAACGCTCATCGCATCGAGCAGATTTTGCGGGCCGTCGGGTGACAGCGCTGTGGCCGGGCGCATGGCGCAGGTCAGGATCACCGGCTTGGTCGGTGCCAGCACTGACTGCAAAAACCAGGCGGTCTCCTCGAGCGTATCGGTTCCGTGGGTGATGACGATGGCGCCCACCTGCGGCTGCGCCAGCCAGGCGGCGCAACGCCGCGCCAGCGTTTGCCAGGTAGCGTGGTCCATATCCTTGCTGTCGAGTTGGGCCACCTGCTCGAGTTGCAGCCGATCGCCCCAGGCCGCCAACTGCGGGACGGCCGACACCAATTGGTCCAAGCCCAGCTGCGCCGCCACATAGGCGGTGTGGTCCGAGCCGCTGGCTGCGACCCCTGCGATGGTGCCACCGGTCCCCAGCACGACGATGTTTTTTTGCGTTTGCACTTGCGATCCCTCAAAAACTGGATAAAAATACAGATACTGGGTTTTCAAACAGCCCTGCCCCAAATCATCCCCCCGCGCCATCCCACCGCGACCGACCCGACCCACCGCCTCAACCACCCCGACCAGCGCCTTTTCGGAGTTCCGACCATGCTCGACGACCCCTTTTCGGAAAGCCCCAAGCTCACCGCCCGCCAGCAACAGATCCTCGACCTGATCGAGATCGCGATTGCGCGCACCGGCGCGCCACCGACCCGCGCCGAAATCGCAGGCGAGCTGGGCTTCAAATCAGCAAACGCCGCAGAAGAGCACCTGCAGGCGCTGGCGCGCAAGGGGGTGATCGAACTGGTCAGCGGCACCTCCCGCGGCATCCGCCTGCGCGGCGAGGCGCTGCGCTCGCTGCACGCTTCGCGCGTCAAGCAACTGAGCCTGCCTCTGCCCAACTTGGCCCAACTGGCCTTGCCTCTGATCGGCCGGGTGGCTGCCGGGCACCCGATTTTGGCGCAAGAGCACATTGACCAAACCTACTGCGTAGAAAGCAGCCTCTTCCAGCGCAAGCCCGACTACCTACTCAAGGTACGCGGCATGAGCATGCGCGATGCGGGCATCCTGGACGGCGACCTGCTGGCCGTGCAGAGCACCCGGGACGCGCGCAACGGCCAGATCGTGGTCGCGCGGCTGGGCGATGAGGTGACCGTCAAGCGCTACCGGCGCGGGCCTGATCGCATCGAACTGCTGCCGGAGAACCCGCAATTCGATCCCATCGTCGTGGGCCCGGACGACCCATTTGAGATCGAAGGACTGGCCGTCGGCCTGATCCGCAACACCCTGCTGAGCTAAGTCCCACCCACCATGGCCAGAACCCGGCGTACTGACTTGGCGCGCAAGGGCAGCGGTATAGGTCAAGGTATAGGCCGACCCAGGCACCGCATGCCGGCCCATGGCGCAAACCCATCTGCCCCATCAGCGCACGTGCTGCGCACCGCCAGCGCCGCCTTGCTCGGTGGCTGGGTGGGGCTGGTGCTCGATGCGCTGCTGCAGCGCCCATCGGCCTCAAGCACCCATGGGCCTCACAGCCCCGACCGCCCGGACCGCCCTGCGCCCTGACCGCTCCGGTGGCCGCGAGCACGCCTGCGGCGCCCAACACCCCAACGCTCACAGCCAACCACGGGCGCGCCAGGGGTCTGAGCGACAGCGCAGCCCCGAGCCCGTCACGCTCTTGAGGGCACAATATGGGCCATGAACATCGTGATCCTGGACGACTACCAAGATGCCGTCCGTAAACTCCAGTGCGCGACCAAGCTCGACGCGTTTCCCGCCAAGGTCTACACCAACACCGTCAAAGGCATCGGCCAGTTGTCGGTTCGCCTGAAAGACGCCGAAGTGCTGGTGCTCATCCGCGAGCGCAGCGCCATCTCGCGGGCCTTGATTGAAAAACTGCCGCGCCTCAAGCTGATTTCGCAGACCGGCAAGGTGGGTGGCCACATTGACGTGGCCGCCTGCACCGAGCGCGGCATCGCGGTGGCCGAAGGCAGCGGCTCGCCCACTTCGACGGCCGAGCTGACCTGGGCGTTGGTGCTGGCGGCCATGCGGCGCGTGCCCCAGTATGTGGCCCACCTCAAATACGGCGCCTGGCAGCAATCGGGCCTCAAAGCAGCGTCGATGCCACCGAACTTTGGCATCGGATCGGTGCTCAAGGGCAAGACCTTGGGCGTGTGGAGCTACGGCAAGATCGGCCGCTTGGTGGCCGGCTACGGACGCGCCTTCGGCATGCGCGTGGTGATCTGGGGCAGCGAGCCTGCGCGAGCGCAGGCTCGCGCGGACGGCTACGAGATCGCGCCCAGCCAGGCCGAGCTGTTTGCTATGAGCGACGTGCTCAGCTTGCACCTGCGCCTGGCCGATGCCACCCGTGGCTGCGTCACGCTCGAAGACCTCTCGCGCATGAAGCCCACGGCCCTGCTCGTCAACACCTCGCGCGCCGAGCTCATTGCACCCGACGCGCTCGTGACCGCGCTCAACCGAGGCCGCCCTGGACTGGCGGCGGTCGATGTATTCGAGTCCGAGCCGATCTTGCAGGGTCACGCCTTGCTGCGCCTGGAAAACTGCATCTGCACGCCCCATATTGGCTACGTCGAGCAGGAAAGCTACGAGCAGTACTTTGGCGCCGCGTTTGACAACGTGGTCAATTTCATCAAGGGCACGCCCACCAACATCGTCAATCCCGGCGCACTGCAGGTGCGCCGCTAAACACCGCCGGATCTAGGCGCGACCCCATGAACGTCACTTTCCCCACCATCGCCGTGATCGGTGCCGGCGCCATGGGCCGCGGCATCGCGCAAATCGCAGCCCAGGCCGGCAGCCGTGTGCACCTGGTCGACAACAACCCCGACGCCAGCGCACAAGCCAGGGCGGCACTGGCCGACCAGTGGGACAAGCTCGTGGCAAAAGGCAAGCTCGAGGCGGCGCAGGCGCAGGCCTGCAAGGAGCGCCTGCAAGTGTCCGCCCTGAGCGAGCTGGCCGACTGCGACTTGGTCATCGAGGCCATCGTCGAGCGCCTGGACATCAAGCGCGCCTTGTTCGCCCAGCTCGAGGACATCGTCGCCCCCACCGCGGTACTGGCCAGCAACACCTCGTCGCTGTCGATCACCGCGCTGGCAGCCGATCTCAAGCGACCGCAGCAACTGGTGGGCCTGCACTTTTTCAACCCGGTGCCGCTGATGAAGGTGGTCGAGGTGATCGGCGGACTCAAGACCGCACCGGCGATCACCCAGGACTTGAGCGCCTACGTGCGCGAGATGGGCCACACGCCAGTACAGGCGGCCGACACGCCGGGCTTCATCGTCAACCACCTGGGCCGCGGCTACAACACCGAAGCCTTGCGCATCGTCAGCGAAGGCGTGGCCGACTTTTCCACCATAGACCGCATCTTGCGCGATCAAGTCGGCTTTCGGCTCGGGCCCTTCGAGCTGATGGATCTGACCGGCCTGGACGTCTCGCACCCGGTGATGGAGTCCATCTACAACCAGTACTACCAGGAGCCGCGCTACCGCCCCAGTGCAATCACGGCACAGCGCCTGGCCGGCCGCGTGCTCGGCCGCAAAACCGGCGAGGGCTTTTACAAGTACTCCGATGGCAAGGCCGAGATCGCGCCCGAGCCGGCCGCGCCAGTGGTCGATGAGATGCCGCCCGTGTGGGTCTCCACTCGCGCAGCGCGCCGCTCAGAGCTCTACCAACTGCTCAAAGACCTGGGCGCCAAGATCGAGACCGGCCAATCGCCCTCGGCGCAGGCGCTGACCTTGGTCGCGCCCCTGGGTTTTGACGTCACCACCGTGGCGGTGGTCGAGCGTCTGGATCCAGCGCGCACCGTTGGCATCGACCTGTTGATCGAAGACGCAGCCACCCGGCGGCGCGTGCTGGCCACCAACCCGGCCACCCGCCCCGACATGCGAGCGGCCGCGCACGCTCTTTTTGCACGCGATGGCAAGGCGGTGAGCGTCATCCGCGACAGCGGCGGCTTCGTCAGCCAGCGGGTGGTGGCCAGCATCGTCAATATCGCCAGCGACATGTGCCAGCAAGGCGTGTGCAGCCCCGCAGACCTGGAGACGGCTGTCACGCTCGGTCTGGGCTATCCGATGGGGCCTCTGGCCATGGGCAACCGCTGGGGCCCGACCAACGTGCTGGAAGTGCTCTTTAACATGCAGACCGTCTATGGCGACCCGCGCTACCGCCCATCGCCCTGGCTGCGCCGGCGCGGGGCGATCGGACTGTCACTGCTGCAGCAGGAGAGCTAAGCGCCATGGCCGCATCGCTCAAGAGCACCAGCGACGGCGCCACACTGGTGCTGACCATCAGCAACCCCGATCAGCACAACGCGCTCGGGCCTGACATCTATGCCGCCGGGGTCGAGGCCATCAACGCCGCTGAGACCAACCCCGATGTGCGCAGCGTCGTGATCACCGGCGAGGGCAGCACCTTTAGCGCCGGCGGCAATCTGCATCGGCTCAAGGCGGTGCGCGAGGGTCAGCTCGATCTGCAGCGTCAGTCCCTCGAGAGCCTCAACAGCTGGATCGAGGCCATTGGCAGCTTTCCCAAGCCAGTCATCGCCGCGGTCGAGGGCGCTGCTGTCGGCGCCGGCTTTTCACTGGTGCTGGCCTGCGACTTTGTGGTGGCCGCCGACAACGCCTACTTTCTGATGGCCCACAGCAAGATCGGCCTGTCGCCTGACGGCGGCGGCTGCTGGCAGCTCGCCCGCGCCCTGCCTCGCCCACTGGTCAGCGATGCGGTGATGCGCGGTACGCGCCTGAGCGCAGCAACGCTGCATCGCTACGGCCTGATCAACGAACTGGCCGCCGCTGGACAGGCGATCGGAGCGGCCCTGACCCTGGCAGCTGACCTCAATGCGCGCCCGAGCAATGCGCTGAGCGATATCAAGGAGCTGATCGCTGAGGCGCAAACCCAGCCGCTGAGCGCCCACCTCGAGCGCGAGAAAGAGCTGTTCATGCGCAACCTGGTCCACCCCAATGCGGGCGAGGGCATCGCCGCCTTTCTCGAAAAGCGCAGCCCGCGCTTTCGCTAAAGTCGCCCGGGTGTCAGCCCTGGCCTAAAGCGGGCATTACAGTTAGCCATGAATCAGCCCATGGACGATCCCATCCTCACGGTCGAAGAGCGCGCGGCCATCAACGCCGGCCTTTGGTTTTCATCGCTCTCGCCGTCTCTGCGCCACGACATCCTGCGATGCGCCTATGTCAAGCGCTTCAAGGACGACGACTTGATTGCCGCGCGCGGCGACACGCCCGAGGAGTGGATGGCCTGCGCCAAAGGCGCGGTGCGGGTGAGCTCGACTTCGGTGACGGGCAAGCAGATCATCCTGACCTATATTGAGCCGGGCATCTGGTTTGGCGATGTCTCGATCTTCGACGGCGATGCGCGCACCCACGACGTCTATGCCCACGGCGAGACCACCTTGCTGTGCCTGGCGCGGGCCGACTTCCAAAAGGTGCTAAGCCAGCATGTGGAGTTCTACCACGCCATGCTGCGCCTGAACGCCAGGCGCATCCGCCAGCTCTACGGCCTGGTCGAAGACCTCAATACCCTGCCCCTGCGCGCCCGCTTGGCCAAACAACTGGTCCATCTGGTGCGCAGCTACGGTGTGGCCAGTCTGGCCGACAGCAGCGAGACGCGCATCGGCCTGCAGCTCGCGCAAGAGGAGCTGGCCCAGTTGCTCGGCGCCTCGCGCCAGCGGGTCAACCAAGAGCTCAAGAGCCTCGAGCGCGAAGGCACGATCCGCATCGAGCCGGCAGGTCTGGTGGTGCGCGATCGCCAGACACTGACGCAACTGGGCCAGACCGCAGACTAAGGCCTGCATCCTCCCACCCGGCCCCACCAATCCCTCCCACCTACGTCCATGAACCCTGAGCAATCTTTCGGCGGCACCCAGGCGGTCAGCGGGCCGCACCGCATCGATTTGCAGGCCCTGAGCCGCTACCTGCAAGATCGGCTGCCCGAGTTCAAAGGCCCTTTGCAGGCCGAGCTGTTCAAGGGCGGCCAGTCAAATCCCACCTACAAACTCACCACGCCCGATCGCACCTATGTGATGCGGGCCAAGCCTGGACCGGCGGCCCGGCTGCTGCCCTCGGCCCATGCAATCGAGCGCGAATTTCGCATCATGCACGCGCTGGCCGGCACCGAGGTGCCGGTGGCCAAGATGCTGTGCCTGTGCGAGGACGAGTCGGTGCTGGGCCGGGCCTTCTACGTGATGGAATTCATCGAAGGGCGTGTGTTCTGGGACCAAGCCCTGCCCAGCTTGCACCGAAGCGAGCGCGGCGCAGCCTACGATGAAATGAACCAGGTCATCGCAGCGCTGCACCAGGTCGATTTTGCGGCGTTGGGCCTGAGCGACTACGGCCGGCCCGGCAATTACTTTGAACGTCAGATCGGGCGCTGGAGCAAGCAGTACGCCGCCTCCATCACCGAGCCGATTGCCGCCATGGACGCGCTCATCGCCTGGCTGCCCGAGCACATCCCCCAGGCCGCCCGCGACGACGGTCGTACCTGCATCGTGCATGGGGACTTCAGGCTCGACAACCTGATCTTTCACCCCACGCAAACGCGGGTGCTGGCGGTCCTGGACTGGGAGCTGTCGACGCTGGGCCATCCGATGGCCGACTTTGCCTACCACTGCATGTCCTGGCACATCAAGCCCGGCGTGTTTCGTGGCATCGGCGGACTCGATCTGGACAGCCTGGGCATTCCGGCGCAAGGCCCCTACCTGCGTCGCTACTGCGAGCGCACCGGTGTGCCCGAGCCCTCCCCGCGCGACTGGAATTTCTACCTCGCCTACAACCTGTTTCGCATCGCCGCCATCTTGCAAGGCATCGCCAAACGCGCTCAAGACGGCACTGCCTCGAGCGAGAAGGCCAGAGACTCGGGCGCCGGCGCCCGGCCGCTGGCCGAGCTGGCCTGGCAGTTCGCGCAGCAAACCCAGTAAACACTCGACGCCCAAGGAGACCCGCGCATGAATTTCGACTACACCCCAAAAGTCAAGGACATGCAGGCGCGCCTGCTGGCCTTCATGGACGAGCACGTCTATCCCCAGGAGCACCGCTACCACGAAGAGGTGGCGGCCAACCGGGCCCAGGGCAACGCCTGGGTGCCCACGCGCGTGATCGAGGAGCTCAAGCCCAAGGCGCGCAGCGCCGGCCTGTGGAACCTGTTCCTGCCGCATTCGCCGCGTGCGCCCGAGGGCCTGTCCAATCTGGAGTACGCGCCGCTGTGCGAGATCATGGGCCGCGTGCACTGGGCGCCCGAGGTCTTTAACTGCAACGCACCGGACACCGGCAATATGGAAACGCTGGAGCGCTACGCGACCGAGGCGCACAAACGCCAGTGGCTGGACCCACTCTTGCGCGGCGAGATCCGTTCGGCCTTCCTCATGACCGAGCCGGCCGTGGCTTCATCGGACGCCACTAACATCCAGTGCGCCATCCGTCGTGACGGCGATCACTATGTGATCAACGGCCGCAAATGGTGGTCCTCCGGTGTCGGCGACCCACGCTGTGCCATCTTCATCGTCATGGGCAAGACCGACGAAGATGCCCCGCGCCACTCACAGCAGTCGATGGTGCTGGTGCCGGCCAACACGCCCGGCATCAAGATCCTGCGGCACCTCCCGATCTTCGGCTACGACGACGCGCCCCACGGCCACATGGAGGTGCTGCTGGAAAACGTGCGCGTGCCGGCGTCCAACATCCTGCTTGGCGAAGGCCGCGGCTTCGAGATCGCCCAGGGCCGCCTGGGCCCGGGCCGCATCCACCACTGCATGCGCAGCATTGGCGCGGCCGAGCGCGCGCTCGAGCTCATGTGCAAACGCCTCAACGAGCGTGTGGCCTTTGGCAAGCCCGTCTCGGCACAGTCGGTCTGGCACGAACGCATTGCCGAGTCGCGCTGCATGATTGAGCAGGCCCGACTGCTCACGCTCAAGGCCGCCTACATGATGGACACCGTGGGCAACAAGGTGGCCAAGGCCGAAATCGCCATGATCAAGGTGGTCGCCCCCAACATGGCGGCCAAAGTCATCGACTGGGCCATCCAGGCCCACGGCGGCGGCGGCATGTCCGACGACTTTCCGCTGGCCTACGCCTACGTATGGCAGCGCGCGCTGCGCTTTGCCGATGGCCCGGACGAAGTGCACCGCGCCTCGCTGGCCAAGCTCGAGCTTGCACAGCAACTGGCCCGTCGAGAAGAGCCCGAGATGCCTGTGACCCGCGGCTCCTGAGCCGTACGGCCGGGCCTGCGCGCAAGCGGCTAAACCCAAAGGCTGCAGCCGCAGCCTTATGCCTTGCCCTGGCCTGCGACGGGCGGAGACTCGTCGGCCTCAAGGTTGGCGATCATGCGGGCCACGGTATGGCGAAACTGCGCCACCTCTTGCGCCGACAACCCGCTCATGGCCACCGCGTTGACCTCTTCAGCCAACGGGACCAGCGCCTCCTTGAGCGCCCGCCCCCGGGCAGTCAGACAGACGCTGAGGTTGCGCATATTGCTGGGCAGCTTGTGCCGCGTGATGTAGCCCGCCTTTTCCATGGACAACAAGGCGCTGTAGGTGGTGGGCTCGCTCACACCGGCCAACTCACTGAGTTCACGCTGCGTGATGCCCTCGCGCTCCCACAAAATGCGCAAAAACACCCACTGACCGATCGAGACCGAATGGGCCGCCAGCCGAATCTGCATGGCGCGCTGGATCATGCGCAGCAGGTCTTTGACCGCATGGGCCATGCGGTCGTTGGGCACGGCCTCACGCCATTTGCGCAGGCCCAGCAATGAATTGAGGGTGCTTTCTTTTCGGGTCATGGGCTGATTGGGTGGCAGAAGGGTGCAATTGCAGCCGGCGCAACCAGATGCGCGTTGATTCTAGCCATCGTGGCAAGCGTGTCGCGCCCTTGTTTGCATCGGTAACAACGGTGAGCAGATCAGGCTCAGCCGTGGCGGGCTACACATGGGCTTACATCTGCACCTCAGCCGCAGCGCTGAGGTGCCAGCTCAGCCCCTACGATCGCGGCCAACGCTGAGCTGGGCCCTGCGACAAGAGGCCTCGGGGCATGGCCTCATCACCCGGAAAAAGCAGCGACACCTCCGAATGCACCGAGCGGTCAACAAGGGCTCCCACAGTCCCTTTTGCACTGCAAGGGGCAGCCCTGTCCGCCGCAACACGAGCAGGCGTCTGACCGACGCCGGAAACACCATGCATTACCCTGTACCACTGACGATCGCCCACCCCATGCGCAACAGCCACAGCAAGCGCCGCCGCTTGCACCGGCTCGGCCAACTCGGCCCCCTGCGCCTGCACGCCCTGGCCCTGGCCGCCGCCTTGTGCGGCGCAAGCCAGGCCGCTGAAATTGCGCCCTACTTCCAAAGCTGGGGGCCCGGCACGCTCACAACGGCCCAGAAAAGCGGCCTGAGCAGCGCCACTTTGGCTTTTGGCATCACACGCGGCAGCTGCGCGCTCGACGCCACCCTGACCAACATGCTGCCCGACGCACGCAGTTATGCGAGCCTGGGCGGTCGCTTGATCGTCTCGATGGGGGGTGCCGACGGCATCTATGCCGAAGTCTCCTGCAGCGACGACCAGCTCCTGGCCCTCCTCGAAAAACTCATGCAGGACGCGGGCACACGCCGCATCGACTGGGACATTGAGGGCCAGCAGCTCAACAACACCGACGCCACCGCGCGCCGCAACCGGGTTCTGGTGCGCCTGCAGGCCAAATATCCCGATCTTTACACCTCGTTCACGCTGCCAGCCTGGTTCAGGGGCCTCAATGACAACTCGCTCAACCTGATCAAGAGTGCCGTGACGGCCGGCGTCAAGATCAGCCGGATCAACGCCATGACCATGACCTTTGGCGCCGACAACATCAAGACCATGATCTCGCCGCCCACGCTGGCCCAGGCCTCCATCGTGTCCTTCAAGGCCACCGCCGATCAGATGCAAGTGATCTTCCCGAGCAAGAGCCGCGCCGAAATTCACGCCATGATGGGCATCACGCCCATGATAGGCTGGAACGACGACTGGACCGTCTTCACGCTCACCGATGCACAAACCATCGCCGACTATGTCAAGGCCAATGGCATCGGCCTGCTGAGCTACTGGTCGTACAACCGCGACATCGCGCAGTCGAGCACCGGCCTGACCCCGATCAACACCTACAGCGGCGTGGCCCAGTCAGCCCAGCAATTCCTAAAGATTTTCAAGAGCGCTGAAACGGCTCCGGCTCCGGCTCCTGCCCCTGCCCCTGCCCCTGCCCCTGCCCCTGCCCCGGCACCTGCACCTGCACCTGCACCTGCACCTGCACCTGCCCCGGCTCCGGCTCCGGCTCCGGCTCCGGCTCCTGCCCCGGCGTGTATCAGCAGCGCGGCGGCCTGGGTACAGGGTCAAGCCTACCCGGCAGGCAGCGTGGTGTCTTACAGTGGCTTGCTGTACTTGGCCAAGTACGCCAACCCCGGCTACAACCCCACCGTCAGCACCTACTACTGGTCACGCTATGACTGCAACAGCCTGAGCGCAGCACCGGTGTGCAGCAGCACAGTGGGCAACTGGACGCAGGGCCTTTCGTATCCGGCCAGCGCAGTGGTCAGCTACAACAGCTCGCTGTACATCGCCAAGTACGCCAACCCGGGCTACAACCCGACCATCAGCACCTACTACTGGGCTTCTTACGCCTGCAGCAGTGGCGCGCCGACCTGCAGCAATCCGATCGCGGTCTGGCTGCAAGGCCAGAACTACGCTGCCGGCGCCGTGGTCAGCTACCAGGGGCTGCAATACGTGGCCAAGTACGCCAATCCAGGCTACAACCCCACCGTGAGCACCTATTACTGGGCGCCGGTGGGCAGCTGGGTGCAGGGCAAGTCCTATGCAGCCGGCAGCGTCGTCACCTACAGCGGCTCGACCTACAAGGCCAAGTACGCCAATCCGGGCTACAACCCCACCATCAGCACCTACTACTGGAGCAAGCTGGGCTGCTAAGCGCACCGGGCCTGGCAGCGCCACCGCTGTCGGGCCCGGTCAGGCCCTTCAGGACATTGAGGCCGGTGGCATCAACGCATCGTCGAAGATGGCCACCGCCCGGGTCCAGCCGGCCGATGCGCCACGGACCTTGTGCGGAAAGCAGGAGATGTAAAACCCGTGGGCTGGCAAAGCCTCCAGGTTGTGCAGCTTCTCGAGGTGACAGTAGCCAATGTCTCGGCCCGCCTTGTGGCCCTCCCAGATAAGGGAGGCATCGCGTGACTTCGCGTACTTGCTGGCAGTGTGGACAAACGGCGCATCCCAGCTCCAGCCGTCGGTGCCGGTCAGGCGCACGCCGCGTTCGAGCAAATACATCGTGGCCTCATAGCCCATGCCGCAGCCGCTCGAGACAAAGTCGGGCTGGCCATAACGGGAGCCCGCGCGGGTGTTGACCACAACGATCTCCAGCGGCTGCAAATCATGCCCAATGCGCCCAAGCTCTTGCCGCACATCGTCAGCCGTGACCACATAACCGTCTTCAAAGTGCCGAAAGTCCAGCTTGACGCCCGGCGCAAAGCACCATTCAAGTGGCACCTCGTCGATCGTGATTGCGCGCCGCTTGCCGCCGAGCTTGTCATCCATCGTGGGGTGGTAGTGGTAAGGCGCGTCCAGGTGTGTGCCGTTGTGGGTGCACAACTGCACATATTCGACCGCCCAGCCCTGGGCATCGGGCAAATCGGCCGCCTTGAGGCCCGGAAAAAATGAAGCGATCTGCTCGACGCTTGCATCGTGTTTGACGTAGTCGATCTTGGGCGCAAAGCCCGGCGGATCGCTGATGACATCGTTTTCAAGATAGATCGACAAATCGACAAATCGGCGGGGCATGGAGGTCTCCTTGGGCACTGGCAGCACGATAACAAACTTCTAACGCGGCGCAAGCGGGGGCTGCACCGTCATGCGCCCCTCGTGTGTCCGATCGGTGCCCGCTTACACTGAACATTTCGCGCCAACAACCGCTGCCCATGACCCTTTTGCACCCCACCTCCGATGCCCTGCGGCCGGCCAGCCTGACGCAGGCGCTGCGCGAGATTGGCCCACAGTGGCACCTCGACATCCGCGGCTGGGCCGAGCGCACCCGCGCCATCTACGAGCCGCTGCTGGCCGCCGCGCCCCCCGCCGCACTGGAAGTCGTGCGCGACCAACCCTATGGCAGCCACCCCCGGCAGGTGCTGGACATCTACCGACCACCGGGCGCCCGAGGCCGGCCGGTGGTCGCCTTTGTGCACGGCGGGGCCTTCGTGCGAGGCGAGAAGAACACCAGCGACCACCTCTACGCCAACGTGCTGACCTGGTTCGCCCGACAGGGCTGCGTGGGCGTGAACATCGAATACCGCCTGGCCGATGAAGCGCCCTACCCCGGCGCCTCGCACGATGTCGCACAAGCCTGTGACTGGATTGCCGAGCACATCGACGCGCACGGGGGCGACGCCAGCCGCATCTGCCTGATCGGCCATTCGGCAGGCGGCACCCATGCGGCGACCTGCCTGAGCGATCCGGTGATGGATCGCGGGACGGTTCCTGTGGCCGCTTTGGTGCTCATCTCGGCGCGTCTGCGCGCCGATGTGCTGCCCGCCAACCCCAACGCCGCCGGTGTGCGGGCCTACTATGGCCTCGACGAACGCCTTTATGAAAGCCGCTCGGCCATCGCCCACGCCGCCCGCCTGCAAGTGCCAACGCTGCTGGTCAATGCCGAATTCGAAAACCCCCTGCTCGACCGCTATGGCCTCGAATACGCGCTGGCCCTGACACAAGCGCGCGGGCGCGCCCCGGTGCATCTGACGCTGCCCGACCACAACCATATGTCCATCGTGACCCACTTCAACACGAGCGAAGACACCTTGGGCCGGTGCATCCTCGAATTCATCGACGGCCATATGGGCTGATCGACTCGGGCGCGCTTGCAGCCCGACTGGCCCTCGCGGTCTGTGCTGCCTAGATCGAGCTGCTGCCGGGCGAAGTCAAGATGCATCGGCTCGGCGCGCCGAGCGCCACGCCACCTTGCTGGTCAACGCCAGGGGCCGCTAGCCATCAGCGTGCGGGCACGAAAAGAGAAAACCCCTGCAAATCAAAGACTTGCAGGGGTCTGTATGGTAGGCGCAATTGGACTCGAACCAACGACCCCCACCATGTCAAGGTGGTGCTCTAACCAGCTGAGCTATGCGCCTGAATCGTCGAGCGAGATTGTAGCACTCATGAATTGGATGAATTTGACTGCGGCACTTGCGGCCGCTGCGCTGCCGCTGGCCTTTTCGGTGCCGGCGAGTAACTGGCTAACCGCTGGGGCGGTCGCTGTTTTGATCGCCGCTGTGGTGGCGGCCGTGCACCATGCCGAGGTGATTGCACACCGGGTGGGCGAGCCTTTTGGCACGTTGGTGCTGGCGCTGGCCGTGACGGTGATCGAGACGGCACTGATTCTGTCGGTGATGCTCGCCGGCGGACGAGAGGCTTCGGCGCTTGCGCGCGACACGATTTACTCGGCGGTAATGATCATTGCCAACGGCGTCATCGGCGTGTGTATCCTCATCGGGGGTCTGCAGCACCGGGAGCAGCACTTTCGCATTGAGGGCATGGGCGCCGGTTTCGCCGCGCTGGCCACCTTGTCGGTGCTGGTGTTGGTCATGCCCTCGCTGACCACAACCGTCGCCGGGCCTAGTTATTCAACGTCGCAGTTGCTGTTCGTGGCCCTGTCCTCGGGCTGCCTGTGGCTAATCTTCGTGTTCGTCCAGACGGTGCGGCACCGCGACTACTTCCTGCCCAGCGTGAAAGTGGAAGACGAGTCGGTGCACGCGCCTGCGCCCAGCGCAAGGCAGGCGTGGCTCAGTGTGCTGATGCTGGTACTGGCGTTGCTGGCTGTGGTGGGCTTTGCCAAGCTGCTCTCGCCGGTCATTGAGGGCGTGGTCAGCCAGCACGGTGCGCCGCGGGCGGTGGTGGGCATCGTCATCGCCTTGATCGTATTGCTGCCCGAGACCTGGGCGGCAGTTCGGGCTGCGCGGGCCAACCGGCTGCAGACCAGCATGAATTTGGCCATTGGGTCGGCACTGGCCAGTATCGGCCTGACCATACCCGTGGTCGTGCTGGCCTCGGTACTGCTGGGCTTGCCGCTGACGCTGGGCCTGGCGCCCAAGGACATGGCCCTGCTGGCCTTGACCTTCCTGGTCGGCTCGATCACCCTGGCCTCAGGCCGCACCTTCATGATGCACGGGGCCATCCATCTCGTGCTGTTTGCCGCCTTTCTGTTTCTGACCCTAGTGCCCTGACCAGAGGAGCGGGGAGGTACGCTGCCCAGCTCCGCAATCAGCGCCTGCGCGCCAGGCGCACGCCAGCGACCTGGGCGACGGCCGCGAGCACGCGCTGCACCGCACGCGCGTCGCCGACTTCGACGGTAAAGGTCATGCGAGCGCTGTCGCCGTGGTGGTCGCGCAGCGACTGGGTCTGCACGCCCGTGACGTTGACCTTCTCGCGCGAGAAGGCCTCGGAGATGTCGCGCAGCAGCCCCTGGCGGTCGCCCGCCTCAATGGCGATGTCGACCGGATAGAGCGCCGGCGTGCTGGCATTCCACTTGACCTCGATCACCCGCTCAGGACTGCCCGAGGCCATGTTGCGAAAGTTGCTGCAGTCGCTGCGGTGGATGCTCACGCCCTTGCCACGGGTGACAAAGCCCCGAATCGGATCGGGCGGCGCGGGCTTGCAGCATTTGGCCAATTGCGTGAGCAAGGAGTCCACGCCCACCACGAGCACCCCGCCTTGCGCTGAGCGGCCAGGGCCCGAACGCATCTTGGCCAGCACCAGTTCGTCGGCAGAGGGCGCGGGCTCGTTGGGGCGCAGCATGTTCTCGATGGTGCGCAGGGAGAACTCGTCCTTGCCCACCACCTCGAACAAATCGTCGGCACTCTTGAAGCCCAGTTGGCCAGCCAGCTCCTCCAGGCCCAGCGCGGTCTTGCCCTCGCGCTGCAGCAGCCGCTCGACCGCCTCGCGCCCGCGCGCCACGGTCTCTTGCAGCGCCAGCGCATTGAACCAAGCACGCACCTTGGCGCGCGCACGCGGGCTGGCCAAAAATCCGAGCTCTGGGTTGAGCCAGTCACGCGAAGGCCCACCGTCCTTGGCGGCGATGATCTCCACCGTCTGGCCGTTGTGCAGCGCTGTGTTGAGCGGCACCATGGCGCCGTCGATGCGCGCGCCCCTGCAGCGATGGCCCAGCGTGGTGTGCACGCTGTAGGCAAAGTCCACCGGCGTGGCGCCGCGCGCGAGCTCGACCACCGCCGCCTCGGGCGTGAGCACGTAGATGCGGTCTTCGAGCAGGCCTTGGCCGGGTTGCGACGGCGGTGCCGATACTTCGCGCTCCCAGGCGAGCAACTGGCGCAGCACGGCGATCTTGGCCTCGTAGGGACCACTGGCGAGCACGCCACTTTTTTTGCCGCCTGCCTCCTTGTAGGCCCAATGCGCCGCCACGCCGCTTTCGGCATGCGCGTGCATGGCAGGCGTGCGGATCTGGATCTCAATCGCCTTGCCCCCGGCATCGCGCACCACGGTGTGCAGCGACTGGTAGCCATTGGCTTTGGGGCGGGCGATGTAGTCGTCAAACTCGCCTTCAACCTGATCGAAGCGCTGGTGCACATGGGCCAGCACCGCGTAGCAGGCCTTGAGATCGGGCGCGATCACGCGCAAGGCTCGCACATCAAGCACCTGCTCGAAGCCCAGCGACTTGCTGCGCATCTTGCGCACGATGCTGTAGATGTGCTTGGGCCGGCCCTGCACAGAGACCTCCAGCCCCAGTTGCTGCAACTCGGCTTGCAGTTGCGCGCACAACGTCTGCAGATAGCCTTCGCGCTGCAGTCGCTTTTCGTCGAGCAGTTTCGCGATTTCACGGTAGGTCTGCGGCTCGGTGAAACGAAAGGCCAGATCCTCGAGCTCCCACTTGATCTGCCAGATACCCAAGCGGTTGGCCAGCGGCGCAAACACCTGCAGCGACTCCAGGGCCATCGCCCCATCGGGCTGCAGCCGGGCTGCAGCGAAGTAGCGCAGCGTCTGCAGACGCGAGGCCAGGCGCAGCATGACCACGCGCAGGTCGCGCGAGAAGGCCAGCAGCATCTTGCGCACGGTCTCGATCTGGCCGGCCGGCTCCTGGGCACGAGCATGGCGGCTTTGGGCCAGGCGGGCCTGGCGCTGCACCGCCACCAGCTTGTTGGTGGCCAGCGCCAATTCAGCGTGGCTGGGGCCAAAGGCCGCTGCAATCACGTCGCCTGGCTTGTTCAAGTGCTCACAGGCGTAGACCAGATAACTGGCTGCCTGCATGGCCTGCGAGCCGCCGAGGGCCTGCAAGATGGCAGCCACCGCATCGGCGTGGGCCAAGACAGGCTCGCCGGTGTCAAGCAGGCGGCCTGTGAGCAAGGGTTCGGCGAAGGCGCGCGCACGCGCCAGCACCTGCGGCTCCTCAGGCAGACCCTGCGCGGTAACGGCCAAGATGCCGCCCGTATCGGGCGGCGCAGGGTGCGCAGTGTGGATCTCGCTTTTCATGACAGGGCCATGCCACAGCAGCCTGGCTCAGGCCGGCAGTAGGAAATCGAGCACGGCGCGCAACTGGTCACCGTCCATCAGCGTAGGCGCATGGCCGACTCCCGCGAACTCGATCAGTGCCGGGCGAGGGCCGCACTCGGTCATGGCCAAAGCGGCCTGGCGCGAGAGCAGGTCGGAGTCGGCGCCGCGCAGCAGCAGTGTTGTGGCGCTGATTTGCTCGTAGACGGCTTGCATCAGCTCGCCCGCTTGCGCGTTGGACTGCGCGCTCAGGCCACGCAGGGGGATCGCAATGGCGGGGTCATAGTGCAGAGCCCAACGGCCATCAGCGGTGGGCTTGAGCATGGGCGTGTTGAGCGCTTGCCACTGCGAGTGGCTGTGCGGGCCAAAGCCGGCCATGTTGGCGCGCAGCGCGTCCAGCCCGTCTTGCAGGCTGGCAAAAGGCCCACCCTGCCCGACATAACCCTTGATGCGTGCCAGACCGGCCCAGTCCAAATGCGGGCCGACGTCGTTGAGCACCAGACGGTCGATCGGCCGCGGCAGCGCCTGGGCCTGCGCCGCTGCAAGCATGCCGATGATGCCGCCCATGCTGGTGCCCATCCAGTCGAGCCGGTCGATGCGCTGCTGGCCGTGCAGATGCAAGAGCAAAGCCTGCATATCGGCCACATAAGTCAGGGGCTGATAGAGGGCCGCCTCGCTCAGCCAGTCGCTGGCACCGCGTCCGGCCACGTCGGGGCAGACCACGCGCA
>CANHDQ010000014.1 GCA_947459405.1 Comamonadaceae bacterium
AAGACGCCGCTCCACCGACGCACGGCAGATGCCATGCCGACCCTCGAGCCCACGCTGCACGCCCAGCCCCCCGCCGATCTGGGTGTGGGCGCGCCCAATGCCGCGGCCGTGCAAGGCCGCGAGGTCTGGCTGGTGCACCCCTGGGCCCTGCGCGCACCGCCTGCCGACGTGCCGGCCGACACCTTGTGCATTGGCGTGTACCTCCAGGAACACCACGCCCAGTGGCCGTGGCCCGAAGCCCGCTGGCGCTGGGTGGACCGCGCCATGGCCGAGGTCGCGCCCCTGCGCTGGCAGACCGATGCGGCAACCCTCGCCACGGCTTTGCAGGGCGCCACCAAGGTGCGCAGCGTGGCCGACCCCCACCTTTCGCGCTGGTTGCGTCCGATGGCACAGCTAGACGATGCGCTCCAGCTCTTTCCCTCTGTGGAGCGCCGCTGCACCAGCTTTTCGCAGTGGTGGACGCGCGCCACCCGGGGCTACAAACACGCTGAGGAACTGCTTTGACGGCTCAAAACGAAACCCTTACGGTGCTCTATGACGGCGGCTGCCCGCTGTGCCGGCGCGAGATCGCGCATGTACAAGGCCTGGCCAAGCAGTGCGAAAGCAGCGCCCTGTGTTTTGTGGACATCAGCTCCGAGGCCGCAGGCAGCGTAACCGATGCCGCCGAGCGCCAGGCCCTGCTGGCGCGCTTTCATGTGCAGCGCAGCGATGGCTCGCGCCTGTCGGGCGCGGCCGCCTTCACCGCCATGTGGAGTCGCCTGCCCGGCTGGCGCTGGCTGGCGAGGCTGGCCCGGCTGCCAGGCATACTGACACTGCTGGAAGGCGCTTACCGCGTGTTTCTCAAGCTGCGGCCGGGTTTGCAATGGCTGGCGCGCCGCTGGGACGCTCAGCCTGCGAGCCGCGCATCGACGCTATCCAAATACCTTGAGCGCGAGCTGCGCTCCGACCACGCCGGCGAGACCGGCGCCGTGTTCATCTACCGCGGCATCACCGCCGTGGCGCGCTGGCGCCGCGACGAGCAGCTGCTGGCCTTTGCCCAACAGCACGGCGACACGGAAGCCGAGCACCTGAGCCTGATCGAAGCGTGGCTGCCGCCTTCGCGACGCAGCCGCCTGCTCGGCCCCTGGCGCCTGGCCGGCTGGCTCACCGGCGCGCTTCCCGCATTGGCGGGCCGCCGCGCCGTGTACGGCACGATTGCGGCGGTTGAGACCTTTGTGGACCGGCATTACCAACAGCAAATCGACCACCTGCGCGCCCACGGCGGCCCGGACGGCCTCTTGCCCCTCCTTGAGCGCTGCCAGGCCGACGAATGCCACCACCGCGACGAAGCCGCCGCGCTGGCAGGCGAACGCCGGCCTGGACTGCTGCGACTGTGGTGTGCGGTGGTGGGCTCAGGCTCGGCGGCGGCCGTGGTGCTGGCGCGCAGGGTATGAGGCGCAACTCGATCGGGCCTTGAAGTCTGCGCGCGATGACTACGGCGCTGGATTGCCACGCCGCTGCGCGGCTCGCAATGACGAAGTGGGGAATTGCAGGCCTCGCGATGACGGGGCTGGATATCGTAGGACGCGCAGACGGGCAGAGGCGTCGCGGGGCACAAAAAAACCTCGTCATCGCGAGGCCCGAAGGGCCGTGGCGATCCATGACGGCTTGACCCCAAAACCTATATGAAGGTGGCCGACATCGGCAACCGCCGCGCGCAGGCCCTCTGCCCCGGGTGCGGCACGCAGTTGTACTGCCACCGAGGCTGCCACACCGTTGCGTAGCAAGGGCATGGCCAGTCCCTTCATGCCTGCCAGCCACTGAACCCCCGAACGCGCAGGCAGAATGCCTGCATGCAAGAAGACCCGCCCTCGCCCCCCGCGCCCCCGGAACAGCCGCGCAACCCGCTGCACGGCGTCACCCTCGAAGCCATCGTGCATGCGCTACAGGCGCATTACGGCTGGGAAGACCTGGCGCAGCGCATTCCCGTTCGCTGTTTTACGCACGAGCCCAGCGTGAACTCCAGCCTGAAGTTCCTGCGCAAGACGCCCTGGGCGCGCGAGAAAGTCGAAGGGCTCTACCTCTTCATGCTGCGCGAGATCAAGCGTGCGCGGCACCGGGGCTGAGACACCCACAAGCGCCTACGCCCCCGCCATGACCACCGTACCCCGCCACGTGCTGCCCCTGTTGGTGCTGGCCCAGCTTGGCGGTACCTCGCTGTGGTTTGCGGTCAATGCGGTCATGCCCGACTTGCAGCGCAGCTATGGCTGGCCGGCCACGGCCGTGGGCACGCTCACCTCGGCGCTGCAGTTCGGCTTTATCCTGGGCACGCTGGTGTTCGCGCTGCTGGCCATTGCCGACCGATTCAGTGCGCCACGCGTGTTCCTGGTGTGCGCGCTCAGTGGTGCGCTGAGCACCGTGGGCGCTTGGGCCATGGTCGATGACTTTCGGGCGCTGTTGCTGTGGCGCTTTGCCACGGGCTTTTTTCTGGCGGGCATCTACCCCGTGGGCATGAAGATCGCTGCGCAGTGGTACCGCGACGGGCTGGGCACTGCGATGGGCTACCTGATTGGCGCGCTCGTCCTTGGCTCGGCCAGCGCCCACGGCCTGCGGGCTCTGGCCGATGCCCTGCCCTGGCCCAGCATCATGCTGGGGGTGGCGGCTCTGGCAGCGGCCAGCGGCCTGCTGATTTTGGCGCTGGGCGAGGCACCGCAGGCACCGGCACGCGTGAGCACCCTGCAATGGCAAGCCCTGCGCAGCGCCTGGCAAGACGCCAGGGTGCGCAGCTCGGTACTGGGCTACTTCGGCCACATGTGGGAGCTCTACACCCTGTGGGTGCTGATGCCGCTGATTCTGGCCACGCGGCTCGAAGGCGTGCAGCTGTCCTGGGCGGCCTTCATCGTCCTGGGCAGTGGCGCGCTCGGCTGCGCCGTGGGCGGCCATGCCGCACGCCGCTGGGGCAGCGCCCGCGTGGCCGGCGCGCAACTGGCCACCAGTGGACTGTGCTGCCTGGCCGCGCCCTGGCTCCTGAGCGCGCCGACCGGCGTGTTCTACGCCTGGCTGCTGCTTTGGGGCATCACCGTGGCCGGCGACTCGCCCCAGTTCTCGACCATGACCGCCCGCAACGCGCCAGCGCAAGCCGTGGGCAGTGTGCTGACCCTGACCAACAGCATTGGCTTTGCAATCAGCATCGCCAGCATCTTGCTGTTTGTGGCGCTCACGCCATATGTGCCGCTGGGGTGGCTGCTGGTGGGGCTGGCACTGGGCCCGGCGCTGGGGGTGTGGGCCTTGTGGCCACTCATGAAGCAGCGGGCGTGATGGCGGGGCCAAGCGCCCAGCCGCACCCGCTCATCCCTCGTTGCGGACGGCGGCCGATGCCGGCAGGCCGAAGACCTTGTCAAACACCCAGGTGAAGCCCACCGCATACACAAAGAAGAACGCCAGCAGCCCCAGGTTGGCAATGAACGCTTCCAGCGGCGAAATCTCCAGCCAGACCGACATCACCGGAACCAGGAGGACGGTGAGCCCGCCCTCAAAACCCACGCCATGCGCCAGCCGCCGCAACAACGAGCGGCCACGCACCACCTGGCGCGCCTCCCAGCGCTCGAACACCCAGTTGAACGCATAGTTCCAGGTGAGCGCAATCGCCGAGAGCAGCACCGCCAAGGCCAGGGTGGACGTAGCAGGCTTGTCAAAGGCCAAGCTCAGCACCGGGCCGACGAAGGCGATGGCGAACACTTCGTACAGGATGGCTTGGAGAACGCGGCGTTGGCGGGGGGTCATGGGAGTAGGGAAGCCTCAATTCCCGGGGCGGTTCAGATCACGGGTGTCGTGAATCAGTTCAGCGGCTCTGCAGCTTGTGCATTTTCTGGTCATGGCTGAGATCCAGGGGCTGGATCGATTCAGGCTCTGGCCAACACCGGCCCCAACGCCAACCCCGTCGCCGTCTTGAGCCTCACCAGTTCATCGGGTGGGCTGGCTGCGACGATGCGCCCGCCTGCATCGCCCCCGCCTGGCCCCAGGTCGACCACCCAGTCGGCTTCGGCAATCAAGTCAAGGTCGTGTTCGATGACGACCACGCTGTGGCCGGCATCGACCAGGCGGTGCAGCACGCGGATGAGTTTTTCGACGTCGGCCATGTGCAGGCCTACAGTGGGCTCGTCGAGCACATAGAGCGTGTGCGGCGGTTTCTGGCCGCGCCTTGTGATGTCGTCGCGCACTTTGCTCAGTTCGGTCACCAGCTTGATGCGCTGCGCCTCGCCACCTGAGAGCGTGGGCGAGGGCTGGCCCAGGGTGAGGTAGCCCAGGCCCACGTCTTTGAGCAGTTGCAGCGGGTGGCTGATGTGGGGCATGGAGGCAAAGAACTCCACCGCCTCGTCGACTTCCAAACGCAGCACCTCGCCGATGCTTTTGCCACGCCAGGTCACGGCCAGGGTCTCGGGGTTGAAGCGCGCACCGTGGCAGGTTTCGCACAGCACTTTGACGTCGGGCAAAAAGCTCATGCCGATGGTGCGCACGCCCGCGCCTTCGCAGGTGGGGCAGCGGCCTTCGCCGGTGTTAAACGAGAAGCGCCCGGGGCCGTAGCCGCGCGCCTTGGCTTCGAGTGTGTCGGCAAAGAGCTTGCGAATGGTGTCCCAAAAGCCAATGTAGGTGGCCGGGCAGGAGCGAGGGGTTTTGCCGATAGGCGTCTGGTCGACTTCTAGAACGCGGTCGATGCTTTGGTAACCCTCAAGGCCGGTGCAGCCGCTCCAGGCGGGGTGCTTACCGGCTTCGTCCAGCTTGCGACCGGCGGCGGTGGAGCGCTGGGCGACGGCGGCTTGCACATTGGCCAGCAGCACGTCACGCGCCAGCGTGGACTTGCCTGAACCCGAGACGCCGGTGACGCACACCAGGCGCTGCAGCGGCACCTGGAGGTTGACCTGCTGCAGGTTGTGCAGGTGGGCGCCTTGAACGCAGAGCCAGTTCAGGGGAGGAATGGATTGCTTCGCTTCGCTCGCAATGACGAGGGGGGCTTGGCTCGCCATGACCGGGGGGGATGCGCTGGCCATGACGCGGTTGGCTGCCTTCGTGGCGGCGAGGGGGGCTGCGCTGGCCATGGGGAGGGACGCATGACCCGCTCGACCGTCTTGCGGTAAGGGCGTCGCCCGCCTGGCTTGCAGCGGGTGCTTGATCGCGTTGAGCAGGTAGCGCCCGGTCAGCGACTCGCTGCTGGCAGCCAGATCGGCGGCGCGGCCTTGTGCCACCACGCGGCCGCCGCGTTTACCGGCGCCGGGGCCGATGTCAATGATGTGGTCAGCACGGCGGATGGTGTCTTCGTCATGCTCGACCACCACCAGGGTGTTGCCCCGGTCGCTGAGCTTGCCTAAAGCGCCCAGCAAAATCTGGTTGTCACGCGGGTGCAGGCCGATGGTGGGCTCGTCGAGCACATAGCACACGCCCTGCAGGTTGGAGCCCAATTGCGCGGCCAGGCGGATGCGCTGCGCCTCGCCGCCCGAGAGCGTAGGTGCGCCGCGATCGAGCGTGAGGTAGCCCAGGCCCACTTCCTCCAAGAATTCGAGGCGGCTCCTGATTTCAGGCAGGAGGTCACGCGCAATGTCGGCCTCTCGGCCGCCGAGTTGTAAGCCCTTGACCCACTGGCACACGTCGCTCACCGACAGGCGCGCAATGTCCGTGATGGACCAGGAATCGCCCGTGGCGCTTTGCAGGCGCACGGCGCGGGCCTGGGTATTGAGGCGCGTGCCCTGGCAGCCGGGACAGACGGTATCGGCCACGTCTTCCAGCTCGGGCTCGGCAAAGCTTTGTTCGCGGCCTTTGTCTTTGTCGTCCTGCACCGAATCGTCGAGCGCGCGGCGCTGTTCCTTGGTGAGCGCCACGCCAGTGCCCACGCAGTCGGGGCACCAGCCATGCTTACTGTTGTACGAGAACAAGCGCGGGTCCAGCTCGGCGTAGGAGCTGGCGCACACCGGACAGGCGCGCTTGGTGGAAAACGCATGCACATGACCGATACCGCGGGTGGGCGCGCCCGCTTCCATGGCGGCCTTCAGGCCGTCGAGCGGTGCGAGCACATGCACCACGCCCTTGCCGTGTTCGAGTGCGCTGCGCAGCGCCTCGCGCAGCGCAGACTCACGCGCGGGAGCGACCACCAGGTCGGCCACCGGCAGCTCGATGGTGTGCTCCTTGAAGCGGTCGATGCGCGGGAAGCCGGTGGTCGGCAAAAACTCGCCGTCCACCCGCAAATGCGTGTGGCCGCGTGGCCGGGCCCAGTCGGCCAGCTCGGTGTAGACGCCCTTGCGGTTGATCACCAGCGGTGCAAGCAGGCCCACATGCTGGCCGCGGTAGCCTTTGATCAGCTGAGCCGCAATCGAGTCGCTGCTTTGCGGCATGACGGCCGCACCGTCGTGCACGCAGTGCTGGATGCCCAGCTTGACGTAGAGCAGGCGCAGGAAATGCCACACCTCGGTGGTGGTGCCCACGGTGGACTTGCGCCCGCCGCGCGAGAGCCGCTGCTCGATGGCCACCGTCGGCGGAATGCCATAGACCGCATCGACCTCGGGCCGACCGGCCGGCTGCACGATGGATCGGGCATAGGCGTTCAGGCTTTCGAGATAGCGCCTTTGGCCTTCATTGAACAAGATGTCAAAGGCCAGCGTGGACTTGCCCGAACCCGAGACACCCGTGACCACGTTGAACTTGCCGCGGGGGATGTCCACCGTGAGGCTCTTGAGGTTGTTCTCGCGGGCGTTGACGATCTGGATGGCGTTCGGTGCCTGACCGCGATTGACACCCGTCGTCGCGAGGCCCGCAGGGCCGTGGCGATCCAAGGCGGCCGCCGGACTGCCGCGGCCCTGCGGGCCTCGCAGCGACGCCGCAAAATCATCCGGCCGGGCCTCGGCCACCCCATGCAGCTCCCCCATGGCGTGTGCATATTCGCGCAGGGCCTGTGCGGTGTGCGAACTCGGGTGCTGGCGCAGCTCTTCGGGGGTGCCCTGGGCCACCACTTGGCCGCCCGCCTCGCCCCCCTCGGGGCCGAGGTCGATCACCCAATCGGCCGCGCGGATCACATCGAGGTTGTGCTCAATGACGATAAGCGAATGGCCGGCCTCCAGCAGCTTGCGCAGCGCACGCATCAGTTTGGCGATGTCTTCAAAGTGCAGGCCGGTGGTCGGCTCATCCAGTAAAAACAGCGTGCCGCGGTGCTGTCTCAGCGCCAGGGGCTGGCGGCTTTGGCTTACCGGTGCCTTGGCGGCGCGCGCAGCCTGGGCCGATTTGGACTGCCCCTCGCCCTTGCCCGCCAGAAAACCGGCGAGCTTGAGACGCTGGGCCTCGCCGCCCGAAAGCGTCGGCACGCTCTGGCCGAGCTTGACGTATTCCAGGCCCACATCAATGATGGGCTGCAAAGCCCGCAGCACATCGCGGTCGTGGCGAAACACCTCGCAGGCCTGGCTCACGGTCAGCTCCAGCACATCGGCCACATTGAGGTATAGACGCTGACCATCGCCACTTACACGTTCGATGCGCACCTCAAGGATCTCGGGGCGGTAGCGCTTGCCGTCACAGTCGGGGCAGCGCAAGTAAACGTCGGAGAGAAACTGCATCTCCACATGCTCAAAGCCCGAGCCGCCGCAGGTGGGGCAGCGGCCATCGCCGCTGTTGAAGCTGAACTTGCTGGCGGTGTAGCTGCGTTCTCTGGCCAGGGGCGCGTCGGCAAACAGCTCGCGTATCGCGTCCCAGGCGCCCACATAGCTGGCCGGGTTGGATCGGGCCGTCTTGCCGATGGGCGACTGGTCGACAAACACCACGTCGTTGAGGTGGTCGGCGCCCAGCAGTCGGTCGTGCTCGCCCGGCGTCTCGGTGGCTTTGCCAAACTGGCGCAGAAGGGCTGGCGCCAAGATGTCTTGCATCAAGGTGGACTTGCCCGAGCCGCTGACGCCGGTGACACACACCAGGCGCTGCAGCGGAAACTCGACGGCAATGTTCTTGAGGTTGTGGCCGCGTGCGCCTTCGAGGATCAGGCGCGGCGTGTTGTCAGTCACCAGACGCTTAAGGCCCACACCGACCTGCTTGCGCCCGCCGAGGTAGTCGCCCGTCAGCGTGGCCACGCGGCGCATCTGATCGGGCGTGCCGTCAAAGACGATGGTGCCGCCTTTTTCGCCGGGGCCCGGCCCCATGTCGATGAGGCGGTCGGCAGCGAGCATCACCGCCGGGTCGTGCTCGACCACCACCAGCGTGTTGCCGGCATCGCGCAGCCGGTGCATGGCCTGGGTGATGCGACTCATGTCGCGCGGGTGCAGGCCGATGCTGGGCTCATCGAGCACAAACAGCGTGTTGACCAGCGAAGTGCCCAGCGCCGTGGTCAGGTTGATGCGCTGCACCTCGCCGCCACTGAGCGTTCGGCTTTGCCGATCGAGTGTGAGGTAGCCGATGCCGACGTCGCACAGGTATTTGAGGCGGGTCTGGATTTCCTCGAAGAGCAACTTGAGGGCTTGCCTTTCGCCCTCTCCCCCTGTGAGAGGGCTGGGGTGAGGGCTCGCTTGAGACAGCAAATCGAAGAATCGACGCAGCCGATCGATCGGCAGCATCATCAGGTCGTGCAGGCACAAACCTGGCAGCGCCTCCAGCTGCTCGCGGCTCCAGCTCACGCCGGCTGGCATGAAGCGCTTTGCCGGGTCAAGCACCGCGTCGGCCGCCGGCTTGCCGCCCAAGCGCCAGAGCAAGGCGTCGGTTTTCAGGCGGGCGCCGCCACAGGTGCCGCAGGGCGTGTAGCTGCGGTATTTGGACAAGAGCACGCGGATGTGCATCTTGTAGGCCTTGCTCTCCAGGTATTCGAAGAAGCGGCGCACACCAAACCACTGCTTGTTCCACTGGCCCTTCCATTGGGGCGAGCCGTTGATCACCCAGTCTTGTTGCGTGGGCGTGAGCTTGTACCAGGGCGTGTCGCGCGGAATGCCGGCGGTCTCGGCGTGGCGCATCAGGTCGTCTTGTGCTTCGGCCCAGGCCGGCGTCTGCATGGGCTTGATCGCGCCGGCACGCAAGGTCAGCTTGTCGTTGGGGATGACCAGGCCCAGATCGACGCCGATGACGCGCCCAAACCCACGGCAGGTCTCGCAGGCGCCCATGGCCGAGTTGAAGGAAAACAAAGACGGCGTGGGCTCGGCATAGCGCAGATTGCTGTCGGGGCAGTGCAGGCCGGTGGAGTAACGCCACAGCGTCTCGGGCCTGTCCTGGCCCTGCACGAACACGTTAAGGCGCCCGCCGTGCTTGAGCGCGACCTCGATGGCCTCGATGGCGCGCGCCTTTTCCACCGCCTGGATGCGAAAGCGGTCGGCCACCACATGCACACCGCCTGCCTCTTTGAATGCCGCCTCCGACGGCTCATGCACACGGGTAAAGCCGCTGGCGGCCAACCATTGCTCGAGCTGCTCTGAGGTGGTGCCTTGGGGCAGTTGCACCGGAAAGCTCAGGATCAGGCGCGGGTCGTCTGCCGCGGTGCGCGCCATCAATTCGGCATAAATGGTCTCGGGCGTGTCGTGGCGCACAGACTGAGCGGTTTGCCGGTCGTACAGCTGGGCGGCGCGGGCGTAGAGCAGCTTGAGGTGATCGTTGAGCTCGGTCATGGTGCCCACGGTCGAGCGGGACGAGCGCACCGGGTTGGTCTGGTCGATCGCTATGGCCGGCGGCACGCCTTCGACCTTGTCGACTGCAGGCTTGTCCATGCGATCGAGGAACTGGCGCGCATAGGCCGAAAAGGTTTCGACATAGCGCCGCTGGCCCTCGGCAAAGAGCGTGTCGAACACCAGGGAGGACTTGCCCGATCCGCTCGGGCCCGTGACCACCGTCAGCTCGCCCGTGCGCAGATCAAGGTCGAGGTTCTTGAGGTTGTGCTGTCGGGCGCCGCGGATGCGGATCAAGCCTTGCGTCATGGAGCGGGCCTTCGGAAGGTAAGGCCCAACATTCTAGGCAGGCATGGCGGCCAAGCGGCGCACGCGGGTATCAGGATGCCTGGGGCCTAAAACCGCTCACCGAATCGCAAAGGATCGCACAGCCCGATGAATCTCAATAGGCCCGATAAGCCCGCGACTCCCGCAAGGCCGTGGGCCAAGCAGGCATGAAAACGCATTACTTGGCGGCCGGTGCGGCCGGTGCAGCGGGCGCCGGGGCCGAGGCGTCAGCAGCGGGAGCAGACGCTGCGGCTGCCGGTGCCGGGGTGTGATCGCCGCCGTGCTTTTCGCCGCCCATGTCCAGCGAGTCGCCGCCTTTCATGATGACGAACAGCGAGAGGGCCGCAAAGAGGATAAAGGCAATGGCGATTTTCATGGTGTCTGTCTCCCTTGGGGTATCAAAAAGACGAGGTGCTCGACGAAAGGCCCGCAGACAGTCTGCGGGCCTTTGAGCGAACCCCTGCGCGGGATTAATCGTCGGCGTAGATGTCCACGTCTTTGGTCTCACGCACGAAGAGCAGGCCGATGACGAAGGTCACCGCAGCGATCGTGATCGGATACCACAGGCCGTAGTACATATTGCCGTTCTGGGCGACCATGGCAAACGCGATGGTCGGCATCAGGCCACCGAACCAGCCGTTGCCGATGTGATAGGGCAGCGACATCGAGGTGTAGCGAATGCGGGTGGGGAAGAGTTCGACCAGCATGGCAGCGATCGGGCCGTAGACCATGGTCACGTAGATCACCAAGACACTCAGGATCAAGATGATGGTCAGCTTGTCCACCTTGGCCGGATCGGCCTTGGCCGGATATCCCGCTTCCTTCAGAGCTTCGGAGATCTCCTTCTTAAAGGCGGCGATGGCGGCCACGCTCTCAGGCGTGAACTTGGAGTTCTCGACCTTGGCCACAGGGGCGGTAATCAGCTTCTCGCCGATCTTGATCACAGCCGGGCCGGCTGCAGACGCGACGGCGTTGTCGTAGCTCACCGAGTTTTGGGCCAGGAAGCGCTTGGCGATGTCGCAAGACTTGGTGAAGTCGATCTCGCGGGCCACCGGGTTGCCCTGGAACGAGCAGTCGCCCGCTGCAGCGGTCACCACGATCTGGTTCTTGACCTGCGCTGCAGCCAGGTCTGGGTTGGCGGCCTTGGTCAGGGCATTGAACAGCGGGAAGTAAGTCACCACCGCCAAAGCCATGCCCGCCAGGATGATGGGCTTGCGACCGATCTTGTCAGACAGCGTGCCGAAGATCACAAAGAACGGCGTGCCAATGATCAGCGAAGCGGCCACCAGGATGTTGGCGGTGGCGCCGTCGACCTTCAACACCGAGGTCAGGAAGAACAGCGCATAGAACTGGCCCGAATACCAGACCACCGCCTGACCTGCGACCAGACCGAACAAAGCCAGCAGCACGATCTTGAGGTTCTTCCACTGGCCGAAGGACTCGGACAGCGGAGCCTTGGAGGTCTTGCCTTCCGACTTCATTTTTTGGAAGGCGGGCGACTCGTTCATCTGCAGACGGATGTAGACGGAAATGCCCAGCATCACGATCGACAAGATAAAGGGAACGCGCCAGCCCCAGTCGGCAAACGCCGCCTCACCCACGATGGTGCGGGTGCCCAAGATGACGATCAGCGACAAGAACAAACCGAGCGTGGCCGTGGTCTGGATCCAGGCGGTGTAGGCGCCGCGGCGGCCGTGGGGCGCATGCTCGGCCACGTAGGTGGCTGCGCCGCCGTACTCACCACCAAGGGCCAGACCTTGCAGCATGCGCAGCGCGATCAAGATGATGGGAGCGGCCACACCGATGGTGGCGTAGGTGGGCAAGATGCCCACGATGAAGGTCGAGGCGCCCATCAGCAAGATGGTCACCAGAAAGGTGTACTTGCGCCCGATCATATCGCCCAGACGGCCGAACACCAGTGCGCCAAAAGGCCGCACGATGAAGCCGGCTGCAAAAGCGAGCAGGGCAAAAATGAAGGCGGCCTGAGGATCGAGGCCCGAGAAGAATTGCTTGGCAATGATGGCTGCCAGCGAACCGTAAAGATAAAAGTCATACCACTCGAACACGGTGCCGAGTGACGAGGCAAAGATGACTTTTTTTTCCTCGGCCGTCATGGGCCGAGCTGTTGTTGTCGCCATGGGGTGTCTCTCCAGATGAATCGCCTGCAGCGCAACATGCACCGCAGTCACTGGACTATGCGCGCGGGCTCTGACCGAGCCCTGACGCGAAACTTGGCGCTGGCTTACAAACCCGCAGCAGACGAGCTGACTCGCAGCCAGCGGACCTGCTCAGCCTGTCGAGTCAAATCAGACCATAAGCTCAAGCCTTGCCGTTGCCAGTTCGGCCAGGCCTTGAGCAGCAACTCGGCGGTGGCCCACACGTCCGCTGCGGCCTGGTGCCTGCGCGCGCATTGCACGCCCAGTGCGCGCATCCAGGCATCGAGGCTGCGGGCTTCGATCGCGGGAAAGGCTGCCGGCAAGGCATCGGCCAGATCGAGCCAGGGCCAGCGCGGCGGTCGCATGCCCTCGATCTGGTAGGCGCGGCGCAGCACCGCGCGATCAAAGCCCGCGTGATAAGCCAGCACTGGCGACGAGCCCACCCAGTCTTGCAAACGGCGCAGAGCCTCGGCCGCCGGCATGCCCTGACGCTGCTGACCCCAGCCAATACCATGCAGCAGCACGTTGTCGTGCGAGGCAGCCATGACCTCTTGCCTCAGCACCACCTCAAAGCTGTCGTGTGCGCGCAAGCTCGGGCCTTGGTCGCTGAAGTGAACCGCCAGCGCGGCCACGCAGAGCAAGCGGTCGCTTTGCGGATCAAGCCCGGTGGTCTCCACATCGAGCACGATCCAGCGCCGCGCATCGGGTGCAGACCCAAGCGGCGCACTCAAGCGTCCGGCCAGCCAGTTACGCAAGTTCGTCATGGCCGAGGAAAAGTCCGCAAAACCCCGTCATCGCGAGGAGCGGCCTTTAGCCGCGAGGCGCTTGCGGCCGTGGCGGGACGTGGCGATCCATAGGCCACCCGTTGACCCACGTTTTCTGGATTGCCACGCTTCGCTCGCAATGACAAAACGCCCTTGTGCAGACCAGCTCTAGCGCACATAGTCCAGTTCCAGGCGCTGCTGCAGACCGCGAATCGCCGCAAAGCTGGCCTTGAGAATCTGACGATCCACCAGGTTAAGCGCATCGACTCGCAGGCTGTTGGCCTTGCGTGGATCGAGACCCGGCTCGAGTTGATGGCGCAGGCGCAGCAGTTGCAAATAATCAAAGGCCGTGACCCAGCCGCGGTACTCCGACTCGGGGATGCCCAGCCGGGCGCTGGCCCGCTCCAAGCGCTCGACAGTCGAGACCGCGTCGACGCCTTGGGCAAACGCCAAAATGCGGGCCGCATCGACCAGCAGCGCTGTGCCCGCGAGCTTGATATCGATCACCTCGTGCCCCTCCGCGTCTCGATGGGTGTCCAGGCCGCCATGCCAATTGAGCGGCGCCGAACGGGCCAGATGGTTGCGCGCCCACTGCGCCAAAAACCGCGGCGTCTGCTGGGCCTGCTGGCGCACCTGCTGACCCAGCCCAGCGAGCCAGTCGGCGCGGCCGGCCAGGGCGCGAAAGTCGAAGATCACGCTGGCCTTGAGCAGGTCTTCTGGGCTGCCTTGCTCGATCCACTGGGCAAAGCGTGCGCCCCACTGCGCCAGCGTCAGGCAACACAGGGGATTGGAGGCCATCACACCGCCGGTGCACAGCGGATAACCGCAGGCATCGAGCGTGTGGTTGACGTCGGCGGCAAAGGCCAGCCAAGCCGGCTGGTCGCGCGCCGGATCGCTGGACTCGAATATCAAGGCGTTGTCCTGGTCGGTGGAAATCGTTTGTTCGCCCCTCCCCTCCGAGCCCAAGGCCACCCAACACATTTGCTGCGCGCTCAGACCGTGGCGCTGCAAAGCCAGGGCGATCACGCGCTCGGCGAGGCTGTCGTTGAGCTGGCTGATTAAGCGGGTCAGCGGCCGCGACTGCACGCCCTGAGCCATCAGATGCGCTGCAAAGGCGCGGATGCGCGCGGCGGCATGCTGCAACTGCTCCAGCCCCTGGGCCTGCCCGATCGCACCGCTGACATGCTTGATCGACTGGTTTTGCAGCGCAAACAGGTCCCGCTCTGAGATCACACTGATCAGACGCCCTCGGTCCGTGACTGGCAGATGACGCAGGCCATGGCGGGACATCATCAGCGCAGCATCAAACACCGTGCAGCCCGCCTCGATGGTCAGCACAGGCTGGCTCATGATCTGGGAGGCAGGGGTGTGCAGCGGCAGCTCGGCCAGCGTCACCCGGCCGAGCACATCGTTGCGCGTGAGGATGCCGCTCAAAGCCCCCTGCTCGTCGGTCAAGAGCACCGAGCCGACTTTTTGGGCGTGCATCAAGCCCAACACCTCGCTCAAAGGGGCTGCGGCTGGACGGCTGATCGGCTGGCGCTCGGGCAGCTCGGCAATGGCGCTTTCGAGGTTGCGCTGCTGCTGCACCTGGGCCTGCAGCTCCTGGCGCCAGCGCCGGCGGGAATCCTCCAGAAAAGCGAGCATGCGCTGGTTCAGGAAATCGGCCCAAGGCGCGCTTGCGCTCATCACGGCACTGGCAGCCGCCCAAGGAATGAACAAACAAAAGCAGTCATCGAGGGCACTGTAGGTGCTGCTGACCCGCCGCCCCGCCAACAAGGCGGCCACCGGGAAGAGGCTGCCGGCTTCCAACTCAAAAACATCGTGCGGCTGCACCGCACTGGCGCGCCGACCCAGCGCACGGCCCTGGCGCAAAAAAATCAGGTGCTCAATCGGCGCGGCCGGCGAGACGATGACCGCCTCGGGCGCAAAGTAGCGCTCGTATGCAGCCAGCGCCAGCTGCTGCACGTGGGAGCGCTCCATGCGGGCAAAAGGCAGATGAGCGAGCAAGGACGCCACCCAGTGCTCGAGCAGCTGATGCGAAGGCTGAGCGCTCATGGGACAACCATAACAAGGCCGGACCCTCCGGGCAACTGCCCGCCGGTACGGATGCGGCCGAGCCCAAAAGAGACTTGGCCGGGAACGCAACCTAGGGTAAGCCAGTAGAACTTGAACACTTGAGTCATCGGGTTTGCCCCAAGCTTGCGTCAGTAATGACCCTTCAGTAAGCTTTAAGTCAGGCCCACTGCCAACAGTGTGGGCACTACGTAGAAACTGGGTCGGAGGCAGGCCCTTAAACACCCGTGCTGCAAGCTCTGAACATCGCGCAACTGCTGCTTTACATCGGCCTGCTGGCCCTGCTGGGACAGGGCCTGCTCTTCATTTTGGCCGGGCAAAAACGCGACACCAATTTGTTTTACCAGTTGTTTCAGGTGCTCAACCGCCCCTGGATGGCGCTGGCCCGGCTGATCTCGCCGGCCCGGGTCGACCCGCGGCACCACGGCTGGGTGGCCTTCTTTGTGACGGCCGTGCTCTACATCGCAGTCACCTTGGCCAAGATCGAGCACTGCATCAGTGCGGGCATGGAGGGCTGCCGATGAGCGGCTGGACGTATTTCAGCCTTAAGTGGCAGGCCATCGGCTGGATCCTGATCGGGCGCCAGGCCCCGGCCCTGAGCTGCTTTGACCGCATGCTGGCCCTTGACGGCCAGGATGCCTACGCCCTGGCCAGCCGCGCCCATCTGCGCGCCCAGCTCGGCGACAAACCGGGCGCCTTGCAAGACTATGCCCGGCTCAATGCCTTGCCCGGCGCCAAGGCGGCAGACTTCTTCAATCAGGGCTTTTTGCAGGAATCGGCCGGCCAACTGCAGGACGCCGAAGTCAGCTTTCGCCGCGCGATCGCGCTCGATGACACGCTCGATCGCGCCTGGTTCGGCTTGGGGCTGGTGCTCATGCGCCAGTCCCGGCTCGACGAGGCCATCGTCGCGCTCAAGCGCAACACCCAATTGCAGCCCATGAGTCCCTACGCCTGGTGCGAACTGGCACGGATTCATGAAAAACGCCAGGAGCCCGAAGAGGTGGTGAAGATCATTCGCCACCTGCAAGGGTTTGAGCCCAAGGTCGCCGCCCAACTGGCACGCGAAACCGGGGTCAACGTGAAAGCGAACCCGGTCTAGTTGCGGTCTGGCTGCAAGGTGAAATGAGGGCAGTCATTTCACCGGATCGCGCGTGGGTCGGCCCCTCGGGGTCGGGAACAAAAGGAGACAGATGTCATGCAATTGACTGAATCGCACCGCCAGTATTGGCAAAAAAACCTGAACATCACGGCAGTTCTGCTGGCTGTGTGGTTCGTGGTGACGTTTGTTGTGGGCTTTTTTGCCCGCGACTTGAACTTCAACTTCTTTGGATGGCCCTTCAGCTTCTGGGTGGCCTCCCAAGGTTCACTGATCGTCTACGTGGCGATCATCTGGTATTACGCCCACTACATGAACAAGCTCGACCAAGAACATGGCGTGGCTGAAGCCGAGGAGGACTGATCATGGCTGGAATGACACCTGACACCGGAGGCGGCGTTTTCTCTGCCTCAAGCAACGCAGCTTTCAAGAAGCAACTCAACAAAGTTTATGCCTGGTACACAGGCGGCTTTGCCATCTTTGTGGTGATTCTGGCCATCCTCGAACAGATGGGTCTGCCGCGTAACTGGATCGGCTACCTCTTCCTGGCCGCAACCGTGTTCCTCTACGCCGGCATCGGCGTGATGAGCCGCACCAACGACGCCGCTGAATACTATGTGGCTGGGCGCCGAGTGCCCGCCATGTACAACGGCATGGCCACCGGCGCCGACTGGATGAGCGCCGCGTCCTTCATCGGCATGGCCGGCACACTCTACCTGACGGGCTACGGCGGTCTGGCCTTCATCATGGGCTGGACGGGCGGCTACTGTCTGGTGGCGCTGTTCCTCGCGCCCTACCTGCGCAAGTTTGGGCAATTCACCATCCCCGACTTCCTGGGTGCGCGCTACGACGGCAACATTGCCCGCTTTGTGGGCATCGTCATCGCCATCTTCGTGTCCTTTGTGTACGTGGTGGCGCAGATCTACGGCGTGGGCCTGATCACCACCCGTCTGACCGGCGTGGCCTTCGAGCTGGGCATCTTCCTGGGCCTGGGCGGCATTTTGGTGTGCTCTTTCCTGGGCGGCATGCGCGCCGTGACCTGGACGCAGGTGGCCCAGTACATCATCTTGATCATTGCTTACCTGATCCCGGTGGTGTGGCTGTCGGTCAAGCAGACCGGCGTGCCGATTCCGCAGGCCATCTACGGCTACCAGCTGCAGAAGGTGACCGAAAAGGAAAAAGCGCTGGTCGACGACCCGAAGGAAAAGGAAGTCCGAGCGATCTTCAAGGCCCGCGCCGACGAGTTTGACGCCAAGCTCAAAGACGTCAAGGCTGCGCTGGAGGCTGACAAGGCCGCCGCCGCCAAGAAGATTGAAGACCTCAAAGCTGCCAACGCACCGGCAGCAGAGATTGCCGCCGCCGAAAAGGCTCAGGCTGCTCTGCCCAAGGATGAAGAGGCCGCCAAGAAGGCCTGGACGGCTGCCAGGGCCGCCAACGCAGCGCGCACCGCGCCGCTGGCTGGCATGCCGCGTCATGCGACGCAGTTTGCGGGCGACCCCAATGGCGACCAGAAGGCCAAGGACACCTATGACGCCTCGCGGCGCAACTTCCTGGCTCTGGTGTTCTGCTTGATGCTGGGCACCGCCGCGCTGCCGCACATCCTGATGCGCTACTACACCACGCCTTCTGTGAAGCAGGCGCGCAGCTCGGTGACCTGGTCGCTGTTCTTCATCTTCCTGCTCTACTTCACGGCGCCAGCTCTGGCCGTGCTGGTCAAGTACGAGGTCTTCACCGTGCTGGTGGGAACCCCGTTTGACAAGCTACCGGCCTGGGTGGGGCAATGGGCGGCGGTCGATGCCACCTTGCTGTCGGTGACCGACGTCAACAAGGACGGCCTGCTGCAGCTCGGTGAAATGCGCATCGGCGGTGACATCATCGTGCTGGCCACGCCCGAAATCGGCGGCCTGCCCTATGTGATCTCCGGCATGGTGGCCGCGGGTGGTCTGGCTGCTGCGCTGTCGACTGCTGACGGCCTGCTGCTGACGATCGCCAACGCGCTGTCGCACGACCTGTACTACAAGATGATCGATCCGAACGCGCCCACCGCACGCCGGGTGATGCTGTCGAAGATCCTTCTGCTGGTGGTGGCCCTGGCTGCTGCCTATGTGGCGGCTCAAAAACCTGCTGACATCTTGTTCCTGGTCTCTGCCGCGTTCTCGCTGGCTGCCGCCGGCTTCTTCCCGGCCCTGACCCTGGGCATCTTCTGGAAGCGGGCCAGCAAGTGGGGCGCCATTCTGGGCATGGCAGCAGGCTTCGGTGTGACCTTCTACTACATGGTCATGACCCAGCCTTGGCTGCGCGGCGTGTTCGGCGTGACCTCGCCGGTCGAGCTGTGGTGGGGCATCTTGCCGATCTCGGCTGGTGTCTTCGGCGTGCCGCTGGGCTTTGCGATCATCATCATCGTCAGCCTGCTGACTCCGGCCCCGCGCCGCGAGATCCAGGAGCTGGTCGAGCATGTGCGCTACCCCAGCATCAAAGGTGACATCGACACCCGCGCGACCTGATCGGTGCGTCTAGGCCGTCTACCCGGCGGCCTGAAACGAGAAACGCCCACTTCGGTGGGCGTTTTTTATTGGGGGGCTGGGCAAGCCCTGACTCCGCGAAATTGCGGCGGGTCAATTGCGCCGAATGCCCACCGGCACGCGGGGCGCGGCGTCCCAATCAGCGCCCTCAAACCAGGCGCCGCCAGACAAACCGTCGCGCAGCATGGGCAGCGCATCCAGACCCCAAAAGAGCTTGCCCTCGGTCTCGATGGTGGGCACGCCAAAGACGCCTTGCGCAATGGCCTGCTGCGAACGGTCCTTTAGAAGAGCCTTGACCGCTTCACCGGCCGGATCGAGCACCGGCTTGAGGCGCTCGGTCAGCTCGGCCAGGCGCTGCGCATCGACCGGATCGCCTCCTTGCGCCCAGACATGGCGGAAGATGCTTTCGCAGACCCAGCGATTGGGCGCACCGTCAGGGCTGCAGGCCAGGGCCAGGCGCAGCAGGGGCAAGGGGTTGAAGGGGTGAGCCGCCGGCATCTGCATGGGCGTACCCTGATGTTGCGCCAGCCACAGCACATGGCGGTAGGTCCAGTCGCGCTTGGGTGCAAGCTCGGCCGGACCGATGGTGCCGTGGGCCTTGAGCATGCTGGCAAAAAGCACGGGCTGATAAGTGACCGCATGGCTGATGCCCTGGAGCGCCTGCGGCAATCGCTCGAACGCCAGATAGGCGTAGGGCGAGATGAAGTCCAAATAAAAGGTCAGGCGTTTGAGTTCCATCGTCGCGCTCCTTGGTGTGGCGGTGCTGCGCCTCAGGTCGGCTCTGCGGCGCGCTCGGCGATCGCTTGCCAAACCGTGCGCTTGGCCGCAGCCGGCAGGGTACCCCAGGCGGCGATCTCGTCCAGGGTGCGCAAGCAGCCGTTGCACAAACCCGAGGTGGGTGACATGCAGCACACCGAGACACAAGGCGAAGGCGGCTCGGACCGGTCGCACTGCACCACCGCGGCCCGCGCCTGCAGCAGCGCCCTTGACCGCGTGGCCAGGTCCATGGCCCCCACATCGTCGAGCGAGGCCCGCGTCAAAAGCGCCAGTTGCGCAGGCGAGGCCGCAAACACCGCGTGCGGATGGCCGGCAGCAGCCCAGACCTGATCGAAACGAAACAGGCTCAAATCGAGCCAAAGCAGCGGAGCGCTCAAATGCGCCAGCGGAGCGACGCCGCCGATGGCAAAGCCGGTGCGATCGCGCACAAAGTCGGCGTCGGCCCGGCTAAGTTTTTGGCCGTCGGCACAGGCCAGGGCGGCGAGCTTTTTCTCATCGACCCGCTGATCGCCCGAGGTCACCACCATCACCAGCGCATCGTCGGGGCGGCGCCGAAACACGATGCTCTTGGCAATCTGGCCCAGTTGCACGCCCAAGGCGTCGGCCGCTTCCTGGGCCGTGCGGGCCGAATCGGCCAGCATGCGCGGCGCATGGGGATGGCCGCGCTCGGCCAGCACCGCCGCCACGCGGCTCACCGATTCGGAGCCGTTCATGCAGCGCGCTTGTTGAGCAAAGCCGTGGCCGCGCGCGACTGCGGCTTGCGGCCCAAAAAGCTGCTGATAAACACACCCGCATCGATCAGCTTGTCCAGATCGATACCGGTTTCAATGCCCATGCCGTGCAGCAGGTACACCACGTCTTCGGTGGCCACATTGCCGGTCGCGCCCTTGGCGTAGGGGCAACCGCCCAGACCGGCCGAGGAGCTGTCGTACTGCCAAACGCCCATCTCCAGGCAGGCCACGGTATTGGCCAAGGCCTGGCCGTAGGTGTCGTGGAAGTGGCCGGAGACATCGGCCAGGTCGTAGTGCTTGAGTGTGGCCTCCATGGCGCGCTGCACCTTCACGGGGGTTCCCATGCCCACGGTATCGGCCACGCCCGCATGCTGCACGCCAATGGCTTTCATCAAGCGGGCCACCTCACCCACCGCCTCGGGCGCCACCTCGCCTTGGTAGGGGCAACCGACGGCCACCGAAATCGCACCGCGCACATAAATGCCCTGCGCACGGGCTTGCTCGACCACCGGCGCAAAACGCTCGATGCTCTGGGCGATCGAGCAGTTGATGTTGCGCTGGCTAAAGGCCTCGCTGGCCGCAGCAAAGACGACGATCTCATCGGGCCAGTGCTCGCGCGGCGCCGACAGCGCCGCCTCCAGCCCCTTGAGGTTGGGCACCAGCACCGAGTAACGCACATCGGACCGCCGCTCGATGCCGGCCATGACCTCCGCGTTGTCGGCCATCTGCGGCACCCACTTGGGGCTGACAAAGCTGGTGACCTCAATCTCTTTGAGGCCCGCGTCTTGCAGCCGGTGGACCAGCTCGATCTTGACGGCTGCCGGCACCTGGCCTTTTTCGTTTTGCAGGCCGTCACGCGGGCCGACATCGACGAGCTTGACGCGGGAAGGGTATTTCATGGACTGCTCCTTGGGGATCAGTATCGTAATTCGGTTTTCACCCAGCCCCCGATGCTGTGAGGCGCATCCCCGGCCTGCAGACGGTGAATCTTGGCAATGATTTGCGTGACGCTTTCGTCGCGCAAGGTGCGCGCCGAGGTGTGCGGGGTAATGGTGATGGCCGGGTGACGCCAGAAAGGGTGCTCCGCAGGCAGCGGCTCCTGGCGAAACACATCGAGCGTGGCGCCGCTGAGCTGGCCGCTGGCCAGCAAGGCCAGCAGGTCCTCATCGACCAGATGGCGGCCGCGGGCGACATTGATCAGATAGCCACCCGGCTTGAGCTGCGAAAGCGTCTGGCCGTTAAGAATGTTTTCGGTCTCGGCCGTCAGCGGCAGCAGGTTGACCAGCACCCGGGTGCCAGCCAGGAATTCGTTCAACTGCCCGGGGCCGCTGTAGGTGCGCACACCGTCCAAATGGTGGGGCGTGCGGCTCCAGCCCAGCAAGGGGAATTCGAACACCCTGAGCGCCGCCAGCACGCGCTGACCGAGCACGCCCAAGCCCATCACGCCGACGGGAAAGTCGCTGCGGCGCAGCGGCTTGGGCTGCTGCCAGCGGCCTTCGCGTGCATCGGCCTGGACCCGATCGAGCCCCCGAAAGTGGCGAATCACGGCCTGGCAGACGTATTCGGCCATCTGCACCGCCATGCCGGCATCGTCGATCCGAAAGATGGGCACGCCGGGTGGCAGGCGCCGCTGCATCAAGGCATCGACGCCCGCGCCGATGTTGAACAGGGCCTTGAGCGCCGTCTGCTCGTCGAGCAGCTGCTGCGGCGGCGCCCACACGAGGGCGTAATCGGCCGGCGCTGCGCCAGACTGCCAGAGCTCAACCTGGGCCTGCGGAAAAGCCGCACGCAGCTGGGCCAGCCAGGGTTCGGCCTGGCTGCTGAGGTCGTAAAAAAGAATGCGCATGTTGGGTGCATCTCCCTCCCCCAGCAGGGGAAGGAGCAAAAGGAAATCAGCTCGCCATTTTCAACAACTCCGCCCCTTCGGCCACCTGATCGCCTGGCGCGTACAGCAGCTCACCGATCTGGCCGTCGGCCGGCGCGGCAATCGTGTGCTCCATCTTCATGGCCTCCATCACGGCCAGGGCTTGGCCCTTGCTGACCTTGTCGCCAGCCTTGACCAGAAAGCCGACGATCTTGCCAGGCATGGGGGCGCTCAGGCGGCCGCTCTCCTGATCGGTACCGCCGGCGTGGACCAGGGCGTCAATCAGAGTGATGCGCGTGGCCCCACGTGGACTGAACACATGGGCCACATCGCCTTGCCAATACAAGCGCGTGCGCACGGTCTGCGTGCCCAGATGCACCACCAGTTCGCTGTCGCGCGGCTCAGTGCGCAGGGGCTGTGGGGCCTGCTCGCCCAGGGCCAGCAGCAGGCCGTCGCGGCCGTAGGTAAGCTGGGCGCGCAGCGGCTCGCCAGCGAACTCCAATTCAAAGCGGCGCTGCGTGAGGCCGTGCGAGCGCCAGCCGTCGCGGGCACTGAAGGGATCGTCCCCTGCCAAGGACTGCTCGGCCCGCAGCACATGCGCCACCACGGCGGCCACAGCCAGCGCTGCGCCCAGGGGCTCCTGGTCAAACAGCTGTGCGGCCTCGCGCGGGATCAGCGCGGTGTCGAGCTGCGCACGCGAAAACGATTGAGTGGCCAGCACGTGCCGCAGGAACTGCACATTGGTGTTCAAGCCGACGATGTGCAGCTCGCTGAGCGCGGCATCGAGCCGAGCCAGAGCCTGCTCGCGGTTGTCGCCGTGGACGATGAGCTTGGCCACCATGGAGTCGTAAAAAGGGCTGATGGCATCGCCCTGGCGCACGCCGTCGTCGATGCGCACAGGGCCTACGGCGAAAGAGGTGGCCACCGGCTTGGTGTAGACCTGCAGCACTCCGGTGGCCGGCAGGAACTGCTTGTCGGGGTTTTCGGCGCAGATGCGCGCCTCGATGGCGTGGCCGCGCATGGGGATCTGATCTTGGCTCATCGGCAGCGGCTGGCCAGCGGCCACCCGCAACTGCCACTCGACCAGGTCCAGACCAGTAATCGCCTCCGTCACCGGATGCTCGACCTGCAGCCGGGTGTTCATCTCCATAAAGTAAAAATGCGCCCCCACGCTCCGCCGCTCACGCGGGTCGCTGCCCCCCGAGGGGGCTGCCCCGCCTTGGGGCGGCCCGGCGGCGGGGACGGCATCGTGCGCCCCCACGCTCCGCCGCTCACGCGGGTCGCTGCCCCCCGAGGGGGCTGCCCCGCCTTGGGGCGGCCCGGCGGCGGGGACGGCATCCATACCCCCATCGAGCCCCTCCACGATGAACTCCACCGTGCCCGCACCCACATAGCCCACAGCCTGGGCTGCGGCCACGGCGGCCTCGCCCATTTGCCTTCGCAGGTGTTCGCTCATGCCAGGGGCCGGCGCTTCTTCCAGCACCTTCTGGTGGCGCCGCTGCACCGAGCAGTCGCGCTCATGCAAATAGACGCATTGGCCCTGGGTGTCGGCGAACACCTGAATTTCGATATGGCGTGGTCGCTGCACGTATTTCTCGATCAGCACCGCGTCATCGCCAAAACTATTGATGGCTTCGCGCTTGCAGCTGGCCAGCGCATCGGCAAAGTCCTCAGACTTTTCCACGGCACGCATGCCCTTGCCACCACCGCCGGCGCTGGCCTTGATGAGCACGGGGTAACCGATGCGGTCGGCCTCGGCCTGCAGGAGCGCTGCGTCCTGGTTGGCGCCGTGATAGCCAGGCACCAGGGGCACGCCGGCCTTTTCCATCAGTTGCTTGGACTCGGCTTTGAGGCCCATGGCCCGGATGCTCGAGGCCGGCGGGCCGACGAAGACCAGGCCGGCATCGGCGCAGGCCTGCGCGAAGTCTTCGTTTTCGCTCAGAAAGCCATAGCCCGGATGGATGGCCTGCGCGCCTGTGGCCTGTGCGGCCGCAATGATGCGTTGCCACTGCAGATAACTGTCCTTGGGGGCGCTGCCACCGATGTGCACGGCCTCGTCACAGGCGGCCACATGCTTGGCGTGCGCATCGGCGTCGGAGTAAACAGCGACCGTCTGCACGCCCAGACGTTTGGCGGTGGCGGCCACGCGGCAGGCGATTTCGCCTCGGTTGGCGATCAGGATTTTTTTGAACATGCTGTCTTTCGGTGGTCAGATCTGCCAGTTGGGCGGGCGCTTGCCCAAGAAGGACTGCAGGCCTTCCTTGCCCTCGCTGCTTGCACGAATGTCGGCGATGCGACGGGCGGTCTCGGCGCGCAAGGCCTCGGTGATGTCTTGTCCGGCGACGTCGCGCACCAGTTGCTTGCAGGCCTTGACGGCAGCCGGTCCATTGGCCACGAGCGTGGCCACGATCTCAGCGACCTTGGCATCCAGGGCCTCGGGCTCGCACAGCTCATGGACCAGGCCCATGCCGTGGGCTTGCGCGGCACTCAAGCGCTCGGCAGTGGTGAAGTAACGGCGCGCAGCCTGCACGCCCATGGCGCGGATCACATAAGGGCTGATGGTGGCAGGCAGTAAACCCAGCCGCGCTTCAGAAAGACAAAACGTCACATTGCTCGAGGCCACCAGCACGTCGCAGATCGACGCCAGCCCCATGCCACCGGCATAGCAGTCACCTTGCACACGGCCCACCACGGGCACCGGGCATTGGTCCAGCGTCCAGAGCATGTCGGCCAGGCGCTGGGCATCGGCGCGGTTTTGCTCCCAGCTGTAGTCGGCCATGGCGCGCATCCAGTTCAGGTCTGCGCCAGCGCAAAAGGCCTTGCCCCGGCCTGAGAGCAGCACCACGCGCAACTCGGGCTGCGCAGCCAACTGCTGGAAGGTCTGGGTCAGCTCGGCAATCACCTCGTCGTTGAAGGCGTTGCGCACATCGGGCCGGTTGAGCCAGACTTCGGCCACATGGGCTGAGGGGCGGATGAGTTGGAGGGTGTTCATCGATGCAATCTTTGGGGAGAAAAAATCAGTAGCGTTTGGCCACCTCTTCGAGCATCACCTCGGTGGCGCCGCCCCCGATGGCGAGCACCCGCGCATCGCGCCACAGGCGCTCGACGGCCGTCTCGCGGATAAAGCCCATGCCACCATGGAACTGCTGGCAGGTCTGCACCACCTCGTTGACCAACTCGCCGGTCAGCGCCTTGAGCATGGAGACCTCCTGCACGATGTCATGGCCTTGTGTGACCGACCAGGCGCAGTGGTACATGAACTGACGGGCCGCACGGGTCTTGGCATCGAGCATCGACAGGCGCTGACGGATGGTCTGCTGGTCCCAGAGCGTTGCGCCAAAGGCCTGGCGCTGGCGCACATAGTCCAGCGTCAATTTCAGGGCCTGCTGGCAATGGCCCACCGCCATGGCCCCCAGCGCGATGCGCTCGGTCTGAAAGTTCTTCATCACCGAGTAAAAGCCCTTGTGCTCCTGGCCCAGCAAGTTGCCGGCGGGAATGCGCACGTTGTCAAACACCAGCTCGGCCGTGTCCGAAGACAGCCAGCCGGTTTTCTTGAGGGCGCGACCCACCGTGAAACCGGGAGTGCCCTTGTCGACGATGAAGATCGACATGTCGCGCTTGCCCGGCCCGGTTTTGGCCGCGACGAAATACACATCGGCATGCACGCCGTTGGTGATGAACATCTTCGTGCCGTTGATCACCCACTCGTTGCCCTCGCGGCGAGCGGACGTGCGGATACCTGCCACGTCCGAGCCTGCGCCCGGCTCACTGATGCCCACTGCGCTGATGCAATCGCCCGCCGTGATGCGCGGCATGTATTTGGCTTTTTGCTCGGGCGTGCCTGCATGGTGCAGATGCGGGCTGGCCATGTCGGTATGAACCAGCACAGTGATGATGAAGCCGGCAAAGGTGGACTGCGACAGTGCCTCGGCAAACACCAGGTTGCTCAGCGCGTCGGCCTCGCCGCCGCCATAGGCGCTCTCATACATCAGGCCCAGCAGTCCGGCGCGCCCCATGCGCTGCAAGACCTCGCGCGGCACCATGCCCTGCTCTTCCCAGGCCTGGGCGTGAGGTTCGACCTCGCGGGCGATGAAACGGAACACCTGTTCGCGCAAAAGCGCATGTTCGGGGGTGTCGTAGACAGTGTGAGTGTTACCAAGCATTGAGCCTCCTCAGTCGCCAGCCGACCAAACAACATCTTCATCGACCACATACAGGCGGCAAGCTC
>CANHDQ010000015.1 GCA_947459405.1 Comamonadaceae bacterium
CGCCGGCCACATCGCGGCGCTTGTCGTTCATCGTGTCAATGATGGTGATGTGCGCATTGACCAGCTGCGACAGGTCCTTGTCGCCGCTGGAGACCACGACCTCCACGCCCTGCTCGCTGGCGTGGCGCGCCAGCGTGCCAATGACGTCATCGGCCTCGACGCCGGCCACATCGAGCACCGGCCAGCCCAGCAGGCGCACGAGCTCGTGGATCGGCTCGATCTGGCTGCGCAGATCGTCGGGCATGGGGGCGCGCTGGGCCTTGTACTGCGGATAGATCGCATCGCGAAAGGTCGGCCCTTTGGCGTCAAACACGCAGGCGGCGTAATCGGCACGCACGTCCTTGCGCAACTTGTGCATCATGTTGATCATGCCGCGGATCGCACCGGTGGCCGCGCTGCCCGGATCGCCGGGCACAGCGCGCAGATCGGGCATGGCATGAAAGGCGCGGTACAAATAGCTCGATCCGTCGACCAGCAGCAAGGTTTTTGGGCTCATGGCGGCATTGTCGGGCAAGGCGCGGGCCGCGTGGGCAGGCGCCGCTGGCCGACCTACAATGGCGCCATGCCTGCCTCCCATCCCCTTGTCATCGGTTTGGCCCTGCTGAGCGCGAGCCTGGCCGCGGCGGCCCAGGCCCCGGCGGCCCCGGCCACGCCTGCCATCGCCCGCGCCCAGGATCCGGCGCTCGAACCGAGCCGCAGCAACCAGACGATCGAGCGCATCCGCACCGAAGACGGCGGCAGCCGCATCGACGAGCTGCGCGTGGGCGGGCAAACGCAGAGCATCGTGGTGCAACCCAAGCTCGACGTGCCGGCCTATGAAGTGCGGCCGACCGATATGCGGGGCGGATCGGGCCAGGGTGGTGCGCGGGTCTGGAATTTCCTGCGGTTCTAAGCCCCCTCTGGCCCGCCTCCTGCCCTTGATCTGCCCTCTTTAGCCCCCCCAACCCGCATGGCCGTCTTTACCGAGGTCTCGTTCGAGGAGGCTGCAGACTTGCTGAGCCAGCTCGGCCTGGGGCAGCTGCAATCGCTGCAGGGCTGTGCCGGCGGCATCGAAAACACCAACTACTTTGCCGACACCGACCAGGGCCAGTGGGTGCTGACGGTGTTCGAGCGCCTGAGCTTCGAGCAGTTGCCGTTTTACCTGCACCTGATGAAGCACCTGGCCGGGCGCGGCATTCCGGTGCCCGATCCGCAGGCCGCGCCGCTGGCGCGCAAAGGCCAGGCCGGCAGCGGGCCCATCTTGCACCGCCTCAAGGGCAAGCCCGCGGCGGTGGTCAACCGCCTACAAGGGGCCAGTGAACTCATGCCCCAGAGGCACCACTGCAGCGCCCTGGGCGAGATGCTGGCGCGCATGCACCTGGCCGGTGGCGACTTCGAGATGCGCCAGCCCAATCTGCGCGGTCTGGCCTGGTGGAACGAAACCGTGCCGGTGGTCCTGCCGTACCTCGACGAGGCGCAAAAGGCGCTCATTGGCAGCGAGCTCGCCTACCAGAACCATATTGCGGCGCAGTCGGCCTACCGCAGTCTGCCGCGCGGCCCGGTCCACGCCGACTTGTTTCGGGACAACGTGATGTTTGTAGGTGAAGGGCAGCAGGCACGCCTGTGCGGCCTGTTTGACTTTTACTTCGCCGGCTGCGACAGCTATTTGTTCGATCTGGCCGTCTGCCTCAACGACTGGTGCATCGATTTGGGTACCGGCGTACAAGATCCCGATCGCGCCGGCGCCTTGGTGGCGGCCTACCATGCGGTGCGCCCCCTGAGCGCGCAGGAGCGGCGTTTGCTGCCCGCGATGCAGCGTGCCGGCGCGCTGCGCTTTTGGACCTCGCGCCTGTGGGACTACCACCTGCCGCGCCAAGCCTCGGTGCTCAAGCCCCACGACCCCAGCCATTTCGAGCGGGTGCTGCGCCAATGCGTGCAAGAGCCCCTGTCACTCGATCTGGTGCCTGCCTGAGAACCACGCCATGAGACTCAATTTGGTCCCTGCCAAAACCGGCCTGAGCTGGATCAAGCAGGGCGTACGCCTGTTTTTTCGGCAGCCTCTGGCCATGTCAGGCCTGTTTTTCATGTTCATGGCGGTGCTCTCGCTGGCCAGCCTGATCCCGCTGATTGGCTCACTGCTCGCGCTGGCGCTGCTGCCGGCTGCCACCTTGGGCCTGATGGCCGCCTCCAAGGAGGCCGAGCACGGCAAGTTTCCGATGCCCACCATCTTGGCCACCGCCTTTCGCGCGGGCCGCCAGCGCATGCACGCCATGATGGTGCTCGGCGCAGCCTACGCGGCCGCTTTTCTGATCATGCTGGGTATCTCGGCCTTGTTTGACGGTGGCGATTTTGCGCAGCTGTATCTGTTCGGTGGGCGGCTCGATGCCGAAGTGGTCAACGATCCGGATTTTCAGGCTGCGATGTGGGTGGCGCTGCTGATCTACGCGCCGATGTCGGTGCTGTTTTGGCACGCGCCGGCGCTGGTGCACTGGCACGACGTGGCGCCGGCCAAGAGCCTGTTCTTCAGCGCCATGGCCTGCTGGAAAAACAAGGGCGCCTTCATCGTCTATGCCCTGGGCTGGTGCGCACTGTTCCTGCTCACCGGTGTGCTGGTCACGCTGCTGTTCTCGACCCTGGGCAGCCCGCAGCTGGCTGCCGCATCGATGCTGCCCGTGGCCCTGCTGCTGGCAGCCATGTTCTTTAGCTCGGTCTACGGCACCTTTGCCGACTGCTTCGTGGTCGACGACGAACCGCCGCCACTGCCACGCGTCGACGAGATTGCCTGAGCCGCGCCGGCTGCACTGCTGCTTACTGCACCACGGTGAGCTTGGCCACTGACAGCGCCAGCCACTTGACGCCATGGCGCGAAAAGTCCACCTGGGCGCGCGCATCGGCTCCGGCGCCTTCGATCATCTTGATGCGGCCTTGACCGAACTTGGCGTGAAACACGTCCATGCCGACCTTGAGCCCGTGCGTGTCGGCGGCCTTGCGCTCGGGCAGGGGCGCAGCGGCCGCCGAGCCGGCGCCCTGGCGTGAGGCCACCATGCGCGCCGCCCAGTCGCTGCGGTCAGAGCCACCGCCGGCATCAAAGGACGAGCCCTGCCCACCCCATCCGGGAGTGGCAAAGCCAGCGTGACGCGGCGTGATCCACTTGAGCGCGGTCTCGGGCAGCTCCTCGAGGAAGCGGCTCTTGAGGTTGTAGCGGGTCTGGCCATGGAGCATGCGCGTTTGCGAGCAACTCAAGTACAGCCGCTTGCGCGCCCGTGTGATGGCCACATACATCAGACGGCGTTCCTCCTCCAGGCCCGCACGGTCGCTCATGGCGTTTTCATGCGGGAACAGGCCCTCCTCGAGCCCGCTGATGAACACGCAGTCGAACTCCAACCCTTTGGAGGCGTGCACCGTCATCAGCTGCACCGCATCCTGCCCGGCCTGCGCCTGGTTGTCGCCGGCCTCAAGCGCCGCGTGCGCCAAAAAGGCCGCCAGCGGCGAGACGGTCTCGCCGGTGGCAGCGCCGTCCTGTCCGGACGCTGGCGGCCACTGCACCGCCTGGGCATCGTCATCCCACGGCGGCGCGTCAGGATCGAGCCCCTGGCTGACCGGTGACTGGCCAAGCGCCTGGCCCTGTTCGTCGACGGGCAAGGCCACCGCATCGCGGCCGAAGCCTTCGATCGAGACAAACGATTCGGCCGCGTTGACCAACTCGGCCAAATTCTCGAGCCGGTCCTGGCCCTCGCGCTCGCCCCGGTAATGGGCCAGCAGGCCGCTGTGCTCGAGCACGAAATCGATGATCTCGCGCAGCGTGCGGCCGGCCGTCTGCTCGCGCATGACATCGACGAGCGCGACGAAGGCGCCCAGCTTGGTGCCTGCCGCGCCCGTGACCGCGCCCACCGCCTCATGCAGCGAGCAGGCCCGGTGGCGGGCCACATCCTGCAATTGCTCGAGGCTGCGCGCGCCCACACCGCGCGGCGGAAAATTGACCACGCGCGCAAAACTGGTGTCATCGCGCGGGTTCTCGAGCAAACGCAGGTAGGCCAGCGCATGCTTGATTTCGGCGCGCTCAAAAAAGCGCAGTCCGCCGTAGACGCGGTAGGCAATGCCCGCATTGAACAGGGCCGTCTCCATCACCCGGCTTTGCGCGTTGCTGCGGTAGAGCAAAGCGATCTCACGCCGCTGCGTGCCTTCGCGCAGCAACTGCTTGACCTCCTCGACCAGCCACTGCGCTTCGGCAAAGTCGCTGGTGGCCTCAAACACGCGCACCGGCTCGCCCGGGCCGGCTTCGGTGCGCAGGCTTTTGCCCAGGCGTTGGGCGTTGCGGCTGATCAAGGCATTGGCCGAGTCAAGAATATTGCCAAAGCTGCGGTAGTTGCGCTCGAGCTTGATCTGGTGCTGCACGGAAAACTCGCGCACGAAGTCCGCCATGTTGCCCACCCGCGCGCCGCGAAACGCGTAGATGCTCTGGTCGTCATCGCCCACCGCCATCACCGCTGCACCGGCCGCGCCGCCCTGCCCTGCCATCAGCTTGAGCCAGGTGTACTGAAGCGGGTTGGTGTCCTGAAACTCGTCGACCAAAATATGCCGGAAGCGGCGCTGGTAGTGCTCACGCACCGCTGCGTGGTCGCGCATCAGCTCGTAGCTGCGCAGCATCAGCTCGCCGAAATCGACCACACCCTCGCGCTGACACTGCTCCTCGTAGAGCGCGTAGATCTCGGCCTTGCGCCGGCTCTGCTCGTCGCGCACCGCCACATCCTTGGCGCGCTGTCCGTCTTCCTTGCACGCCGCAATAAACCACATCAGCTCCTTGGGCGGGTAGCGGTCCTCGTCCACATTGAACTGCTTGCACAGCCTCTTGATGGCCGACAGCTGATCCTGCGTGTCGAGGATCTGAAAACTCTGGGGCAACTGGGCCAGCTGCCAGTGGGCGCGCAGGAAGCGGTTGCACAAGCCGTGAAAGGTGCCGATCCACATGCCCCGCACATTGACCGGCAGCATGGCTGAAAGCCGCGCCAGCATCTCCTTGGCCGCCTTGTTCGTGAACGTCACCGCCAGCACGCCACCGGGCGAGACCTGCCCGGTCTGAAGCAGCCAGGCGATGCGGGTGGTCAGCACCCGTGTCTTGCCCGAGCCGGCACCGGCCAAGATCAGCGCGTGCTCGCCCGGCAAGGTCACGGCAGCGAGCTGCTCGGCGTTGAGATGCTCCAGCAAAGGCGAGAAGGGCGCCGGGCCATCTCGAAACAGGGGTTGGGGTTGCATGCGGGCCATTGTAGGAAGGGCCACGGCACCGGCACATGCCACAGCAGCCGCCTTGCCGGTAGAATCAGCCACCGGGCCCAAGTTTCTTGCGCCCGGTTTTTTGTGGCCCGCCGCCAGCCCACGCTGGTCGCAGCAGGCCGCACAAGCCGGCCAAGCCAAGCGCTCATTCGTTTCTTCAACGATTGCTTTTCAGGAGCTTGGTTTTCATGGAAATCTTTGACTACGACAACATTCTGCTGCTGCCGCGCAAATGCCGCGTGGAGAGTCGATCCGAGTGCGACGCGGGCGTCGAGCTCGGTGGACGCAAGTTCCGTCTGCCGGTGGTGCCGGCCAACATGAAGACGGTGGTCGACGAGACCATCTGCACCGCGCTGGCCCGCGGCGGCTACTTTTACGTGATGCACCGCTTCGATCTGGACAATGTGCAGTTTGTGCGCGACATGCACGCCCGCGGCGTCTACGCTTCGATTTCCCTGGGCGTCAAAGCAGCCGACCGCGCCACCGTCGACACCCTGGTCGCGCAAGGCCTCAAGCCCGAATACATCACGATCGACATCGCGCACGGCCATGCAGACAGCGTGCGCGACATGATTGCCTACATCAAGGCCAAGCTGCCCGAGAGCTTTGTGATCGCGGGCAACGTGGCCACACCCGAGGCGGTGATCGATCTGGAGAACTGGGGCGCCGATGCCACCAAAGTGGGCGTGGGCCCGGGCAAGGTTTGCATCACCAAGCTCAAGACGGGCTTTGGCACCGGCGGCTGGCAGCTGTCCGCGCTCAAGTGGTGCGCCCGCGTAGCGACCAAACCCATCATTGCCGACGGCGGCATCCGCAGCCACGGCGACATCGCCAAGAGCGTGCGCTTTGGCGCGTCCATGGTGATGATCGGCTCGCTGTTCGCCGGCCACGAGGAGTCACCCGGCAAGACGGTCGAGGTCGACGGCGAGCTCTACAAGGAGTACTACGGCTCGGCCAGCGACTTCAACAAGGGCGAATACAAACACGTCGAAGGCAAGCGCATCCTCGAGCCGATCAAGGGCAAGCTCGCCGACACCTTGGTCGAGATGGAGCAAGACATCCAGAGCTCAATCAGTTACGCCGGCGGCAAGAAACTGATGGACATCCGCAAAGTCAACTACGTCATCCTCGGCGGCGACAACGCGGGCGAGCATTTGCTGATGTAAGGCGGCCCCTTCGCGGCCACTGGGCGTTAAATTGGGCGTTCAAACTGCGCCGTCAAGTTGCACGTTCAGATCGCCCTTGCATCAGGCCGAGTTGCTGGCCCCGATCAACTCACGGGCCAAGCGATTGAGGCGCGATCCGGGCTCGCACAGGGATTCGACCACGCTGAAATGATTGAGACCCGGCAGGGCCTCGCACACCGGCACCACCGCCCGGCCCCAGGCCTGCTCAATCAAACGGGTCTGGCGCACAAACTCTGTGCTTTCGTCGGCGCCGGCCACGGCGTACAAGGTGCCGGCCGGTGCAGGCAGGCGAGCCGGGCTGGCCCGTTGCACATCGTGCGGGCTCAGCCGCAGGTCGACCTGCAAGAACGGCGCCTGCGAAATCGGCTCGAGGTCATGCAAGCCTGAAATCGAGAGCGCTTTGCGCACCAGGTCCGCTGGCAAGGCCGGATCAAACTGCGACCACAGGCAGCGCAGCATCATGGCCGCCAGATGCCCGCCCGCCGAATGCCCAATGACCGTGATATTGGAGCGATCGCCGTGGTAGCGGTCGATGTTCCTCCAGACCCAGGCCAGCGCGCTGACCATCTGCAGCGTGATCTGCGGGATGCTCACGGCCGGGCACAGCTCGTAGCCGGGCACCACCACCGTTGCGCCCATGGCGCGCAGGGCGGGCGCCACAAAGCCATGGTCGCTCTTGCTCAGCGCACGCCAATAGCCGCCGTGAATAAAGACCACCACCGGCGCGCCGGGACGCTCGGCAGGAAAGACGTCCAGGCGCTCGCGCCCGCCTAGGCCGTAGCGCAGGTCGAGCGCGCAGCGCAGCTGCACGCGGGCCTGGGCCGAGTCGCGCAGCCAGCGCTCGACGTGCGCGGGAAAGGCCGGCACCAAAGCGCGGTTGTTGTACATCTGCTCAAGCCAAACCGGGTCGTACTGCGACATGCCCTCTCCTGTATTGATCGGATCGCCATCTTGGCACAAAGTGGTCGACTCAAGGGCTGGCGGGCAGCCGCTCTGGCTCTGGTGTACCATTGTGTCGTATTCTGTATACAGAACACAAATCGATGGCCCAGCTCATTAAGCTCGAAACCACGCCAGACTTGGTTGACCAGGTCTGGCGCGCCCTGCTCGATGCAATCTGCGATGGCTCGCTGCCGCCGGGCGCCCGGCTGACGCAGGAGGAGATTGCCGAGCAGCTGGCGGTCTCGCGCCAGCCCGTGCTGCAGGCCTTGCGCCTGCTCAAGAAGGACGGCCTGCTGATGGACGCGCCTGGCCGCGGCGTATGCGTCAGCCCCCTCGATGGCCAGCACCTGCTGCGCATCTACCAGGTGCGCGGCGCGCTCGACGCGCTGGCCGCCGACCTGGCCGCGCAGCAGCGCTGCCAGATCGACCCGCAGATCATCGCCAGCGGCCGGCAGGCACTCAAAAACGGCGACATCAAGGCCATGCTGCTGGCCGATGTGCGTTTTCACAGCGCGATTTACCAAGCCTCGGGCAATCCCCTGATCGAGCAGAGCGCGCAGCTGCACTGGGCCCACATTCGCCGCGCCATGGGCGCGGTGCTGCAGGTCTCGAGCATGCGCGCCTCGATCTGGGACGAGCACGAGGCCATCGCGCAAGCGATTGCCCGCGGCGATGCCCAGCAGGCACGCCAACTCAGTGCCAGCCACTCGCAAGAAGCGGGCGGCAATCTGGCCCGGCAGCTGTCCAGAGCCCTGGGCAGCACGGCAAGCCTCGACCCATCCCTCACCCTATCCCATACCCCATCCCCGACCGTCCCAGGAGAGCGCACATGAAACTGACTGCACAACAGATCGAGCAATTCGACCGCGAAGGCTACTTGTTCTTCCCCGGCCTGTTCACGCCCGAGGAAACCCGCACGCTGGTCGATGCGGTGCCCGAGCTCTACAGCCGCCGCGAGGCCTACAACGTGCGTGAAAAAGGCAGCGATGCGGTGCGCACCAATTTCGCGGCTCACATGTACAGCGAGCCCTTTGCCAAGCTCGGTCGGCATCCGCGCATGATCGAGCCGGTCGAGGACCTGTTTGGCGAAAAGCTCTACATGCACCAATTCAAGATCAACGGCAAGATGGCTTTTGAAGGCGACGTCTGGCAGTGGCACCAGGACTATGGCACCTGGCTCAATGACGACCTGATGCCCACCGAACGCGCCATGAACGTGGCCATCTTCCTGGACGATGTCAATGAATTCAACGGCCCACTGATGTTCATCCCGGGCAGCCACAAAAAGGGCGTGGTCGATGCCAAGCACGACCTGACCACCACCAGCTACCCGCTGTGGACCGTCAGCAACGAGCTGATCACGCAGCTCGTCGAGCGCGCTGGCGGCAAACAAGGTGGCATCGTCAGCCCGACGGGGCCGGCCGGCTCGATGATCGTCTTTCACAGCTGCCTGGTCCATGCGTCGACGAGCAACCTCTCGCCCTGGAACCGCGTCAGCGTCTACCTCAGCTTGTGCGCGGTCTCCAACCACATTCGACGCTTCAAGCGTCCGGAATACATCGCGCACCGGGACTTCACGCCCATCGAATGCCTGCCCGATGACTGCCTGCTCACGCAAGTGCCGGTCGAGCTGCCCTGGAAAAACGGCATGCCCGGCAGCGCCCTCGTGACCTCGACCGAGCCGATCGACACCCCTCGCAAGGCCGCCTGATGAACCTCTACGCCAAACTGCAAGAACGCGCAGCCGCTGGCAAGCCGGTGCGCATCGTGCTCATCGGCGCCGGCAAGTTCGGCTCCATGTACCTGGCGCAGGTGCCCCGCACGCCCGGCGTGCACCTGCTGGCCATTGCCGATCTGTCGCCCGATGCGGCACGGGCCAATCTGGCACGCGTGGGCTGGAAGGCCGAGCAGAGCCAGGCCAGCAGCATCGAGCAGGCGCTCAAGAGCGGACAGACCTGGATCACCGATGACTGGCAGGCCCTCGTCAGCCATCCGCAGGTCGATGTGGTGGTCGAATGCACCGGCAACCCGATCGCCGCCGTCGCCCACTGCCTCAAGGCCTTCGATCATGGCAAGCATGTGGTCAACGTCACAGTCGAGGCCGACGCATTTTGCGGCCCGCTGCTGGCGCGCAAGGCCCAGCAAGCCGGCGTGGTTTACTCCATGGCCTTTGGCGACCAGCCGGCGCTCATTTGTGATCTGGTGGACTGGGCGCGCACCTGTGGCTTCCCGGTGGTTGCGGCCGGCCGCGGTCACAAGTGGCTGCCGCATTTTTGTGAATCGACTCCCGAGACGGTCTGGGGCTACTACGGCTTGACGCCCGAGCAGGCAGCGCGCGGCGGACTCAACCCCAAGATGTTCAACAGCTTCCTCGACGGCTCCAAGCCCTCGATCGAATCGACCGCCGTCTCCAACGCCACCGGCCTGGGCGTGCCCAGCAACGGCCTGCTCTACCCGCCGGCCAGCGTGGAAGACATCCCCTACGTCACCAGGCCAAGGAGCGAAGGCGGCGTGCTCGAGCGCAAGGGCATGGTCGAGGTGATCTCGTCGCTCGAAGCCGATGGCCGCAAGATCCCCTACGACATCCGCATGGGCGTGTGGGTCACGGTCGAGGCCGAGACCGATTACATCAAGCACTGCTTTGAAGAGTACAACGCGCACACGGACCCCAGCGGCCGCTATTTCACGCTCTACAAACGCTGGCACCTCATCGGCCTGGAGGTCGGCGTCTCGGTGGCCAGTGTCGCGCTCAGGCATGAGCCCACCGGCATGGCCACCGGCTGGAACGCTGACGTGGTGGCCACCGCCAAGCGCGATCTGAAGGCCGGCGAGATGCTCGACGGGGAAGGCGGCTACACGGTCTGGGGCAAGCTGCTGCCCGCCCAGACCTCGGCCGCCATGGGCGGTCTGCCGCTGGGCCTAGCCCACAACGTCAAGCTGGTGCGACCGGTGCGCAAGGGACAGTCGCTGAGCTGGGACGATGTGGCCATGGACACCAGCACCGATGCCTACAAGGTGCGGCGTGAAATGCAAACCATGTTCGCCCCGCCGCTGACCCGCACCACCTGAGCCTGCGGCATCTGGGCCGAACACCCATTGCGTCAAATGCGGCGTCAAATGCGGCGTCAAGTGGGGTGTCAAGTGCGGCGTCGAGTGGTGCGCAGAGGGCATCGCCCAAGCCCCGCGCTCAGCCTTGGCGCTCGGTTTAGACTGACGGGCTTTTTCATCTCACTGGAGTGTGTCCTTGCGTATCGCCACTTATGAACATGCTGGCCAGAGGCAGGTCGGACGGGTCTCGCCAGACGGTCTGAGCGTGACCGCCTTTGCACTGGCACCCGATCGGGCCCACCTGGGGGCCTTGAGCCTGATCGAGCGCGGGGACTGGCGCAGCTTGCCCACGCAGGGCGCTGCCGTTGCGCTGCAGCAGGTTCGACTTCTGGCACCGCTGCCCCACCCCCGCCGCAATCTGTTTTGCGTGGGCCGCAACTACCACGAGCACGCCAAGGAGTTGCGCGACTCGGTGTTCAAGAACAACAACGCGAATGTAGCGGCCTGGCCCATCGTGTTCACCAAGGTGCCCGAATGCGTGGTGGGCCCGCAGGACGAGGTGCAACTGCCCCACGGGATCACCGAGCAGGTCGACTACGAGTCCGAACTGGCGCTGATCATTGGTGTCGGTGGCAAGAACATCCGCAAAGAAGACGCGCTGCGGCACGTCTTTGGCTACACCATCGTCAACGACGTGACCGCCCGCGATGTGCAGATGCGCCACCAACAATGGGACATGGGCAAATCCTTTGACACCTTTTGTCCCATGGGGCCCTGGATCGTGACGGCCGACGAGCTCGACGGCACGCGCACGCGGGTGCGAGGCTGGGTCAACGGCCAACTGCGCCAGGACGGGCACACCCAGGACCTGATCTTTGACATCCCCACCTTGATCGAAACCTGCTCGCGCGGCATCACGCTGTATCCGGGCGATGTGATCGCCACCGGCACGCCAGCAGGGGTGGGCATGGGGCTGAACCCGCCTCAATACCTCAAGCGCGGTGACGTGGTGCGGGTTGAGATCGAGGGCATCGGCGCGATCGAAAACCGCTTCGTCTGAACGCGTCCAATGCCTGCTCCGCGGCGGGCCCGACAAGCGCAGCGGTTTAGCGATTGGGGCGCAAGCCGGCCAACATCTGCTCGCCCTGCTTTTGCAGCTGCTCTTGCATCTGGGAAAACAGCGCCCTGGACTGCTCCATGTAAGAGCCCATCAGGCCTTGGATCACGGGCGATTGGCTGCTGATGAACTGGGTCCACAGCTGTGGATTGAGACCCTTGGACTGCTCGCTGAGCTTGGCCTGCAGTTCCATGAAGGTCTGGAAATTTTTCTCCAGATACTGCCCCATCGCACCCTGCATGGCGTTGCCATAAAAGCGGATGATATTGGCCAGCAGGTCCTCGGTGAACATGGGCTCACCGCCGGACTCCTCTTCAAGGATGATCTGCAGCAAGATGCTGCGCGTGAGGTCCTCGCCGTTTTTGGCATCTCGCACGGCAAATGCGGTGCGCTTCATCACCAGCTGCTTGACATCGGCCAGCGTGATGTAGGCCGAAGCGCTGGTGTCGTAGAGGCGGCGGTTTGGGTATTTCTTGATGATGCGCGCAGCCGGCGCGCCGGGGCCCGCTGCATCGCTGCCTGTATTGCCGCCTGCATCGCTGCCTGCGCCGCTGCGTGCATCGGCAGCCGCGCGGGCGCGCTGAGACGACTTGGCGGAGGCGGCCGGCTGGGCGGCAGCGCTGCGGCGGCTCGATCCGCTGGGCGGCTTGCTGGGCAAAGTGTTCCTTCCTCGCTGGGCAAACACCACCGGTTGCCACATCGTGGACCCATTCTAGGGAGCCGAGGCGGCCGCCGGCAGCCGTGGTTTACCCGGGGCCCCGAGCAGCTGGGCCTTCGAGCGCCTTAGCGGGCAGGCCGGCTGCCCTTGCGACCGGGACGCCCACCGCCGGCAGGCCGGGCGAAGTCCGGGGTCGGTGCAAAAGCGTCCTGGCGCCCCTGAAACCGCGGATCGAAGGCGCGCTCGCGGCGCGCCCCGCCTGCAGCCGGCACGGGGCTGTGCCCGCGTGGAGCAAAAGTGCGCTCATCGCGACCAGGCTGCGCCCAACCGGCGCCGCCTTTGGGCGAGCCGCGCTCAGCGCCCCAGCCCATGCCCTGACCGCTGCGTGGCCCACCGGCGCGTGACGGTGGCCGTGCGCCTGGGCCGCCGCGCGTGCGCGAATCAAACGTGGGCGCAAAGCGCTGCCTCGGCTCGAGCCCAGGCACGACGGCCGGCTTGAAGGCCTGCCGCGTGTAGTGCTCGATGTCGGCAATCCGCCTGCGATCGCGAAACTCGGCGATGGTGATCGCCTCGCCGCTGCGTCCGGCACGACCGGTGCGGCCGATGCGGTGCACATAGTCTTCGGCCTTCATCGGCAGACCGAAGTTGATCACGTGCGAAATATTGGGCACATCGAGTCCGCGTGCAGCCACATCGGTGGCCACCAGGATCTGCACACGCCCTTCGCGAAAGGCCGACAGGCGGCGGTTGCGCAAACCCTGGCTCAAGGCGCCGTGCAAGGCCACCGCATGAAAACCCTCTTGCACCAACTCGTTGGCCAGGCCATCGCACTCGATCTGCGTACAAGCGAACACCACCGCCTGAGCGACGCTGGTGTCGCGCAGCCAATGGTCGAGCAGCTTGCGTTTGTGCTCGAGGTTGTCGGCCCAATGCAGCGTCTGCTTGATCGACAGGTGCTTGTCCTGCGGCGTGTCGATCTCGATGCGTTGGGGCTCGCGCATGACGCGCGTAGCCAGTTGCATGATGCGCGGCGCAAAGGTGGCGCTAAACATCATGGTCTGCTGGCGTGCGCTGGTGAGCTGATGGATCTCGGCCAAGTCGTCGGCAAAGCCCAGATCGAGCATACGGTCGGCCTCATCGACCACCAGGAAGCTGACTTGGTCGAGCTTGATCTGCATGCTGCGCTGCAGATCGAGCAGACGGCCGGGGGTGGCCACCACCAGGTTGGCGTTTTGCAACTTGGCAATTTGCAGCTGATAAGGGATGCCGCCGACCACATTGGCGATGCGCAAGCCCCTGCAATGGCGCACCAGGTCGATCGCATCGGCGCACACCTGCTGGGCCAACTCGCGGGTCGGGCACAAAATCAGCGCACCGGGCGTGGCCGGCTTGAAATGGCGCGGGTTGGTCGGGTCCTTGCGCTTGGGGCGCTTGGGCGCCGGCTCGCCGCGGGCCAGTGCCTCGGCGCTCAGCCGGGCCCAGTCGGCCGCCTCGCGCTCGGCCTGCGCCTGTTGCTGCTCGAGCAAGGTGTGCAAAACGGGCAGCAAGAAGGCGGCCGTCTTGCCGCTGCCGGTCTGGCTCGAGACCATCAGGTCGGTCCAGTTTCCATCTGGCCCGCCTTGGCGGCCCAGGCCACTCATGGCGCGCGGAATCGTTGCCTGCTGCACCGCCGTCGGCTGGGTAAAGCCCAGATCGGCCACCGCCTGCAGCAGCTGCGGCGCCAGGCCGAGGGCCTCAAACGCGCTGGGCTCGGCAGCCGGCGCGGAAGCATCGGCCGGGGCCACGTCATGAATGTCAGGCGCGCACAACTGGGCGTCGCGCACTTCGAATGCGTCCGTCATCGTCAGGTTCTCACAGTGACGCTGCGCGGGGCCTGGGGCCTGGTCGCACAGCTCAAAACCTTCGCGCTGCGAAGGCCTCGTTGGGTGGTTAACAAAACATCAACCATCAAACGAGACGACGACCGGTTGGGCGTCACGGTCTTTTTGCAAAAGACCGGGGGTGTGAGGCGGATGTACAAGTTCAGGGCCAAAAGGCGCTGGACGACCCGATTATGACACGGTATCGGGTTTTCCCGGACCCGCGTCGCGCCCGACTGCCGAAGTCGGTTGACGACGGTCTGGACGCGTGTATCGGGATCACGCAAAATGGCCCGCATGCACTGGCATGCGCACCTGTTGCCCATCGCACTGAGCGCTCTGGGCTTTTACCTGCTGTCCGGGGTCAACGACCTGCTGTTTGAGTGGACCGAATACGACCATGGGGTCAACTGGGTGTTTCTGCCCAGCGGTCTGCGACTGGCCCTGGTGCTGCTGCTCGGCGGCCCCGGCGCCATCGGCGTGATGCTGGGCAGTTTTTTCTCGGGGCTGCATGAACCGACGCCGCTTGCGGTTCACACCGCAGCCTCGGTCATCTCCGGCGGCGCACCCTGGCTGGCTTACTGGATCTGCAAGCGATCGCTGCAGATTCAATCCAACCTGGGCAACCTGACGCCCGGCCACCTGCTGAAAATGGCCATGGTCTTCTCCCTGACCAGCGCGGTCTTGCACCAAGCCCTTTACGTCCCGACCGGACTGAGCGAGAGCTTCATCAAGAGCGGCCTCGTCATGACCGTCGGCGACCTTCTGGGCTGCCTGGCGGTCCTGTACGGACTCAAGGTCGTCATCGGCCTGAAGGTGCGGGGCGCCTGAAACGCGCAACGGGACACCGTCAGCGCGAATCACAACGTCATCGCCGGGCGCCAAGCGATCCATCGGCGGTGGCGCAGGCACCTGGATTGCCACGGCGCTGCGCGCCTCGCAATGACGCAGCGTGCGTCACCGACACCGCGCCACGCCACGCCACGCCACGCCACGACACCGCCGCGCCACCGCCTCGTCATCGCGAGGAACGAAGCGATCCATCGGGTGCCGCAAGAACACATGGATTGCCAAGGCTCTGCGCGCTTTGCAAATACGGGCGCGGGACCCACACTGAGGGATTCGACGGCGCTGCGCGCCTGGCGCTTACCGCCCCTCCACCCACGCCGCCTCCAGCCAGTGCCAACGGCCGGGGATGATGGGCCAAGGGATCAGTTGGGTTCTCAGGCCTGGCGGCAGCACGTGCTCGGTGTGGTGGTCCAGCCATTGGCCTTGGGCCTGTACCGCCGCAAACAGAGCCTGCTGGGGCAGGTCTTGCCCCGACTGCGCAGTCCAATCGCGGCCCCAGCATTCTGCGCGGCGCCAGTCGGCAGTGCCCGGGCCCGAGAGGCGGTCGTGCACGCTGCCCCAAAGGCGGCCGCGCATGCGCTGGCGGATGCTGCGCATGCGCCGGGCGGTCACATCCAGGCTGCGGGTGTAGATGGAATCGAGTCCGAGGAAGTTGTCAAACAGCACACAAGCGCGGGGCAAGGTGGCCAGGGCCCGATCGAGCAGCTCGTGCACATCGCCGCACAAAAAGTCCAGTTGCACCGCGTGCCGGCGCAGGGTATCGCCGTGGCGAAGTCGGAACAGACGCGGCGCCCAGGGGTCGATATCGACCAGCAAAATGCACTGAAAGCGCGCCAGAAAGTCGGGCGACATCATCCAGCCGGCGCTGCCGCCGAGCAAGATCAGCTGGGCCGGCACGGGTTGGGCCGATCCGATCGAGGCCATCCAGCCGGCCAGCTGATCGCCGGTGGCGGCCCAGCGCCGGCGCGCCATCCAGGCCCGCGCATGCCAATGCCAGTCGCTTGCAGAAGTCATGGATGAGATGGTAGCGGGCTGATGCGGATCTGCCCAATCGGGGGCGGTGCGATCGGCCCGTTTAAGGGCCGCCGTCACGGCTGCGGGTAGGATGTGCGACTTTCCTCAATCAGCCATGTCCGAGACACACAACACCCAGGTCATCGTCGTTGGCGCAGGGCCCGTGGGCCTGACGCTGGCCTACGGCCTGGCCAGAGCGGGGGCAGCGGTGACGGTGATCGAGACCGAGCCGGCCATCTCGCGCCAGCTGCGCGCCTCCACCTTCCATCCGCCCACACTGGACCTGCTCGATGCCTGGGGCATCACGCCGCAGCTGCTGGCCAGCGGCCGTATCACACCGACCTGGCAGATCCGGCTGCATGAAACCGGCGAGCATGTGACCTTTGACCTGTCGGTGCTGTCCGCAGACACCGCCCACCCCTACCGACTTCAGTGCGAGCAGTCGGTACTCAGTCAGGCGCTGGCCCAGAGGCTGCTCACGCAGTCGCAAGTGCGCCTGCTGCGCGGTGCTACCGCCGCCGATGTGGGGCAGTCCGGCGGGCGGGCGTGGGTCGAGGTCGAGCCAGCTGGGGGCGGACCCAGGCAGCGGATCGAGGCCGACTATGTGGTCGGCTGCGACGGCGCGCACAGCGTGGTGCGCAAGGCCATCGGCGCGAGCTTCGAGGGCACGACCTACCCGGACACCACCTTGCTGGTGACCACCGGCTTCGACTTTTCGGCGCTCTGGCCTGATCTGGCAGGGGTCAACTACATCTGGCAGGACGAGGGGACCTACAGCTTGCTGCATCTGCCCGATCTGTGGCGGGTCAGCCTGCACCCTCTGGCCGAGCGGCCGCTTGCGCAGGAGGCCGAGCCTGGGCGCATCGTGCAGCGCCTGCAAGCCCTCTTTGGCGCTGAGCACCGCTTCGAGTTGCAGGAGGTCCGACCCTACCGGGTGCACAAGCGGCTGGCCTCACGCTGGCGCCTGGGGCGGCTGTTCATCGCCGGTGACGCAGCCCACCTGAACAATCCCAAGGGCGGCATGGGCATGAACGGTGGGATCCATGACGCGATGGCGCTGTGCGAGGTGCTGCTGCGCGCGCTCGACGGTCACGGCAGCGAGGCGGCGCTCGATGTCTATGAGCGCCAGCGCCTGCCCGTGGTGCGCGACGACATCATCGGCCAGTCCGACCGCAACCATGCCCGCATGCAGCTGCGATCTCTGGCCGAGCGCAGGGCGCAGCTGGCCCAGCTGCAGGCGCTCATCGACAACCGCGACCGCTTGCGCGAACACCTGCGCCAGACCTCCATGCTCACGGGCCTGGCGCGTGCGCGCGAGCTGGCCCAAAGCGTATGAATCACATGACCCGCGTGATGAGCAGCGCAGCCAAGCCCTTGCCCGAGCCGATCGCATGAGCCTGGTTTACGCACCGCGCGGCCTGCTGGGCGTGCTCACGCCGCAGGCCAACACCACGGTCGAGCCTGAGCTGCAGCTGCTGTGCCCGCCGGGCGTGGCATTGCTAAGCGCACGCATGAGCAGCCAGGCACCTGAGCTGCGACAAAGGCTGTGGGACTACTACGAAGCGCTGCCGCACTGGATCGCTCAATTTGCCAACGCGCCGCTGGGCGCAGTCGCCAGCGCCTGCACCGGCTCGTCTTACCTGATCGGCGCGCAGGCCGAAGACCAACTGTTCGGCCGGCTGGCCGCGCAGATCGGCCGGCCCCTGACCAACTCGGCGCTGGCCGTGGTCGCTGCCATGCAGGCCTTGGGCGCACGCCGGCTGGCCCTGGTCTCCCCCTACCCGAGCTGGTTGACCGCGCTGAGCCAAGCCTATTGGCAAAGCCGTGGGCTGCAGGTGGTGCAAGTGGTGCAGCTCACCACCGACACGGGCGCATTTCATCCGATCTACGCCCTGGGAGGGCAGGCGGCTGCCCAGGGCCTGATCGAGATCGACAGCGCGCGCTGCGATGCGGCCCTGCTTCTCGGCACGGGCACCCCCACCCTGCCCGCGCTGGTGCAGCAAGCGAGCCTTGACGCCGGCCAGCCGGTGCTGTCGTGCAACCTGGTGCTGCTCTGGCATGCGCTGGAGCTGCTCGAGCGGCCCGAGCAGGCGCCCCGGGCCGAAACCTTGATGCGGCTGCTGCACGGCCGTGCTTGGCGAGCACGGCTGCAGCAACAGCTGCAGGGCACCCCACAGGAGCCCCAGCCGTGATGACCCTCAGCAAGTGGCGCAAGAACGCCCATTACCCCCAAGCTGCAGCATGAGCCACGTGCCCGAGCCAGCCGACGACAGCCGCTGCGAGCCCTTCGAGCCAAGGCTGGGTCAGCTGTGCAAGTGGGCCAGCAGCCTGAGCTTGGAGGACATTCCCAAGCCGGTCTTGCTCAAGGCTGCGCTGGTGCTGGGCGACAACATCGCCGCCACCGTCTCGGCTGCTGACGAACCGCAGGTGCGCGCCTACCACGACAGGCTCGTCGCCAGCGATCCGGGCGGGCCTTGCACCTTGCTGCGCCGGGGCGGGCCGCGCCTGTCCATGCTCCATGCCGCGCTGGGCAACGGCATGGCGGTGACCTGGAATGAGCTCGACGACGGTTACACCCAGACGGCAGTGCACCCCGGCGCGCTCAGCCAACCCTTGATTCTGGCGGCAGGGCAGGCCCATGGCCATCGCTTTGCCGATGTCATGCTGGCCACCGTGGTGGCTTACGAAGTGGGCGCCCGTTTTGCCAACACCTGGCCCGGGACCTTGCCGCGCATCCATCCACACGGCGCGTTCAATGCCGTGTGCGCCGCCGCCGGCTTGGCCAGGCTGCGCCGGTTCGACGCATCCACGTTCGAAGCGGCCCTCAGCGGCGCCGTCACGATGGTCTCGCCCGGCCCCTACAGCCACGCTCTGCAAGGCGCGCTGATTCGCAATGCCTGGCCGGCAGCCGGCCTGTGGCTGGGGCACTTTGCGTGCGAGATGGCGCAGCTGGGCGTCAGCGGCACCGCCACTGCAGCGCGCGAGGTCTACGAACAGATCCTGGGCGCGCCGGTCACACGGGCCGAGCAACTGACCGAAGGCCTGGGCCAGCAATGGGCCGTGGCCGCGGGCTACCACAAGCTCTACGGCTCTTGTCACCACGCGCATGCGGCAATGGAGGCGCTCGAATCGATCCTGCAAGATCGCCCCGAACTGCGCGGCGGACGCTCGGTGCGCCGCCTGAGCGTCCAGGTCAGCCACACGGCCATGAAGTTCGACCATCGCCAGCCCACGACCGCGCTGGCGGCCAAGTTTTCGATCGTGCACGCGGTGGCCGCCACCCTGGCCCATGGCGCGCAGGAGCCCAGTAACTTCTTTGAGGCCAGCCTGTCCGATCCGCTGATTGCGCAGTTGCGTCAGCGCGTCACACTGGCCCCGTTGCCCCACGTCAAGCCCTGGCCCTACGACCGCCCGGCCCGCGTCAGCCTCGAACTCGACGACGGCAGCCAGGTGCAGGCTTTTTGTGAGGCGGCCCTGGGAAGCCCCGCTCGTCCTCTGGACTACCCGGCGGTCATGGACAAGATCACCCGGCTGTCCAGGCGGCACGCACCGGGCTTGCCCCATGCGGTGCAGCAACTGCGCGAGCATCTGCAGCAGGACCGCCTGGACGCGCTGGATCTGGGGCCGTGGATGGCCGGTATCACCGCTGCGACTTGACCGCGCCTTGCACCCGGGATGCCCTGGCCGCGAGGGCGTAACGACCGTAGCGCCCACAACGCCCAAAGCGCCTGCCCTCTTTGCCCAGCAGTGGCATCATTGGAGCCATGAGCAAGCCCATCTGGACCCCAACTGCGCAGCGCATCGACAACAGCCGCATCCGCCACTACATCGACTGGTTGCAACACGACAAGGGCTTGAAGTTCGACCACTATGACGCACTTTGGCGCTGGTCGATCGACGACCTAGAGGGCTTTTGGGACTCGATCTGGCGCTATTTCGATGTGCGCGGGCATCGACCCGGACAGCCCGTCTTGCCGCTTCGGCAAATGCCGGGAGCCCGGTGGTTCGAGGGTGCTCAGCTCAATTACGCCGAGCAGGCGCTGCGCTGGCATCTCAACGACGGTCAGCGGCCGGCCATCATTGCGCGCTCGCAGACCCGGGGCGAGCAGGTGATCAGCTGGGACGAACTGCGTGCACAAGTCGGCGCGGTGGCCGCCGCGATGCGGCGCATGGGCGTGGGGCCTGGCGACCGTGTGGCCGCCTACCTGCCCAATGTGCCGGAGGCGGCGGTGGCGCTGCTGGCCTGCGCCAGCATCGGCGCGGTCTGGTCGAGCTGCTCACCCGACATGGGCACGCCCAGTGTGGTCGACCGCTTCAGCCAGATCGCGCCCAAGCTGCTGCTGGCGGTCGACGGCTACCGCTACGGCGACAAGGCGGTCGATCGCGCCGAAGCAATCGAGCAGCTGCGCCGTGCGCTGCCCAGCGTGCAGCAGGTGGTCAGCCTGCCCTATCTGTACCCAACCCAAGTGCTGCCCGGCACCGTGGCCTGGCCGCAATGGATGGCGGAGCCGGCCAAACTGTCGATCGAGCCGGTCGAGTTCAGCCATCCCTTTTGGGTGGTGTACTCCTCAGGCACCACCGGCATGCCCAAGCCGCTGGTGCATGGGCAAGGCGGCGTGGTGCTCGAGCACCTCAAGGCCCTGGCCCTGCATCTGGGGCTCGGTCCCGACGATCGCTACTGCTGGTTCTCCAGCACGGGCTGGGTGATGTGGAACATCGGCATCAGCGGGCTGCTGGTGGGCTCGACCGTGGTCGTCTTCGACGGCAACCCGGGCCACCCCGATCTGGGCGAGCTCTGGCGCATGGCCGGCCAGCTGCAGCTGAGCGCGCTCGGCGCGGGCGCTGCCTTCTTTGGCCACTGCATGAAGGCCGGCGTGCAGCCCAGCCAGATCGAGCCGCCCCACCGGCTGCGCTGGATCGGCTCGACCGGCTCGCCCCTGTCGCCCGAGGCGCACGACTGGCTGGCCGAGCAGCTCGGGCCCGAGACCATGATCGCTTCGATCAGCGGCGGCACCGACGTGGCCACCTTTTTCCTCGGGCCCACCGAACTGCTGCCGGTGCATTCAGGTCGCATCCCCTGCCCCGCCTTGGGTGTGGCCGCACGGGCCTTTGACGACCATGGCAGACCGGTGGTCGGGCAAGTGGGCGAGTTGGTCATCACCGAGCCCATGCCCTCCATGCCGCTTTATTTTTGGGGCGAACCCGACGGCAAGCGTTACCACGAGAGCTATTTCGATATCTATCCCGGTATCTGGCGCCACGGCGACTGGATCGAATTCAATGCGGCCGGCGAATCGGTGATCTTCGGCCGCTCCGACACCACCATCAACCGCCAGGGCGTGCGCATGGGCACGGCCGAAATCTACCGCGCCGTCGAGGTGCTGCCCGAGGTGATCGACAGCCTGGTGGTCGACCTCGAATACCTCGGTCGCGAGTCCTTCATGCCACTGTTTGTGGTGCTGGCCGAGGGCGAGCGTCTGGACGCCGGCCTGATCGATCGCATCAACGCCAGTGTGCGCCAGACCTGCTCGCCGCGGCACGTGCCCAGCGCCATCATCGAGGCGCCGCAGATCCCGCGCACGCTCACGGGCAAGAAGATGGAGCTGCCGGTGCGCAAGCTGCTGCTGGGCGCGCCGCCCGAGAAAGTGGCCAACCCGGACGCGATGGCCAACCCACAAAGCCTGCAGTTCTACGTCGACTACGCGCGCCGTCGTCAAAGCTGAGCGCCCTGGCCGCACCTGCGTCAACCCGATGACGCGCGCACTGCCACAAACAGCTTGCGCGCACCACGCCACAGCACAAAGACCAGCAGCCCGGGCAGGCCGCAGGCCAGCGCCACAGCAAGGGGCAAACTTGCAAGCGGCGCCAGTTGCAAGGCTGCGGCCAGCCACGGCAGGTAGATCGCCAGCAGCACCACTGCAAGGGCAGCAGATGCCACTGCCACTGCACTCCAATTGATGGCGCCCACCGACCACAGCGCACCGCGTGCCTTGCTGACAACGATGAGGCCGGCATTGGCCACCACAAAACTCAGCAGCACCATGGCCCGGTTGCGCTCGGCCGACTCGGGCAGGCCCAGACCGCTGCTGGAGGCCCAGTAGGCCAGCGCAGCACCGCCGAGCATGATCAGACCGTGACCGGCTGCCTGCAGCATTTGTGCAGCACCGAGCAAGGGCGCGTCGGTGTTGCGCGGTGGCCGCTCCATCACGTCGGCATCTTCGGCCTCGCTCTCAAAAGCCAGCGAGCAGGCCGGATCGACGATAAGCTCGATCAGCGCAATATGCAGGGGCAGCACCAGAGGCGGCAGACCAAGCACGATGGGCAGCATGGCCATGCCGGCAATCGGGATGTGGATCGCAAAGATATAGACCATGGCTTTGCGCAGGTTGGTAAAGATGCGCCGGCCCGACCGGATCGCCCGCACGATGGAGGCAAAGTCATCATCGACCAGCACCATGCTGGCCGCCTCACGCGCCACGTCGGTGCCCCGCTGGCCCATGGCCACACCGACGTGCGCCGCGCGCAGGGCCGGTGCATCGTTGACGCCATCACCGGTCATGGTGACGATCTGCCCGTCGCGCGCCAACGCCTGCACGATGCGCAGCTTTTGCTGCGGCAAGATGCGCGCGCACACAGCGCTTTGTCGCAGCCGCACCATCAGCGCCTCATCGCTCAGAGCCTCGATCTCATCGCCGCTCAGGAGCTGGGTAGCGTCCAGCCCGGCCTGGCGGGCAATCGCCTGGGCTGTGACCGGATGGTCGCCGGTGATCATCATCACCCGGATGCCCGCCCGGCGGCACTGCGCCATCGCTTCGGGCACCTGCGGCCGAAGCGGATCGGCCAGCCCGATCAGGCCGATCCACTCGAAGTCGAAATCGTGCGCCGAAGCCGGCCAGTGGCCATCGCGGTGCCGGCCCGCCGCGCCCTGCGCGACGGCCAGCACCCGCAGGCCGTCGGCCGCAAGCGTCTGCACCGCCTGCTGCCACTGCGCCCGCATCGGCTCGGACAGATGGCACAGCTCCATCACGGCCTCGGGCGCACCCTTGGCAGAAATCACATGACCGGCGTCGCCTGCGCGCCAAACATGCGACATCGCCCGCAACTGCGTGCTCAGCGGATAGGTGTGCACCAGGTCCCAGTCGTGCAGCCGATCGGTGCCAGCGAGCAGTTCGCGGCCCAGGCGGTGAAAAGCCTGCTCCATCGGATCGAACGGCTGCGGGGCGCTGGCCAAAATCGCGTGCTCGGCGATGCGCGCAAAGGCGCTGGCGCGCATCGGCTCCAGCGCATCGGGGCGCCAAAGCCCATCGGCGGGCACGCGCAGGATCAGTGGGCGGCCCTCTGCCACCACCGCCAGCGCGTGCACCGCCATGCGGTTTTGGGTCAGGGTACCGGTCTTGTCGACGCACAGCACCGTGGTCGCGCCCAGGGTCTCGATGCAGTTGATGCGGCGCGTCAGCACCCCCTGGCGGGCCAGGCGGCGCGCGCCGAGCGCCGGAAAGATCGCCAGCACCACCGGGTACTCTTCTGGCAGCATGGCCATGGCCACAGCGATGCCGCCAAGCAGAGCCGGCAGCCACCGACCGGTGCGCCAGCCCTCAATGGCCACCATCACAGCGCACAGCACCATCGCGATGATGGCCAAGGTGCGCACCAGGCGCGCGGTCTGGCGCTGCAAGGCGGTCGGCGCGGGCACCAGCGTGTGCAGCGCCTGCCCAATCTGGCCGAGCTCGGTGCGCGAGCCGGTGGCACTGACCCGCATCACGGCCTGGCCGGCCACCACAAAAGTGCCGGCAAACACGCGCGCGCCCGGCTCCACCGGCTCCCCGGACTCTCCCCGCACGGCTGTGCTGGCGTGCTTGGCCACCGGCAGCGACTCGCCAGTCAGCAGCGACTCGTCGACCTGCAGATGCTGCGCCTGCAGCAGCACGCCGTCGGCGGCGATCCGGTTGCCTTCGGCCAGACACAACAGATCAGCGCAGACCACCTCGTGCGCAGGGATCTCCCGCTTGGTGCCCTCCCGCAGCACCTGCACGCGCTGAGCGCTGAGCTGGTGCAGGGCCTCAATCGCCCGGTCCGCGCGGCCCTCCTGCACCAGCGTCATGCCCAGCACGGCCAGCACGAACACGGCCAGCGTGAGGCCTTCGATGCGATCGCCCAGGGCCAGATAGATCAACACCGCCGCCAGCAGCAGAGCGAACATGGGCTCGGCCAGCAAGGCCAGCGCCCTGCGTCCGATGCTGCGGGTTTTGGCCGCCTCTATCTCGTTGGGGCCGTCTTGCGCCAGCCTGCTGCGCGCCTGCTGCTCGCTCAAGCCCGTCAGAGCCGGTGCCCCCTGGCGCATCGATTGGGTGGTCATCACCTGCATTTGTAGGGCTGCGGCACCCGTCCGAGCCCAGCGAGGCAGCATCAGCGCAGGCAGGACAAGCGCTCGAGCGCCCATCGGTCATGCACCCATCGCATCGGCCGACCTGATCGGCCTATCATTGGCACCCGGGCTGCCGCACAGCTGTGGCGCCTTGCACGACCGTCCACCTCTACGCACCACCATGAGCATCTACGAGCAAGACCTCAGCCAGAACCAGGCCAACTACACCGCGCTGTCGCCGGTGAGCTTTGTCGAACGCAGTGCCGAAGTCTTTGGCGACCTGCCGGCCGTGATCCATGGCACGCGCCGCTACAGTTGGGCCCAGACGCGCGAGCGCTCGGCCCGACTGGCTGGCGCGCTGCGCTCGCTTGGCGTGGGCCACGGCGACACCGTCAGCGTGATGCTGCCCAACACCCCCGAGATGATCGAGGCGCATTACGCATTGCCCGCACTGGGCGCCGTGCTCAACCCGCTCAACACCCGGCTCGATGCCACGTTGCTGGCCTGGCAGATGAACCACTGCGAGGCCAAGGTGCTGATCACCGACCGCGAGTTCGCACCAGTGGTGGCGCAGGCCTTGAGCCGCCTGGCCGCCGACCACTCACGCCAACCGGTCGTGATCGATGTGTGCGACAGCCAGTACGAGGGCCCGGGTGATCGGCTGGGCAGCCTGGAGTACGAGGCTTTCTTGGCCGCACACGCGCCGCTGGACCGGCTGGAGGGGCCGCGCAACGAGTGGGACGCGATCGCGGTCAGTTACACCAGCGGCACCACGGGCGACCCCAAGGGAGTGGTCACGCACCACCGCGGCGCCTACCTCAACGCGGTGTGCAATGCGGTGACTTGGGGCATGCCGCACTTTCCGACCTATCTGTGGACCCTGCCCCTGTTTCACTGCAATGGCTGGTGCTTCCCTTGGACACTGGCCATGCTCGGCGGGGTGCAGGTGTGCCTGCGCAAGGTCGATGCGCCATCCATCCTGGGCGCTATGCGCGAACACCGCATCGACCACTACTGCGCCGCCCCTATCGTGCACAGCCTGATCTACAACGCGCCCGAGGCGATGCGCGCAGGGATCACGCAGCAGGTGCGCGGACTGGTCGCCGGCGCCGCGCCACCGGCAGCCATGATCGAAGGCATGGCCCGCATCGGCTTTGCGATCACCCATGTCTACGGTCTGACCGAGGTCTATGGGCCGGCGGCTGTGGCGGTGCAGCGTGCGGCCTGGGCGCAGCAGAGCCTGTCCGAACAAACCCAGCTCAACGGCCGCCAAGGCGTGCGCTACGCGCTGCAAGAGGGCATGACGGTGATGGATCCGCAAACCCTTCAGGAAGTGCCAGCCGATGGCCAGACCATGGGCGAGATCATGTTTCGCGGAAACATCGTGATGAAGGGCTATCTCAAGAACCCGGCCGCCACCCGCAAGGCCTTCGAAGGCGGCTGGTTTCACACCGGCGA
>CANHDQ010000016.1 GCA_947459405.1 Comamonadaceae bacterium
CCATGCCTCGCCATGCAACCCCAACGAGTCATTGCGAGGAACGAAGCAATCCATTGCAGCCGTTGAGCAAACCGGGATTGCCACGGCGCTACGCGCCTCGCAATGACCCAGCAGGCATCATTTCGGCCCTGCCTCGCCACGCAACCCCAACGAGTCATTGCGAGGCACGAAGCAATCCATTGCAGCCGTTGAGCAAACCGGGATCGCCACGGCGCTGCGCGCCTCGCAATGACAAGGGAGAGCCCGTTTACATTTGCTTTCGTCTGCGTGACGGTTGTCACTGCCGCTCGGGTTGCTGCCTGGGGTTAAATCGGCGCAGTCATGATCAGATCCATCCCTTATCGCGTCGATCCACAGGCGGGCTCGCCCGCCTCCTGGAGCGGCGCCTGGAGTGCCGCACAGGCTTGGGCCGCATCCCCTCGACCCAACGGCCACGGCACGTACGCTGGGCTGGCTCCACCCACAGACCGTAGCCGTGACACTGCAAGCGGCAAGATCGAAGCGAGCGTGCCGCCTCAAGCTGCAGCGGTGCTCGAAGAGCGGCTGCAACGTCGGGTCAAGCGGTGGCACGACATTGCACGCGAGCTGCAGCAGGTCAACCGACGTCAGTCGCAGTTTCTGGCACGGCTCAGCCATGAGCTGCGCAATCCCCTGGCGCCGCTGATGCACGGGCTGCAGCTGTTGCAGCGCCAGAGCGATCAGCCCGAACGCGTGAGCAGCACATGCACCATGATGCAACGCCAGCTTCACCACCTGCTCAGTCTGGTTGACGACCTGCTCGATCTCGAGCGCATTGCGCAGGGCAAGATCGAGTTGCAGCTGCAAACCCTGACCTTGCGCGAGCTCGTCGTCGGGGCCATCGAGTTGAGCGAGCACAAAATGCGCGAGCGCGAACACCGCCTGAGCGTGAGCCTGCCCAATGAAACGGTTGCACTGCGGGCCGATCCGCCGCGGCTGACTCAGGTGCTGGTCAACCTGCTCAACAACGCGGCCAAGTACACGCCACCGGGCGGGCAAATCGCGCTCAACGCCGACCGGCATGAGGAGCGGGTTGTGTTGCAAGTCAAGGACAACGGCATCGGCATTGCCGCAAGCGACCTGCCGCATGTCTTTGAGCTCTACAGCCAGGTCGATCGCAACCTGCACATGGCCCAGGGGGGGTTGGGCATCGGGCTGGCTCTGGCGCGTCAACTGGCTGAGCTGCACGGCGGGCATTTGGCAGCCGACAGCCGCGGCCGCGGCCAAGGCAGCGTGTTCACGATCGACCTGCCGATCTGCCGCTCAAGCAGTGCGCCGCCGCGAAACGCAGAGCCCGAGGGCAGCCCATTGGCCGCCTGTGGTGGTGGCTCGCGATGGCGGATTTTGGTCGTCGACGACAACCCGGACGGCGCCGATACCCTGGCCGGCGCCTTGAAATGGAGCGGCCACCAGACGTGGGTGGCTTACGACGGCCCGAGTGCCCTCGGCCTGGCCCGCTTGCACCGGCCGCATGCGGCTTTGGTTGACTTGAGCATGCCTGGCATGGACGGCTTCGAGTTGGCGCGGCGGCTGCGCGCCCAGGATGCTGCGCTGACTCTGGTGGCGATGACCGGCTGGGGGTCGGCCACAGACCGACACCGCTGCAAAGACGCGGGATTCTCCGCTCACCTGGCCAAGCCGGCCGACCTCGAACAAATCGAATCGGTGCTGCAGGGCTTAATCGAGACGGCCCCGAAATCCGGGCAGCCTGCGCAGTCTGCGAAGCTTTAGCGCGCCGAGCGACGCAGCACTTGTTGACGCTCGAAGAGCTCAATCATCCAGATCACGCGCTCGCCCACAGGGCGACGCAGCGCTCGACCCGGCCGCAGCTCAACCGGCGCCGCACCAGCCTCGACACAGACGTCGACAAGATAGGCAATGGCCGGCAAAGGGGGACGCTGGGCCAGTTCAGACGAGGGCAGCAAGGGCCACCAGGCGCGGCTGAGCAAAGCCAGCTTGCGCGATCGCCCCACCACGGCGCGGCGATCGACCGGATTGAGGCCGTCACGGCGCAACTGATGGCCGATCTCGGCGTAGATGAGACGGGCCGCCACGATGGCGGCGCGGCAGTCACGCGGCAAGCCGGCAACGCCAGCCGTGGCCTGCCGATAGAGCCGGTCGGCCTCCTGAAGCAAACGCTCGACCACGGTTTGCAAGGCCGGGCTGATGCACGGCTGCGCGAGCCAGGCGTCGGGATCCAGACCGGCCTCGTGCAGCCAGCGCCGGGGCAGATAGAGGCGGCCGTTGCGCGCATCTTCGCCAACATCACGGGCGATATTGGTCAGCTGCATGGCCACACCCAACTCGCAGGCACGGGCCAACGTGCTGGCGCTGCGCCCGCCCATGATCCAGCACATCATCGCGCCGACACTGCCAGCCACCCGGGCGCCGTAGGCCTGCACATCCTCCAGGCTGTCGTAGTGACGCGCCTGCGCGTCCCAGGCAAAGCCCTCGAGCAAGGCGTCCAGCAGCGCGCGCGGCAAACCGTACTGGTGAACCACCACGGCCAGCGCACGGTCTTCAACAAAGGCCTGCGGCCGGTCGTCATAAATCTGGTCGAGGCGGTGATGCAACTGGCGCAGACTCTCGTGCATGTCTTCGCCCTGGGCCTGATCGACCAGGTCGTCGGCCACCCGGCAGAAGGCATACAGGGCGATGCTGGCCGCACGCATGCGCGCAGGCAGCAAGCGGCTGGCGGCAAAAAAGCTTTTTGATCCGCCGCGCATCATCTCGACGCAAGCCAGCAGGTCCTGCTGGCGCCGCAAGGCCTGGGTCTGGGCAGTGGGCATCAACATTCAGGCTCCTGTCAGCGAGGGCAAGCCCCGCGTCAAATAATCCAGCGCATCGGGCACCACCTGATCGAGTGCCTTGGCCGACATCAACACACCGGGCACGCCCGCGCCCGGATGGGTGCTGGCGCCGACCATGAAAAGACCGGGCACATCCTCGCTGCGGTTGTGCGGGCGAAAGTAGGCACTTTGCAGCAGCAGCGGCTCCAGGCCAAAGGCAGCTCCCTTGTAGGACAGCAGCCGATCCTGGAAGTCCAGCGGCGTGGTCATCAGTGAGGCGCGTATATGCCGGGACAAGCCGGGCAGCACGGTGCGCTCGAGCGCCTGCTCAACCGCCTGCCGATAGGGTTCGGCCTGCGCGCGCCAATCGGTCCCGCTGTCCAGATGCGGCACCGGCGAGAGCACATAAAAGGTGTCACAGCCAGCCGGTGCCATTGAAGCGTCGGTGGCGCTGGGGCGGTGCAAGTAGAGGCTAAAGTCGCTGCTGAGCCGGTGGCGCTTGAAGATATCTGTCAGCAGCTCCTTGTAGCGCGGTCCGAGCACCATCATGTGATGCGGCACGTCGTCATAGCGACGGTCGGTACCGAAATACCAGACAAACAGACTCATGGAGTAGCGGCCGCGGGCAATGCGCCGGTCGGTCCAGCTGCGGCGCAGCTCAGGGGCCACGAGGTGCTTGTAAGTCCAAGCGGCATCGGCGTTGGAGACCACGATGTCAGCAGACAGTTTTTGCCCGCCGGCCAAGGTCACGCCGCTGGCCCGCCCGCCCTGTACATCGATGCGATCGACCTGCGCATTGCAGCGCAACTGGCCGCCCAGGCTTTGCAGCAGCTTGACCATGCCCTGAATCAGCGCGCCCGTGCCACCCATGGTCCAGTGCACCCCAAACTGGCGCTCCAGCGCATTGACCAGGCTGTAGACACAAGTCACCGAATAGGGGTTGCCCCCGATCAGCAGACTTTGCAGGCTCATGGCCATGCGCAGCTTGGGATGCTTGAGGTGACCGGCCACCATCTGGTGCAGGTTGCGCCAGCCTCGCATACGGGCGATCGCGGGCAAGGCCTGGAGCAAATCGACGACTGTGCTGAAGGGTCGGGTCCCCAGGACCTCGAAGCCGCGCTCGTAGCAGTCGTCGGCCTCGCGCATAAAGTTCTCAAAGCCAGCCGCATCCGATGGGCTGATGCGGCGCACCTCGGCGCGCATGCGCTCGATGTCGCCGCTGTAGTCGAAATGGTCGCCGTCGTCGAAGCGGATGCGGTAAAAAGGATCGAGTTGCCTGAGCGTGACATGGTCGCTCATGCGCTGCCCCGCCAACTGCCACAACTCTTCGGCCAGCGCCGGGACAGTGATGATGGTGGGGCCTGCGTCAAACACATGGCCATTGACGCGATGCACATAAGCGCGTCCGCCGGGGGCATCCAACTTTTCCAGCACCGTGACCTGCCAGCCTCGCAGTTGCAAGCGGATGGCGGCGGCCAGCCCGCCAAAGCCGCTGCCGATGACCAGAGCCTGCGGCCGCTGGCCCGCACCGATCAGCTGACGGGTCTCGAGCATGTTGACCGCATTCATGAGGCATCCCCTTTGGTCGCCGCAACCGGCACTGGCGGAGCCGTCGCAACGATCGGTCGCGCCATGCCTGCCGATTCGCGAGGCGCCGGCCGCTGGCGCATGGCCCAGCCCCAGAGCTTTTCAATGGAAAGCGGGAAGGCCATCAGCACATGCTCAACGATGGCCAGACCAAGCAAGGCGGCCAGCAAGACCCAGCCGGTGCTGGCGGCCACCTGACCGCTGCGCACCTGCCAAATCAGCCAGCCCAGAGTCAGAGCCGATGCGGCCAAGGTGAAAAAGAAAAAGCCGCGCACCGGAGCGGTCTTGAAGTAGCTGCCCAGGTAGCGCAAATGCTCGGGCAGATACTGCACACCCGTCTGCGGCACACCCACAAAAAGGTTGAGCTTGGCCGACAGGCGCATGCACCACAGCAAGGCAAATGTGCAAAGCGCCACATGGTTGGGCTGCCCCATCTGCAGCATCCACAGCAGCGCGAAATTCACGATCAAGGCCAGCTCATGGTAGGCGATGGCTTGCACCGATTGGCGCAGGCGCAGCCAACCGGTGGCGCCACTTTGCAAGGCCTGCCGCCGCGGACCGGCGAGCACACCGGTCAGGAAGGCCAGCTCGTGCCAGCTCCACATCAGGATCACACTGGCAAAGCCGAGATAGGCCGAGGCACTGCCCGTCGTCTTCATGCTGTGCGCGCTGCCCCACAAGCCCAGCAGCAGCATGCCCGTCGCAAGAGCCAAGCTCCAGCGGAAGCTGGCCGCAGGCCGGCGCACCAGCCACAAGATGACGCCCGTGCCCAACCACCAACTGAGCAGCGCAAACAGCGCAGCAGCGGCAATTGGGGAGGCGAAGTCAATCATGGGCGGAGCCGGCCGTGCTGCGTCACCACACCGGGACGCTGCGCACCTGAGCGGGCAACTCCTGCGACTTCACCGGCAAAAAGAACAGGCGAGCGAAAGTAAGCGCCGCGCGAGCAGCGTGCACGCCCTGCAGCAACAGACCGATTGGGCCGCCGCGCATTTTGGCCCGCGTGTGCGCGGCAGAAATCTCGACCAGAGTGTCGAGTCCGCGACGCATCGTGGGATGGTCCATGTCGAGCTCGACCGGGAAGACCTGCCGACAGATCTGCGAAGTGATCCGAAACACCTCGTAGTCGTACTCGCCCGACTTCAGGCCCATGGCCTCGTGCAGCAAGGGCCGGTTGTGATCGCGCACGTACATGGTGGCGTAAACGGCCAGGATGAAAAAGCGAATCCACAGTCGGTTCACGCCGGTGAGCAACTTGGGGTTGGCGCGCATGATCAGCGCGAAAGACTCGCCATGGCGGAACTCGTCGTTGCACCAGCGCTCGAACCAGCGAAAAATCGGATGAAAGCGCTTGTCGGGGTTGCGCTCGAGCTGGCGGAAGATGGTGATGTAGCGGGCGTAGCCGATCTTTTCGCTCAGATAAGTGGCGTAGTAGATGTATTTGGGCTTGAAGAAGGTGTACTTCTTGCTGCGCTTGAGGCCGCCTAGATCGATGCCCAGATTGAAATCCTTGAGCGACTGGTTAAGAAAACCCGCATGGCGTGACTCATCGCGCGCCATATAGGTCATGAGCTGCCGGATGTCAGGGTTGCGAATGTTCTTGCGAATTTCGTTATACAGGATGCAGCCGGAAAACTCGGACGTCAGCGACGAAATCAGAAAGTCCAGAAATTCCTGCCGCAGCTCGGGGCTGAGCTGGGGCATCAACTGCTTGACCTCTTCGGCGAACTGGGCGTCGCGCTGAAAGTGGTCGTGGTTGTTGTCCCCCTCGTACTCAGCCATCATGGCATCCCATTCGGCACGCACGGGCTCGATGTCAAGGCGGTCGAAGGCTTCAAAGTCGGTGGTGTAAAAGCGCGGCGACAGCACGGTGTTGACCAACGCACGGGCGGTGGCATCGGCCGAGCTTTCGACCCGGTCCATCAACAAGGCCACATGGTCGGTGTTGCGATCGTTGGCGATGGAGGCGTTCATGGTTGGACTCCTGGAGGTGTGGGCGTGTGCGGCAGCCCCACGGACTGCAATTGGGCAAAAACAGCAACATTGCTCGGGCCGAACGCTTCAAGGTGTATGCGCTCGCCCGTGGCCGGGTCACGCAGCACGAGCTTGCCGTCCCGGTGGGCCGACAGCTCAAAGGGCAGCTCGGGGCCAAGTTGGCGACGCATGCGCTCGCGCGCCAGTGTGCGCAGGGCGCCGCGGGCAAAGCCCTGCTCGCCGCGCAAGCGGGCCGCCTCGCGGCCGGTGGCCGCATCGATGATGGCGATATCGCCATTGGGCCGGTCTTCAAAGCGCAGCAAACGCTGCCAGCGCAAGTCAGATGGGGCCTCGGGCGGGGCGATTTGCTGGCGCTGCCAGGCCACGGCCAACAAGGTCAATCCCACCAGCACCAGCGCCATCCACAAAGGCCAGGGCCTGCGGCGAACGGTGGGCAGGGGCTTGACGATGCTCATCGCGGCAAGGGCTTTCATGCGGTGATTGGATCGCTCAGCGAGGCGCCGGGGTCTTGGTTCGGCGAGCTTTGAGTGAGCATGGCTTCATGCGGGTTGGCAGCGCGCCAAGCCTGCAAGATCAGCGCGCCGACCGCATCCGCATTCTTGACACAGCGCAGGCTCGGCTCCGGATTTTTCAGGCGCCAGGCGCGCGCGTGCGGCCACAGATGCAAATAGGCGATGCGGTCGGGCTCGCGGATCTGCAGCGCGACGTCGCCACAGCCTCGCCCGCGCGACTTGAGGGCAGCGCCTGCGATGCGTACCAGCGGCAGGTTGAAGGTCATGGTCAACACGATGCCCACACGCATGACGATGCGCTTGCTGGTCAGCGTGTAAAGACAGGTGTGCGAGGCGAACCAGGCAATGGCCGTGAGCATGCCGACGGCCGTCAGGGCCAGCATGGCGCTGGTCCCAATAGAGGCCAGCATCACTTGCAGGCTCTGGCCCTGCATCACCCAGGCTTGCAAAGCGATGATGAGCGCAAAGTAGATCGCCAGCTTGCGCACATGAAACGCATGCACGGCCAGCTGCCGCCAGTCCGGCGCGCCCTGCCAAAGGATCTTCTCGCCCGCTGGCAGCGCCTCGGGCAGCCCGGGGGCCGCCTCAAACTCGTGTTCGTGTTGAGTGCTCAAAACAGCGGCTCCTGACGCTCAGGCGAGGCATAGAGCAGGCCAGCGCCGAAGTAGGCGGGGATCTTCTCTTCCTCGAGCATGGTGATCTGCTCCGGATGGGCGGTGGCAGGCACGCCCTCGAACTGATCGGCCATGAGGGCATGGACATGCACGCCGCTGCGCTTGATGCGCGCAAACATGATGGGCACAAGCACCCGGCGACCGCCCTGGGTTTGCACTTCCAGGTAGCGAAACATCATCTCCATGCGGTCAACCCAGATGTCGGTGACCGTGCCCGCCTGCTGACCGTCGCCGCCATAGACCGGCAGACCGCGCGGGTCGGTATCGCGCACAGCCACGCTGTGGTCGGCCGCCACGCGCAAGGGAACGATCTTGGACTCGCCGTGATGGGTCAGATCGGGCGTGTCGGCGCGCATGGCCCAGGCACCAGGGCCTACGCCAGCGAGCAAGGGATTGCCCACCGGCTCGATCGGCGCGCCGTTCCAGCCATGCGCCGCCTGGGCACTGTACTGGCCGTCAGGACGCTGCGGGTCGGGGGCGTGCACCTCGCGGCCATCGTGCAGCTTGTACGTCACAGGCTCGGGCACAGGCCAGCCCGTGATCTTGGGGCCGTTTTCGCGTCCCGGGTCCATGGGATAGCCCTCGCGATGGTTTTCGCGCGCGAGGTAGTAGATCAGGCCGAAAAAGAATATCCAGAAGGCATAAAGCACAAGCTGGGCGACGTCGACGTACTGGGTGATGGCTCCTGTTCCCATGGTGGGTCTCCTTCAGTCAAGGCGGGCTGGCAAAAATCGGTTCAAAGGCTATCCCGGCATCTCGGCCAAGCCGATGCGCCGGGGGCTGCGGGGCAGGTCCTGGTGGCGCTTGACCAAGGGGCCTAGCGCAATCAGCACCACAAAAAGAAGGTACATCTCGAGGTGAAAAACAAAGCTGTAGCCGGTGACCGGTGAAGCGAGGGCCTGGCCCAGCCAGCCCGTCTCGGCCAGTGCGCCCACCAAGTCGCGCAGCACGCCGCCTGCGACCATGGCCAGGCCCGCAGCGGTGGCCTGCACCGCGCCCCAGGCGCCAAGCACCAGACCGGTCAACTCGCCCTCAGGCATCTCCATCGCATTGAGCAGCATGCCCACTGAAAAAAGTCCGCCGGCAAAACCAATCAAGGCTGCGCCAAAGCGGAACATCCAGGCCGACTCGAGCGGCGCTGAAAAAATCACACATGCAAAAGCGGGCAAGCCGAGCAAGGCGCCCAGGCCCGCGAGCCGACCGGTATCGAGGCCCCGCGCCGACAGCCGCGCCGAGATCAAAAAGGCCAGAAGACAGCCACCGGCTGTCAGAGCCGTCAGCGACGAGGTCCAGCTCACGTCCAGGCCCAGCACCTGCCCGCCATAGGGCTCCAAGATGATGTCCTGCATGCTAAAAGCAGCGGTGCCCAGGCCGACCGTCCAGAGAAACCGGCGCATGCGCGGCACGGCCATCAGCCGGGCCCAGTTGCGGGAAAAGCCGCCAGCCTCGCGCGCGCCGCGGCGCTGGCCACGCGCCTCCTGCTTCCAAAGCGAAACCAGGTTGAGCACAATCACCACCACGGCCGAGCCCTGCACCACCTGAATAAGGCGCTTGGGGCTGAAATCTTGCAGCAGCCAGGCCAGCAAAGCGCTGCCCACCATCAGACCGACGAGCAGCATGGCGTACAGCAGCGCCACCACCCGAGGGCGCTTGTCGATGGGCGAGACGTCGCTGGCCAAAGCCAGGCCGGCCGTCTGCGCGATCTGCATGCCCGCGCCCACCAGCAAAAAGGACAGGGCCGCACCAAGCCGGCCAAACCACAGCGTGCCATCGGGCGCGTCGGACAGCAACAGCAAGGCAAAGGGCATCATGGCCAGCCCCGCAAACATGAGCAGGCTGCCCATCCACAGATAGGGCAGCCGCCGGAGCCCCAGAGGCGAAGGATGGGTGTCGCTGCGGTAGCCGATGAGGGCGCGCGCCGGCGCAAACAGCAGCGGCAAGCCTACCGACAAAGCCACCCACCAAGCGGGCACGCCCAGCTCGACGATCATCACCCGGTTGAGCGTGCCCACCAGCAGCGCCGTGGCCATGCCAATGGCCACCTGAAAGAGCGACAGGCGCAGCAAGCGTGCCAGCGGCAGCTCGTGCGAGGCCGCATCGGCAAACGGCAGATGGCGGTTGGCAAAGGCCACCAGCCAGGCTGGCGGCTTGAACAGGCGTGGATTCAAACGTGCCACTCCCAGGCCTGCGAGGTGTAAAAGCCACTGTGGATGCGCAAGGTGCGTCCCTCGCGCCAGCCCAGCGGGCCCAGGCCCTGCGCCAGGCCTGCGCGCAGCACAGGCTCTGAAACCGGAGTCAGCGAGGGCGAGCGGTCGCCGCGCGGAAAGAGTCGCCCCAGCGCATGCATGGCCGCCAGAGCCGGCGTGCGCGGCGCGAAGGTGAACAAGATCGAGGCCTGCGTGCGCGCGCCCAGGCGCTGCATGGCCTCGACCATATGCGGCACGTCGTAGTGGATCAGCGAGTCCATCGCCACCACATGGTCGAAGCGGCCCAGCGAGTCGGCCAACATGTCGCCGCTGAGAAATTGAACGCGACCGGTGCCGGCCTGCGGCAGCTGCGCATAGCGCTCGGCGGCCAGCTTGACGAGGGTGGGCGACAGGTCGATGGCCACCACTTCGGCGCCGCGCGCCGCCGCCTCCATGGCCAGCGCGCCGGTGCCGCATCCGGCATCGAGCAGGCGCAGGCCGCGCATGTCCTGCGGCAGCCACGACAGCAAAGTGCCGCGCATCTGGTCACGGCCGGCGCGTACCGTGGCGCGGATGCGACCGACCGGCGCGGTAGAGGTCAGCCGCTCCCAGGCCTTGGCCGCGGTGCGGTCAAAGTAGGTCTCGATTTGTTCGCGGCGCTCGATGTAACCGGTGCTGTCCATCAGTCAAACCCCAACAGATCAAAAATATCGCGGTCCTTCATGGGCACCGCCGGCAGCGGATCGGAGCCCTTCCAAAGCGAGGCCGCCAGCCGCATGTACTCGTCTTGCACCGCCTTGACGGCCGGGGTGGCTTCGAGCTCGAACATGGTTGACTTCGACAGCCGGCTCTTGCGGATTTCGTCGAGCAGCGGAAAGTGCGCCATGCTCTTGAGACCCGTGGCCCCATTGAATTTGTCGACCTGGTCGGTGGCATCGCTGCGGTTGACGATGACGCCGCCCAAGCGCACGTTGTAGTTCTTGGACTTCGCGCCGATGGCTTGCACGATGCGATTCATGGCAAAGATCGAATCGAAGTCGTTGGCCGTCACGATCAGCGCGCGGTCGGCGTGTTGCAGCGGCGCAGCAAAACCGCCGCACACCACATCACCGAGCACATCGAAGATCACCACGTCGGTGTCCTCTAGCAGGTGATGCTCCTTAAGCAGCTTGACCGTCTGGCCCACCACGTAGCCGCCGCAGCCGGTGCCCGCAGGCGGGCCGCCCGCTTCAACGCACATCACGCCGTTGTAGCCCGGAAAACAAAAGTCCTCCACGCGCAACTCTTCGGCGTGGAAGTCCACCTGCTCGAGCGCATCGATCACGGTGGGCAGCATCTTTTTGGTCAGGGTGAAGGTCGAGTCGTGCTTGGGGTCGCAGCCGATCTGCAGCACGCGCTTGCCCAGATGCGAGAAGGCGGCCGATAGGTTCGAGGAGGTGGTGCTCTTGCCGATGCCGCCCTTGCCATAGACGGCAAACACCTTGGCGTTGCCGATCTTGACGCTCGGGTCCATCTGGACCTGGACGCTGCCCTCCCCGTCCTCGCCCTTGGAGGACTTTTTGATGTTGCTGATGGGAACGGTGGCGGTGCTCATGCGGTGGCTCCTTCGTAAACGCCTTCGAGACGGTCTTCCAGCTCTTCGCTGGCCTGTCTGAGGGCCTGCAGGACCTGGGGGTCGGGTTGCCAATACTGGCGGTCTGATGCTTCGATAAGCCGGTGGGCCAGCCTGGCCGAAGCAGTCGGATTGAGTTCGGCCAGGCGCTGACGCATCTGCGCATCGAGCACAAAGGCCTGGGTGAGTTGCTCGTAGACCCAGGGCTGCACCTGCCCGGTGGTGGCCGACCAGCCCATAGTGTTGGTCAGGTGCACCTCGAGTTGGCGCACCCCTTCGTAGCCGTGCTTGAGCATGCTTTCGTACCATTTGGGGTTGAGCATCCGGGTGCGCGTCTCCAGCGCCACCTGCTCGCCCAGGGTGCGAACCGTGCCGCCGCCGTGCCCGTCGCGGGTCTGGTCGCCGATGTAGACCGGTGCGACCGCCGCCGCCTGGCCCCCGCCCTTGAGCGTTTTGGCCCGGGCAATGGCGCGGCTGACGCCTCCCAGGGTGTCAAAGTAGGTGTCGACCGTGGTCACCCCCAGCTCGACCGAATCGAGGTTCTGGTAGGCCAGCTCGACGTCGGCGAGCATGCTGGCCAAAAGCTTGCCCTGCTGCATGGGCTTGCCGGCGCGGCCGTAGGCAAAGCCTTTGCGCCGGCTGTAGGTCTCGGCCAGCTCGTCGCCGCTGTCCCAGCGGCTGTTGTCAATCAAGAGGTTGACGTTGGCACCGTAAGCGCCCTCGGCGTTGCCGAACACGCGCAGGGCAGCCGTCTCCAGGTCGCAGCCGTGTTCGGCCTGATAGGCCAGCGCGTGCTTGCGGATGAAGTTCTCGTGCGGCGCTTCGTCGGCACTGGCGGCCAGGAAAGCCGCCTCGGCCAGCAGCTTGATCTGCAAGGGCAGCAGGTCGCGGAAGATGCCCGAGAGCGAAATCACCACGTCGATGCGCGGGCGGCCCAACTCGGCCAAAGTCATGAGCTCGGCTCCAGCCAGGCGCCCATAGCTGTCAAAGCGTGGCCGCGCGCCCATCAGCGCCAGGGCCTGCGCGATCGGTCCGCCCTCGCTTTTGAGGTTGTCGGTGCCCCAGAGCACCATCGCAATCGACTCGGGCAGACCATGGCCGTCGGCCTGGTAACGATCAAGCAGGCGCTGGGCCTGGCGCGCGCCGTCCTTGACCGCATAGGCGCTCGGAATCCGGAAGGGATCAAAGCCGTGCACATTGCGGCCGGTGGGCAGCACATCGGGCGTGCGCAGCAAGTCGCCACCAGGGGCCGGGCGCAAGAAGCCGCCGTCGAGCGCGTGGACAATGCCGGCGATCTCGTTGTCCTGGAGTAATTCGTCACGGGCACTGACCAGCTTGCCCAGTTGATCGAGCGTGGCCCGATCGCCACCGGCCGGGCTTGCTTCGATGAGCTCCAACGCCTGCCGGGCCGACCCGCCCTCGGCCAGCAGCTGCAGCACCGGCGCAGGCAGCACCAGCTCGTACCAAGCCTTGGCGCAGGTTGCCAGCGTTTGCATCAACTGCTGCGGGTTCATGGGCTGACCCACCACGTGCAGGCCCTCCGGGATCAGGGTGTAGGCAAGCTCCAAAACGGCGGCCGACAGGCGCTGCACCTGTTGCGGCGCATCGCTGCCCCACGCGGGCTCTGCGGCCACCAGGTCAAGCGCTGCGGCTTGGGCCTGAATCGACTGGGCCAACTCGAGGGCCTCCTGATCGCTTTGCGAGTCCAGGCCGCGATAGCGCTCAAGCAGCTCTTTGAGGCCGTTGAGCCCCTTGTACAGCCCGGCCTCGGACACTGGCGGCGTGAGGTAGCTGATCAAGGTGGCGGCCGAACGCCGCTTGGCCACCGTGCCCTCCGACGGATTGTTGGAGGCGTAGAGATAAAAATTGGGCATGTCGCCAATGAGGCGATCGGGCCAGCAATCGGCGCTCAGCCCGCTTTGCTTGCCCGGCATGAACTCCAGGGCCCCGTGGGTACCAAAGTGCAGCAAGGCGTGGGCGCCAAAGTCCTCACGAAGCCAGCGGTAGAAGGCCGAGAAGGCGTGCGTCGGTGCCAGACCTTTTTCAAACAGCAGGCGCATCGGATCGCCTTCGTAGCCCATGCCCGGCTGCAGCCCGACAAAGACATTGCCAAATCGCTCGCCCAGCACAAACAGTCGGCTGCCGTCGCTGTTTAGACGCCCCGGCGCCGGGCCCCAGGCGGCCTCGATCGACTTGAGGTGTTTCTCGCGCCGAACGTGGTCGTCGGCGCTGACGAAGGCGTGGACGTTGGCCATCGCCCCGTAGCGCTCGGCATTGCCCTTGATCAGGCGCTCGCGCAGCTGCTCGACGGATGCGGGCATGTCGACCGTGTAGCCCTCGCGTTTGAGCGCGGCCAAGGTGTTGTAGAGCGACTCAAACACCCCCAGGAAGGCGGCCGTGCCCGTGGCGCCGGCGTTGGGCGGGAAGTTGAACAAGATGGCGCCAATCTTGCGTTCGGCGCGGCTCGAACGGCGCAGGCTGATCAACCGAGCCACCCTGGCCGACAGCGCGTTGGCGCGCTCGCTGCAGGTGTTCATGTCGTGCGCACCGACCGACTCGAAGCGGCAGCCCTTGGAGCAGCCGGTGCACGCACTCGATCCAGCGCTGCCCCGCCCACCGTAGACCATGTTGCCGGTGGCCCCGTCGAGCTCGGGGATAGAGACCATCATGGTGGCCTCCACCGGTAAAAAGCCGCGTTCGGAGGCACCCCAGCTGTCCAGGGTCTGGAACTCCACCGGCGCGACGGCCAGGTAGGGGATGTCCAGCCGGGCCAGCAGGTCCTGCGCCGCTCGCGAGTCGTTGTAAGCCGGGCCACCCACGAGAGAAAAGCCAGTCAGTGAGACCAGGGCATCGATCGTCGGGCGGCCATCTTGCATGAAAAACGACTCGATCGCCGGCCGGTTGTCCAGGCCGCTGGCGAAGGCCGGGACCACGCGCAGACCTCGCGCCTCCAGGGCGGTGATCACGCCGTCGTAGTGTGAGGTGTTGCCAGCCAGCACATAAGAGCGCAGCAGCAGCACGCCAACGGTGCCTTGGGCGCCGCTGGTGGCCACGCGCGGCAAGTCGCCGAGTTGATCGGACAGACGGTGCGCCCCTTGCGTTTGCAAACGCGGGTGGTAGAGGCCGACTTCGGGGTATTCAACCGGCGGCGCAACCTTCAGGCCGCGCAACACGGCACGCGGACCACTGGCGTAGCGGTCAATGAGCAGGCTGACCAGCCCCTGGATGTTGTCCTGCGAGCCTGCCAGCCAATACTGCATGGCCAAAAAATACGCGCGCACGTCCTGCGCGGTGCCCGGGATGAAGCGCAGGATCTTGGGCAGCCGGCGCAGCATCTTCATCTGCTTCTCGCCAGCGCTGGTCTTTTCCTCGGCACTCATCTGGCCCGCCTGGGCGCTCTTGCCCCTGAGCTTCTTGAGAAACTCCATGGGCGCGCTGCTGGGCGCCTGCATGTCAAACTTGCCCATGCGGGTGAGCTTGCTGACCTCGCTGGCCGACATCAGGCAGACCATGGCATCGCACTGCTCGCGCCGCGCCTGCAGCGCCGGCAGTACAGGCAGGAAGTGGTCCTCCATGAAGAGCATGGTGGCGATGACGATGTCGGCCTGGCCGATATCGTGCAGGCAGCGCTCGAGCGCTGCCGCGTCACTGGCCCATTCAGAGGCGGCGTGAACCCTCATCTGCAGACACGGCAGTGTGCGCTGCAACTGGGCCAGGGCACGCTCGGCCGCGCTGGCCAGGTGGCTGTCCATGGTCACCAACACCACCCGCATGAGCGCGGCGCCCTCCCCGCCCTTGAGGTGGCGAGCGGCGGCGCGGCTTTCAGCGACTGAAATGAGCTTTGGCATCGTAGAGCGTATCCACGGTGATGACGGGCACTCCACGCTCGCGCGCGTAGAGTTCGGTATTGCGCTTGGCCTTGCCACGCACAAAGAAGGGAATCTTCTTGAGTTCACGCTCGGCATCTGGTCCCCAGACGCTAGGCTGCCCGGCCGCACTTGCATCGCCCCGCCCAGCGCCGTCCGATGCTGCCGCGCTCGGGGCGCTTTGCGGCACCTTGGCAACCACGGCCAAGGGCACGGCCGGAGCAGAGACAGTGGGCTCATTGGCCGCTGGCCGCACGGGCGATCCGGCGCGGCCCAGGTGCGAGGGCGCGGCATCTTCATGAAACTCGGCATCGCCGCGAAACATGCCGATCAGGTGCTCTTCAAGACCCATCATCAAGGGATGGACCCAGGTGTCGAACAGCACATTGGCACCCTCGAAACCCATTTGCGGGCTGTAGCGGGCAGGAAAGTCCTGCACATGCACCGGCGCCGAAATGACGGCGCACGGCAGGCCCAGACGCTTGGCGATGTGCCGCTCCATCTGCGTGCCCAGCACCAGTTCGGGCTGCAAGTCGCTGATGCGCTGCTCGACCTCCAAATAGTCGTCGGTGATGAGCGCCTCGCAGCCGTATTGCTTGGCCGCATCGCGCACTTCGCGAGCAAACTCACGGCTGTAGGTGCCCAGCCCCACCACCTCAAATCCCATCTCTTGCGCAGCCACCCGGGCCGCTGCCACCACGTGGGAGGCATCACCAAAAATGAACACACGCTTGCCCGTCAGATAGGTCGAGTCGACCGAGCGGGCGTACCAGCCGGCACGGGACTTTTCGCGCAGATCGGGCACCTGCTCCAGACCGGCCAGGGCCGCCACCTCGGCCACAAAATCCTGCGTCGCATGCACGCCGATCGGCACCACACGGGTAAAGGGCTGCTGGAACTGGCGCTGCAGCCAAAGCGCTGCGGTCATGCCGGTTTCGGGGTAGAGCACCACATTGAAGTCGGCCTCGTGCAAGCGGGCCAGATCGGCGGCGCTGGCGCCCAGCGGGGCGACCACCTTGACGTCAATGCCTAGATCGGCGAGCAGCCCTCGGATCTCGCGCACATCGTCACGATGGCGAAAACCCAGTGCCGTGGGCCCGAGGATGTTGCAACTCGGGCGCTGGCCCTCGGCCCTGACCGCACGGCTTGTACGCGCGGGCGCGCTGCACAGGTGACGCACCATCTGGTAGAAGGTCTCGGCCGCGCCCCAGTTTTCCTTGCGCTGATAAGAAGGCAGCTCCAGCGCCACCACCGGCACCGGCAATTCGAGCGCCCGCGCCAAGCCACCAGGGTCGTCCTGAATCAGCTCGGCCGTGCACGAAGAGCCCACCATCATGGCCCGCGGTGCAAAACGCTCGTAAGCCTCGCGCGCCGCGGTCTTGAACAGCTCGGCCGTGTCGCCGCCGAGGTCACGCGCCTGAAAGGTGGTGTAGGTCACCGGAGGGCGGCGCGGCAGCCGCTCGATCATGGTAAAGAGCAGATCGGCGTAGGTGTCACCCTGAGGCGCGTGCAGCACGTAATGCACGTCGGTCAAGGCAGTGGCCACCCGCATCGCGCCCACATGGGGAGGGCCCTCATAGGTCCACAGCGTCAGTTGCATGGATGCGACTCCTAGGCTGCCAAACGCAGACGGCGATTGAGGGGGCGGGCAAAGAGCTCGGCCAGATCGGCGGCCTGCTCATAGCCCTGGATGGGGGTGAACACCAGCTCGATGGCCCACTTGGTGGTCAGACCCTGGGCCTCCAGCGGATTGGCCAACCCGAGGCCGCAAACGACGATGTCTGGCGCGAGCGCGCGGCAGCGGTCGATTTGCTGCTCCACATGCTGACCCTCGGACAGTTGCACGCCCGCTGGCAGCCAGTCGATCTCCTGCGCCAGATGCTGGCGGTGCAGGTAGGGCGTGCCGACCTCGGTCAGTCGCATCCCCATCTCACGCGAGAGAAATCGCGCCAGCGGAATTTCGAGCTGCGAATCGGGGAAAAAGAAGATCGACTTGCCCGCCAAATTGACGCGCTGCTTGGCCAGCGCCGACAGGGCCCGCTCGCGCGGTGCTGCAGTCACCTGCTCCAGGCGCTGAGGGCTCACGCCGAAGGCTTCGGCTGCAGCCTGCAGCCAGGCCGTGGTGCCCTCGACACCTAAGGGAAAGGGCGCGGCCACACGCTGCGCGCCCCGAGCCTCGAGCGCACGGGCGGTATCGGCCAAAAAGGGCTGGGCCAGCAGGTAGCGCGTACCTGGCCCCACAGGCGGCATCTCACTGGCCCGGCGCGGCGGGAAGAACTGAACCGGGATACCCAACTGGTCAAACAGGCGGGCAAATTGGTCCTCGACCACATCGGCCAGGGTGCCCACCACCATCAAGGGGTCCGGGCCGGCGCTGGCTTGCGATGCAGGCAGCTGCGGCACCAAAGCGGCCAGGCAGGCATCCTCGCCCTGGGTGAAAGTGGTCTCGATGCCGCTGCCCGAGTAATTGAGCACCCGCACCTGCGGGGAAAACTGTGCCGACAGCCGCGTCGCCGCACGCGACAGGTCGAGCTTGATGACCTCCGATGGACACGACCCCACCAGGAACAGCAACTTGATTTCAGGGCGGCGCTCGAGCAAACGCGTCACCACCCGATCGAGCTCTTCGTTGGCATCGGCCAGACCGGCCAGATCGCGCTCATCAATGATGGCCGTGGCAAAGCGCGGTTCGGCAAAAATCATGACGCCGGCGGCCGACTGCAGCAAGTGTGCGCAGGTGCGCGAACCGACCACCAGAAAGAAGGCATCCTGAATCTTTCGGTGCAACCAGATGATGCCCGTCAGGCCGCAGAACACCTCGCGCTGACCGCGCTCGCGCAGGACGGGCACATCGGCGCAGCCGGCCGGTTGTAGGGCGATGACAGGACTCATGCGGGCACCCCCGGGTGGCGCTTGTCGGCCGGCGAGCCGGCGGCATCAAGCCGCGCGGCGCGCAGCTTGATCAGAAATTGGGCGGCATTGATGACATAGGCCGCATAAGCGGCCAAGGCCAGCCACATCAGCGCGCGCGGCTCGAGCAGACCGCCCGAAAGCGCCACCAAATAAGCGCTGTGCAGGGCCAGCACCAGCATGCTGAACACGTCTTCCCAGTAAAAAGCAGGCGCGAACAGGTATTGGCCGAAAACCACCTTCTCCCAGATGCAACCGGTCACCATGATGGTGTAGAGCACGGCCGTCTTGACGACGATGGACCACTCGGCCGCCGCCTGCCCTTGCCCTGTCCAGAGAAAGCGAAGCACCAGGGCCAGGCTGACCAGGAAAACCAGAAATTGCACAGGCGCCAGCACGCCCTGAACCCAGGTCCAGGGCGAGGCGTCCCGGCGCTGGCGCTCTTGTGGGGTGTAGAGCGGCCTTCGGCTGTCGGGCATCGGCTGGTTGTCAGGGGGCATGGGGCGGCTTTTGTTGTGCTGACCCAAATTTAGACGGGTCTGGGACTTGTGTCAACTTTAATTGACGTAATACTATATTGACAATGGAAATCGCGGAATGCTCGCTTTCCCCCAGAAATCCTTTGACCTGAACCGCTGAAGGCAGTACAAGGGAGGCTGTGGACCAAGCCCACGGCTACAAAGGCAGCGACAATGAACACCCTGACGGCGGTTCGTTGCCCTGTTTAAGAGGCAGCCGGGGCTCGTGCGCTCAAGTCCGCAGCACAGACTGAGTGCACAAGGAGGTCAACCCATGGGCTCGCAATCCGACAAAAAACCCGACCCGGCCGCCGAAGGACTTTTCGGCGGGCCCGATGCTGTGCCGCACGCCCGGCCTGGGGGTGAGCCGGGTGAGCCGGGTGAGCCGACCCGCTTGCTGTCACAAGCGGTTGCACAGGAGATCATTCCGCGCCTGGTGCGCGCCCATGCGGGAGCCACCAAAGCTGCGCCTGCGGCCGTTATCGGTCAAGCCGATGTCCTCGAGCTGGCGCGCCTGCTCGTTCACGAGGACGATGACGCGCTGCACTGCGCGGTGGCCGCACTGCGTCAGCGCGGCGTGTCGGTGCAGGCCATCTTTCTGGATCTGCTGGCACCCACGGCCCGCCACCTGGGGCAGCTTTGGGAGTGCGATGCCTGTGACTTCACCGAGGTCACGATGGCCATGGGCCGCCTGCAGCAGTTGCTGCGGGCCAACAGCGCCAGCTTCGGGCTCAACAACACCTATGCAGGCAGCCAACCCGAGCGGCGGATTCTTTTGCTTCCGTGCCCGGGTGAGCAACACACCTTTGGGCTGTCGCTGGTGGCCGAGTTCTTTTACCGGGCGGGCTGGGATGTCTCGACCAGCTTCATCCAGCCCACCGGATCCCTGTCGGCGCTGGTCGAGCGTCAGTGGTTTGACGTCATCGGCTTTTCGCTCGGCTCCGAGGCCCGGCTGCGGCTGCTTGACGACTCAATCCGACAAGCCAGGCGCGCCAGCATGAACCCCCACGTTCATATAATCGCAGGCGGTTCCATTTTCTGCCTGCAGCCTGAGCTGTCTGAGCGAATCAGCGCCGATGCCGTGATCCTTGATGCCAGCCAGGCGCCCGAGTTGGCGACGCGTGCGCTGGCCAGGATCAAAACCGCGCATTGATCGGTCGACCGAGAGCACTTTGCCATGATCTCCACTGGACGAAGGACCCCCTCATGTCTCCTGCCAAGCAGGCTCTGAACGACCGACGCCTAGAGAAAGCCGACAAGGTGTTCAGCCACCTGGCGGCCGATGCCATGGCCGAGCTGCTCAGCACGGCTGCCGATCTGGTGCTGGTGCTCGATGCCAAGGGGGTGATCGTCGACCTCGCGGTGGGCGAAGACGACCTGCTCAGCAAAGGCTGTCAGAAATGGCGCGGCAAGCACTGGGTGCAAACGGTCACCGTGGAGAGCCAGCCCAAGGTTCAGGCCCTGCTCGAGCAAAACGCCAGCCAGAGCGCAGCGGCTTGGCGCCATATCAACCATCCGATGCCCGACGGCGTCGACCTGCCACTGGCCTACTCACTGGTCACGCTGCCGTCGGCTGGCGGGGCGCCTGCCCACAGCGTAGCCTTTGCCCGCGACCTGCGGCCGCAGATGACCTTGCAGCAACGGCTGGTGACGGCGCAGCTGTCGATGGAGCGCGACTACTGGCGTCTGCGCCAGGCCGAGACGCGTTACCGCTTGCTGTTTCAGCTGGCTTCAGAGCCGGTGCTCATCCTCGATGGTGCGCTCGACAAGGTCTCGGAGATCAATCCGGCCGCGCAAGCCTTGCTCGGCGAAAAGGCCAGCCGCGCTGGATTGAATCTGGCCGAGCAGCTCGATGGGCCGAGCCTGAGCGCCATGCGCGACATGCTCGATCGCCTGCGCAGCACGGGTCGCTGCGAGCCGGTGCTGGTGCGCCTGCGCAATGGCCAGGAGTTCATGGCAGCGGCCTCGCAATTTCGCGAAGACCAAACCCTGCAGTTCCTGCTGCGTTTGTGCACGCAGGCGAGCCGGGCGGCGCCCAGCGTACCGAGTACCAACCAGCTGCTTTGGCAGGCCATGGAGCAAGCCCCCGATGCGCTGGCCATCACCGACTTGGACGGACGGGTGCTGACGGTCAATCAGGCCTTCGTGGATCTGGCCCAGCTTGGCGCTGCGGACCTCGCCCGCGGCCAGCTGCTCGACACCTGGCTGGGGCGCTCGGGCGTCGACCTTCGGGTGCTGCTGACCAACCTGCGACAGCATGGCGTGGTGCGCCTGTTTGCCACGCAGATGCGCGGCGAGCTCGGTGCCGCGGCAGAGGTGGAAATTTCTGCTGTCAGCGTCAGCCGCGGCGAGGACAAATGCCTGGGCTTTACCATCCGCGAGATGGGTCGACGCCTGGCCAGCGACGTGCGTGCGCCACGCGAGCTGCCCCGATCGGCCAGCCAGATGACCGAGCTGGTCGGACGCATGCCGCTCAAAGACATCGTGCGAGAGACCACCGACCTGATCGAGCAGCTGTGCATCGAGGCCGCCCTGCAGCTGACCGGCGACAACCGCGCCTCGGCCGCTGAGATGCTGGGCCTTTCGCGTCAGAGCCTGTACATCAAGCTCAGGCGCTTCGACATGGTCGATGGCAGCATCGAGCCCCTGCCCGAGTCTGGCGAAAGCTCGACCCGACCGGGCTGAGTCCTGGCCTAACAGCCGGGCCGCCAGCCTGGCTGCGCCCTCCCCCTGAACTTCACAACCGCGCCGGCACCACGCGCAGCGGCGCTGTGGGCGCCTGCCCAGCCAAGCTGACAAGCCGGTGTGGCAGTTCTGGGCATCTCTATGTGTCAATCTGGATTGACAAGTTGTGATGTCCCGGTTACAACACAGCCATGGCACTTCCTGCCCTGTCCGCTGTCACCGAGCTGTTCAAGCCCATCACCTGGTTCCCACCTATGTGGGCGTTTGCCTGCGGGGTGGTCGCCTCCGGCGTTTCGATGGACGGGCGCTGGGGACTGGCGATCATCGGGGTGGCATTGGCCGGCCCTTTGGTGTGCGCCACCAGCCAGGCGGTCAACGACTGGTTCGACCGGCACGTTGACGCAATCAACGAGCCGCACCGACCGATTCCCTCGGGCCGCATGCCAGGCCGTTGGGGCTTGTACCTGGCCGTGGCCTGGACCCTGGTGTCTCTGCTGGTGGCCACGGCCCTCGGACCCTGGGGTTTTGGCGCAGCCGTGCTGGGGCTGCTGCTGGCCTGGGCTTACAGCGCGCCACCGCTGCGCCTGAAAGAAAACGGCTGGTGGGGCAATGCCGCCTGCGGCATCAGTTACGAGGGCATCGCATGGATCACGGGCGCGGCGGTGATGGCCGGTGGCGCCATGCCGGGCGGGCAATCGCTGGTGCTCGCTGCCCTCTACAGCGCCGGCACGCACGGCATCATGACACTCAACGATTTCAAGGCCATCGAGGGCGACCGCCAAATGGGCGTGCGTTCCTTGCCCGTGCAGCTCGGTGTGGGCCGCGCAGCCCGCGTGGCCTGCTGGTTCATGGCGGTGCCGCAGGTGGCGGTGATCGGCCTGCTGCTGGCCTGGCAGCAGCCCGCTCACGCGCTCGGGGTGGCTGCCTTGCTGGTGCTTCAGGGTGTGCTGATGCGCCGCTTTATCAGCGATCCCATCGGCAAGGCGCTCTGGTACAGCGGCTTTGGCGTGCCTCTTTTTGTCGGCGGGATGATGGTCAGCGCCTTTGCCCTGCGCAATCTTGGAGGTCTGCCATGACACATCAGATCGGCTGGGCCGGTGTGGCCCGCCTGGGCCTGGTGCAGGCCTGCATGGGCGCGGTGGTGGTGCTGACCACCTCGACGCTCAACCGGGTGATGGTCGTCGAGCTTGCTTTGGCGGCGGTGCTGCCCGGCCTCATGGTGGCGCTGCACTACCTGGTGCAAATTTCGCGGCCGCGCATGGGCCACGGCTCCGATGTCGGCGGACGGCGCACACCCTGGATCATCGGCGGCATGGTGCTGCTGGCAGCAGGCGGCATGACGGCCACCCTGGGCACGGTCTGGGCCGGCTCCCACACGGTCGCTGGCTTGGCCGTCGCACTGCTGGGATTTTTGCTGATTGGCACCGGCGTGAGCGCCTGCGGCACCAACCTGCTGGTGATGCTGGCCAAGTCGGTTCCGGCGCAGCGCCGCGGGCCAGCGGCCACCCTGGTCTGGATCATGATGATTGCCGGGTTTGCCATCACCGCCGGCCTGGCCGGACGCTGGCTCGACCCATATTCTCCCGAGCGACTGTTGCAAGTGGCAGCCTGCATCTGCGCGTTGGCCGTCGCGATCACCACGCTGGCTGTGCTCGGGCTCGAGCGCAGCCCCCGCCAAGAACAGGGGCAAGCGGCCGCATCGATACCCGCTGCCACCCCCGTGGCATTTGGCCAGGCCCTGCAGCAGGTCTGGGCCGAGCCCGCTGCGCGGCGCTTTACCATCTTCGTCTTCGTCTCGATGCTGGCCTACAGCGCGCAAGACCTGATCCTCGAGCCCTTTGCCGGTAGCGTCTTTGGCTACACGCCGGGCTCATCGACGCAGCTGTCGGGCGTGCAGCACGGCGGCGTGTTGCTCGGCATGCTTATGGTGGCTGGCGCAGGCCTGCTGTCGGCGCGCAGACCACAGCTGGCCTGGGCCCGTGCCATCGGCTCGCTGCGCGGCTGGACGGTCGGCGGCTGCCTGGCCTCGGGCGTGGCCATGGCAGGTCTGGCCCTGGCCGGTCTGGTCGGCAGCGACTGGCCCCTCAAAACCAACGTATTCCTGCTCGGCGTGGCCAATGGCGCGTTCTCGATTGGGGCCATCGGCTCGATGATGCGCATGGCCGGCGAGGGCCGCTCGTCGCGCGAGGGGGTGCGCATGGGCCTGTGGGGCGCCGCACAGGCGCTGGCCTTTGGCATCGGCGGCCTGCTGGGCACCGTGGCCAGCGACATTGCCCACTGGCTGCTGGCAGCCGAGGGCTCGGCCTACGCCAGCGTGTTCGCGCTGGAGTCCTGCATGTTCTTCGTATCGGCAGCGCTGGCCTGGAAGATCCGCCTGGTCACCCAGCAGGTGGCCGCCGATCCCGCATCGCCGCGCACGCCAGAACCCAGGGCAGCCGCCCTGCAAGTGGCCCATGAAACCTGAGCACGCAAACGCAGCACGCTGCACCGACCTGACCCGAAAGGCTGACGCATGACGACTCCAGACCTCTTTGACACGGTGGTAATCGGCGGCGGCCCAGCCGGCGCCACCGCCGCCCGTGAGCTGGCCCAAAAAGGCCACCGCGTGTTGCTGCTCGATCGCGCCGGCCGCATCAAGCCCTGCGGCGGTGCCATCCCACCGCGGCTGATCCGCGACTTCGACATCCCCGACCAACTGCTCGTGGCCAAAGCCCAGTGCGCGCGCATGATCGCGCCGTCCAACCACCGGGTCGACATCCCGATCGACAACGGCTTTGTTGGCATGGTCAACCGCGAGGAGTTCGACGAATGGCTGCGCGAGCGCGCGGCGCAAGCCGGAGCCGAGCGGCGCACCGGCACATTCGACCGCATCGAGCGCGATGAAAACGGCACGGCGGTGGTTCACTACCTGGCCAAGGCGCCACACACCAAGGGTGAAGGCACGCCAGCGAGCGTGCGTGCGCGCTGCATCATCGGTGCCGACGGCGCCAATTCCGAAGTCGCCAAGCAGCAAGTACCCGGCGCGGAAAAAGGCAAATTCGTCTTCGCCTATCACGAGATCGTGCGCGCGCCCGAGCACAAGCCCGCCGGCTATGACGGCACGCGCTGTGATGTGTTTTACCAGCGCCAGGTCTCGCCCGACTTTTATGGCTGGGTGTTTCCGCACGGCGATACGCTGAGCATCGGCACGGGCAGCGCAGACAAGGGCTTTTCACTCAAGGGTGCCACCGCCTTGCTGCGCCAGATCAGCGGCCTGGACCGCGCTGAAACCCTGCGCCGTGAAGGTGCACCGCTGCCGCTCAAGCCCCTGCCGCGCTGGGACAACGGCCGCGACGTGGTACTGGCCGGCGACGCTGCCGGTGTGGTCGCGCCGGCATCGGGCGAAGGCATCTACTACGCCATGCTTGGCGGTCAGCTGGCGGCCGAGGCAGCGGGCGAGTTGTTGCGCACCGGACAGCCGAGCGCGCTCAAACTGGCTCGCAAACGCTTCATGAAGGAGCACGGCACGGTGTTTTGGGTGCTCGGTGTGATGCAGTGGTTCTGGTACACCACCGACCGCAGGCGCGAACGTTTCGTCAAAATCTGCGAAGACCGGGACGTGCAGCAACTGACCTTCGAGTCCTACATGAACAAGAAGCTGACCCGCAAAAAACCCATGGCCCACGTGCGCATCTTCTTCAAGGACATGGCCCATCTGCTGGGGCTGGCCCGGGTCTAGGGCGACGGGCCAATAGAGCCGAAGAAGTCAGGCCCGCAGTCATCACGCCCCTGCCGTCCTCGCCAGAGGAACGAAACGATCCATTGGTCGCCTAAAGCGGGCGTGGATTGCCACGGCCCTTTGGGCCTCGCAATGACACGATGATGGCGACGGCACTCGGCTCTCGCCATACCGGACAGGTTGTCACGCCGCAGCGCGACTGACCATAACGGGGCGCGGCCTCTGTGCTACCGCTTCGTCATCGCGAGGAACGAAGCGATCCATTGGCCGCCTAAAGCAGCGTGGATTGCCGCGCGTGGCTCAAGGATGAGGCAGTAAGCACCCAGACGCTGCGCTCGCACGCAGCCCCGTCCTTCAGCCCAGTGCCTTGGTCACCGCCCTCTGTGTCTGCACGCTGATCAGATTGGCCCGGTAAGCGGCCGAGGCGTGGATATCCTGGTTCAGGCCGCTGGCGTCGATCTTCACGCCCGCCGC
>CANHDQ010000017.1 GCA_947459405.1 Comamonadaceae bacterium
CCGGCAGGAGGCGCTGCGGGTCATCGAGATCGCCTACAAGGCCAAGCCCGATGCCGAGATTGCCGCCCACTTTGGCGAGATCCTCTGGAGCCTGGGCCAGCGCGAGCGTGCCCTGATGATTTGGCGCGAAGGCTTGCAGCTCAACGCCGACAACGAAACCTTGCAGGAGACCCTCAAGCGCCTGCAGGTTCAGCCGTGAGGCAGGCCGTGCACGTCGTCCCGCAGGATCAGGCCGCCGGCGTACAGCGCCGCGCCCTCGTGCTGCTGGCGGCCATGGCCATCGCTGGCTGCGCGAGCCGCACCGCGAGGCAAGGGCCCGATTACTGGAGCGGGCGCCTGAGCATGCAGGTGGGGTCGAACCCGCCGCAGGCGTTTTCGGCCGGGTTCGAGCTCAGCGGCAATTCGTCGCAAGGGCAGCTGCTGCTCAACTCGCCGCTGGGGACGGCCGTGGCCAGCGCGCAATGGACGGCCGAACAGGCCGTGCTGCGTTCGGGCTCAGATGCCCGGCGCTACCGCTCGATGGAGGAATTGCTGATCCAAGCCACCGGTGCGGCGCTGCCGCTTGCAGCCTTGTTCGACTGGCTCGTGGGCGTGCCCACGCCGGTAGCGGGCTGGGACACCGACCTGTCGGGACTCAACCAGGGGCGGCTGCTGGCCAGCCGGCAAAACCCTGAACCCACGGTGCAGTTGCGCATCTTGCTGGACCGATGAGGCCGGTGCAAGCCCGAATGCCAGCCCGACGGCCGCTCATGGCACCGGTCGGTCGGTGTGCAGCGTGAGCCTGCCATGAAGGCCCTCTACGATCTTCAGGCGCCAGCCAAGCTCAACGCCTTTTTGCATGTGCTGGGGCGGCGCAGCGATGGCTATCACTTGCTGCAATCGGTCTTCATGCTGATCGACTGGTGCGACACCTTGCATCTGCAGGTGCGCGCGGACGGGCTGATCAGCCGCAGCGAGGAGGGCTGTGAGCCGCTGCCGGCCGACGATCTGTGCGTGCGCGCCGCCCGTGCCCTGCAGCAGGCCACTGGCTGCCGCCTGGGTGTTCATATCCACTTGGTCAAGCGCATTGCCTCGCAGGCAGGCATGGGCGGCGGCTCGTCCGATGCCGCCACTTGCCTGCTCGGCCTGATGCGCCTTTGGGACGTGTCTTTGCCGCGCGAGCGTCTGCTGGGCCTGGCCTTGCAGCTCGGCGCCGATGTCCCCTTCTTTCTGCTCGGCCGCCATGCCTGGGTCGAGGGCATCGGCGAGCAGTTGCAGCCCATCGAGCTGCCCGATGCCCGGTTTTTGGTGGTCAAGCCGCCGGCCGGCCTGTCCACGCCAGCCATTTTTGCGTCGCCCGAGCTCAGGCGCGACAGCAAAGCTGCTACAATTTCGGGCTTTGCTGCTCTTGGACCGGAACAAATCTTCGGATTTGGCCGCAACGACCTGCAGCCCGTGGCGCAAAACCTGCAACCTCAGATCGGAGTGGGCCTTCAGTGGCTGAGCGATCAGGGGCTTAAAGGGCGCATGACGGGATCAGGCAGCGCGCTGTTTGCCCACCTGCCCGAAGGGCGGTTTGCAGACGCCGATCCAGGCAAGCCTGCCGATGGTTGGACCGTTCGGGTGTGCAGCATGATGCAAATGCATCCCCTGGCCGGTTGGTAAACTGCCGCCACCAGATGCAGATGCGCCAACAATTGAGGGGTGGGATCCGCAAGGGTCGCACTCCTGTGTAGGGGAGTCGCCAAGTTGGTCAAGGCACCGGATTTTGATTCCGGCATGCGAGGGTTCGAGTCCTTCCTCCCCTGCCAAATGTTTCGGGCTTGAAGGCGACCTGCCCCTGCGGGCCGATCGCCGCCAAGCTCGATCGTGACCGAGTCAGCTACGGGTACCCGCCGATACCGCCAGACACCTCGCCAAACCCTGCGCCCAGCCCCCTCCACACCTGCGCGGCCTGACATGCACATTCCCACCTCCGACTTCCTGCTCTTTACAGGCAACGCCAACCCGATCATGGCGCAGGAGATTGCCAGCGATCTGGGCAGCACCCTCGGATCGGCCCACGTCGGCCGGTTCTCTGATGGCGAGGTGACGGTCGAAATTCAGCAAAACGTGCGCGCCCGCGACGTGTTCGTGGTGCAGTCCACCTGCGCGCCGACCAACGACAACCTGATGGAACTGCTGATCATGGTCGACGCGCTCAAGCGCGCTTCGGCCGAGCGCATTTCCGCCGTCATCCCCTACTTCGGCTACGCTCGCCAAGATCGCCGGCCGCGGTCGGCCCGAGTGCCGATCACGGCCAAGGTGGTGGCCAACATGCTGCAGGCCGTGGGCGTCTCGCGTGTGCTGACCATGGACTTGCACGCCGACCAGATCCAGGGCTTTTTTGACATCCCGGTCGACAACATCTACGCCTCCCCAGTGCTGCTGGGCGATTTGACCCAGAAGAACTACTCCGATCTGATGGTGGTCAGCCCCGACGTCGGCGGCGTGGTCCGCGCGCGTGCGCTGGCCAAGCAACTGGGCTGCGACATGGCCATCATCGACAAGCGTCGCCCCAGAGCCAATGTATCGGAGGTGATGCACGTCATTGGTGACATCGAGGGCCGCAACTGCGTCATCATGGACGACATGATCGACACGGCCGGCACCTTGGTCAAGGCGGCCGAAGTGCTCAAGGAGCGCGGCGCCCGCAAGGTCTACGCCTACTGCACACACCCTGTTTTTTCGGGGCCGGCCATTGAGCGCCTGTCCAAAGGCGACGCGCTCGACGAGGTCGTCATCACCAACACCATACCGCTCAACGCCCAGGCCCGGGCGTGCAGCAAGATACGCCAACTCTCGGTGGCGCCGCTGTTTGCCGAAACCATACAGCGCATCGCCCGCGGCGAGTCGGTCATGAGTCTGTTTTCGGAGCAAGACAACCTGTTTTGAGCCGGAAACGATAAGCCGGCAGCGCAAGCTGCCATTGTTGTCACGAGGCGAGACTGGTCGCGGTCCGCCTCAGCAGGAGAAAACCATGAAATTCGTCGCTTTCGAGCGCAAGCTGCAGGGTACGGGTGCGAGCCGCCGTCTGCGCATCACGGGCCGCACGCCCGGTATCGTCTACGGTGGCACGGGCGAGCCCATGCTGATCGAACTCGATCACAACGCGCTTTTTCACGCCATCAAAAAAGAGGCTTTCCACGCCTCCATCCTCGAGATGGAACTTGGCGGTGCCATTCACAAGGTGCTGCTGCGCGATTTGCAGATGCACCCCTACAAGCCGCAGGTTCAGCACATCGACTTCCAGCGCGTCGAAGCCACGACCCGCATGACGGTCAAGGTTCCGCTGCACTTTAGCGGCGAGGAAAACTCGCCGGCGGTCAAGGCTGACAAGTGCCTGGTCAACCACGTGGTCAACGAATTGACCGTCTCGTGCTTCCCGGCCGACATTCCCGAGTTCATCGCCGTCGATCTGAGCGGCATGAAAAAAGGCCACTCGCTGCACGTCAACGACATCACGCTGCCCAAGGGCGTGAAGGTGGTGACCAAAGGCCAGGTCAACCCGGTGCTCGCATCGGTGACCGCGATCGAGGAAGAGGCCGCTGCAGCGCCAGCTGCCGCACCGGCAGCCGATGCAAAAGGCGCAGCCAAGCCGGCCAAGGGCAAGAAGTAATTCCTGCCGCAGAGCCCGCCAAAAAGGCCCGTGCACTCACCTGAGGCACGGGCTTTTTTGCAGCCGGCTCGAGTACACCCTCACACTGCCCTGGACGGTTTCAAGCGTGATCAAACTTCTGGTGGGCCTGGGCAATCCAGGCCAGGAATATGAGGCCACTCGACACAATGCGGGCTTTTGGTGGCTGCAAGATGTCGCGCGCGAGCTCAAGGTCACGCTGGCGACCGAGCGCGCCTACCATGGCCGTGTCGGTCGCACGCAAGTGCAGGGCCGCAACCTTTGGCTGCTCGAGCCGCAGACCTTCATGAATCTGTCGGGCAAATCGGTGGCAGCGCTGGCGCGATTTTTCAAGATCGCACCTGAAGAAATTCTGGTGGCACACGACGAGCTGGACCTGCCGCCTGGTCAGGCCAAACTCAAGTTTGGTGGCGGTCATGCGGGCCAGAACGGCTTGCGCGACATCCACGCCCAGCTGGGCACCGGCGACTATTGGCGGCTTCGGATCGGCATAGGCCATCCGGGCGACAAGTCAGAAGTCTCCAACTGGGTGCTGGGCAAGCCTATGGCTGAGCAACGCACGGCCATGCAGGCCGCGATCGCGCGCGGTGTCAAGGCCATCGACTCGATCGTGCGTGGGGAGATGGAAAAAGCGATGCAGCAGATTCACACCGAAGCACCGCCCAGACCCAAACCCCCGCGCAAAGAGCCGCCGGCTGCACCGACCTGACTTGCAACATGGATTGCCGCGTCGCTGCGCTCCTCGCAACGACGCAAGCTGTGTGTCATCGTGGCGCTATCTGGTCATTGCGAGGAACGAAGCAATCCATCGACTGTCGAACAAAGACATGGATTGCCGCGTCGCTGCGCTCCTCGCCATGACGCAAGCTGTGTGTCATCGTGGCGCTACCTGGTCATTGCGAGGAACGAAGCGATCCTGTGCCGGTAGGCACCGCAAGACCGGCCAGGGTCTGCAGGCGGTGGTATTTGTGCAGCAGTTGCTCGCGGTTTTCGATGTGGTCGGGGCTGACCGGGATGCATGCGACCGGACAGACCTGTACGCACTGGGGTTGGTCAAAGTGGCCGACGCATTCGGTGCATTTGGCCGGATCGATCTGGTAGATCTCGGGGCCGAGAAAAATGGCCTGGTTCGGGCACTCGGGCTCGCACACATCGCAATTGATGCACTCGTCGGTGATCATCAAGGCCATACTTGCCTGCCTTTGCGCAACACTGGAGCCCCAACCGGCCACACGCCCGCACCGGCCAGAGGCGAGTCAGCCCTGTGCAGCATGGACCGCTCGCAGCTGTTCGGCGACGGCCGGACTGACCATCTGACTGACATCCCCACCGAGCTTGCTGATCTCGCGCACCAGCGTGCTGCTGATGCACTGCAGCGGCGCGTCGGGGAGCAAGAACACGGTTTCGACCTGCGGCCGCAGCTTGCGGTTCATGGCCGCCATCTGCGCCTCGTAGTCAAAGTCGGTGAGGTTGCGCACGCCGCGCACCACCGCGCAGGCTTGCTGGGCGGCGCAAAAATCCATGATCAGGCCCTCAAAGGGCAGCACCCGCACATCGCCCAGGCTGGCGCAGGCCTGACCCACCTGGCTGACCCGTTGCTCGAGGCTGAACAGGGTTTTCTTGTGGTGCGCCATCGCCACGGCGACGATGACCTGATCGAACAGGCCCAGCGCGCGCCGAACCACATCGGTGTGCCCGAGTGTGAAGGGGTCGAAGGTGCCGCTGTAGACCGCGATGCGCTTGGAGGGCGTTGGCATAAGGAGATTATCCAGGCAAACGGCTGCGGGTTGGCGCGATCGGTCGACCTGCCGCGCAGCCGGTCCTGCTGCGCTCAGGCTGGCTGCCTGCGCCCGATCAGGTGGAAATGCACGGCCCCCGCCTTGCCCTGGCGATGCACTTGCAGGCCCAGATCGAGCAGGCCATCTTCGTCTCGCCAGGCGCGGTTGGCCTCCAGGTAGATGTAGCCCGGATCGGCCAGTGCCTGGGCTGCCGCCTGCAGCGCGGGCGCCCACAGATTGGCCTCAAAGGGTGGGTCGAGCAGCACCAACTGGGCGCTGGCCGGCGGGGCGCCGCGCAGCAGGCTCAGGCCATCGCCGCGCACCACGCTCAAGGCCTGGGCCTGCAGCTTGTCACGCATCGCCTCAATGCGCCGAACCAGTTCGGCATCTTGCTCGAAGGCCTGCACCCGGCTGGCCCCGCGCGAAACCGCCTCAAGACCGAGCACGCCGGTGCCGGCAAACGCATCAATCACATGCCAGCCCGTCAGATCCTGGCCCAACCAGTTGAACAAGGTCTCGCGCACCCGGTCGGGCGTGGGCCGAAGGCCAGGGCGCTGTGCCACCGGCACGGGGGTGCGCTTGTAGCGCCCACCAATGATGCGCACCTGCCCAGGCAGGCGGCCACCACCGGCCGCAGCACGGGCTGCCGTCACGAACCGGCCCCCAGCACCAAGGTGACCATGCGATCGGGCTGTACCTTGCGCGCAAAGGCGGCGCGGATATCGGCCGTGCTCAGTCGCTCGACTTGGGCCGACCAGGTGCTCAGGTAGTCCAGGGGCAGGTCGTGCCAGGCGATGTTGGCCACGTTTTCAAGCAGTCGCGCGTTGCTGTCTAGGCGCAGCACAAAGCCGCCGATCAGACTTTGCTGGGCCTCGCGCAGTTCCTGCTCAGTCGGGCCCTTCTCGACGAACTCACGCAGCACATCGTAGACCACGCCCACCGCCTGGTCGGCCTGATCGGGACGGGTGCTCAAGCCGATGGTGAAGGAGCCTGCATGCAGGCCGGGTGCGAAATAGCTGTAGACGCTGTAGCTCAGGCCCCGCAGTTCGCGCACCTGTCGCGTCAGCCGCGAGACGAAGCCGCCGCCGCCCAGGATGTAGTTGCCCACGGTCAGCGCGAAAAAGTCGGGGTCAGCGCGCTTGAAGCCGGGCTGGCCGATCAGCACCCGTGCCTGCGCCGATTTGAACGGGATGCGCAACTGGGCCGGCTGCATCAAGGGCTGTACCTCGGCCACCGCAGGAAGTTTTTCCCCCGAGCCGCAGGGGCCCTGGGGCAGGCGCGCGAGCAATTGGCCCACCAGAACATCGGCCTGCGTGCGATCGATGTCGCCGACCAGGCTGACGCGCGCCTGGCAGGGGCCGATGTGCGCGCGATAAAAGCGCCGCATGTCCTCGGTGCTGATGCGCTGCAAGGTCTCCTCGGTCATTTCGTGACCATAGGGATGCTCGCCGTAAATCGCCTTGACGTAGTGGCGACCTGCCACGCTGGCCGGGCGGGTGTAGGACTCCTTGAGGTCGGCGATGTAGCGCTCGCGCTCGCGCTGCCACACATGGGCGGGAAAGGCTGGCTCGCCCAACTGGCGCGCTGCCAGCGCCACCGCCTTGCCCAGCAGCGCCGGGTCGGTGAGCGAGCGCAGCGAGAAACTGAGCCGATCGGCGCTGGCACTGGCGCTGAAACTGGCCCCCAGGTCGACCCACGCTTCGGTGATCGCGTTTTCGTCGAGCGCGCCGTCTTGTCCGTGGGCCAACACGCCCTTGCTGAGCAAGTTGGCGGTGGCACTGGCCAGCCCGATCTGCTGGCGCGGCTCGCGCCGCAGACCCGCGTCAAAGTCGACCTGCACGTCGAGCATCGGGATCGAGGCGCTGCGCACCAGATAAACGCGTGCGCCGCTGGGCTGCACCCAGTGCTCGATCGGCAAACTGGCCCAGGCCGGTGCCATCAGCCCGGCAAGCAGCAGGCCCAGGCAGCGCGGCAAGGCTGCCAGCGGCTTACGGCGCAGGCAGGCAGTCATCATCAGGGCCAGGCGCAACACGGGGCTCTCCTCGGAAACAGGGTACGGGCTCATCAATGGGCCCTCCCAGGGGTGTCACCGGCACCTGGCCGGCCGCGACGCAGCTGTCCGGGTGTGCCGGCCTGCGGGACAAGCACCGCCTCGGTCAATTGCTCATCGCCAAAGTAGCGCTGCGCCACCGATTGCACTTCCTGCGCGGTGATGCTGCGCAGGTGCTGCACGATCAGACGGCCCGCATCGATCGGAAACCCGAGCAGCCAATTCGAACCCAATTCATTGGCTTGGCTAAACAGCGCATCGCGCTTGTAGGTTTCACTGGCCACCCATTGGGTTTTGACGCGCGCCAGTTCGACCTCGCTGACGCCCTCGCGCGCGATGCGGCCCACTTGCTCGCGAATCGCATCCATCAACTGCTGCGCCGGCACACCGTCAGCAGGCACCCCATCGAGCACAAACACTTGGGGCCCCCGACCGTACAAACCGTTGTAGGCGCCCACGCGCAGGGCCAGGCGCCGCTCGCCCTGAGTCAAGGCGCGGTCCAGCCGCGCGGCCGAATGCCCATCGAGCACCGCCGAGAGCACCGTCAGGGCCAGCGCATCACGGCTGGTGCCCGGGCCAAGTTCGGCCTGGCGCAAGGCCTGGGCCTCAAGCTTGGGCACCTTGTACATCAGGCTGACATAAGGCTGGTTGCTCGGCGCGCGGTGCTCGATGCGGCGCGGCCCGGACTGCAGCGGCTCCAGGCGAGGCTTGCGCTCGGGGACGGCGCGCGCGGCAATCGCGCCGTAGTACTGCTCGGCCCACTGACGCACCTGCTCGACATCGACGTCGCCGGCCACCACGACGGCCGCGTTGGCGGGCACGTACCAGCGCTGATAGAACTCGCGTACATCCTGGGCGGTCATGGCGTCGAGGTCGTTCATCCAGCCGATGATCGGCCGCCTGTAGGGCGAGGCAGTAAACATGGCCGCATGCGCGATTTCATAGAGCTGGCCGCGCGGCGAGTCGTCGACGCGCTGCCTGCGCTCTTCCTTGATCACCTCGATCTCGCGCTTGAACTCCTCGTCGGCCCAGGTGTTGCGCGCGAATCGGTCGGCCTCCAGCGCCATCACTTCGCGCAGACGCGCGGCGGGAATTTGCTGGTGATAGGCGGTCGCATCGCGGCTGGTGAAGGCGTTGTCACGTCCGCCCAGCGCGGCGATGCGCTTGGAATACTCGCCCGGCGCCAGGCTGGGCGTGCCTTTGAACATCATGTGTTCGACCACGTGGGCCACACCCGACGTGCCGTCAACCTCGTCGATGGAGCCCACCCGCAGCCACAGCATGTGCACGGCAGTCGGCGCGCGGCGGTTGACGCTGACGATCAGCGTCATGCCGTTGGACAGCACAAATTGCTGCGGTGAGGCCACCGGGCGCTCGGCGGCAGCGCCGGCCTGCTGAGCCAGCAGCGGCGGCGCGCCTAAAACCAGCGCGGCACAAGCCGCCCAGAGCCAGGGCTTAGCCCATAAAAAACGCATGCGAGGGTCCTCTCCAACAGTCCGGACGCAAAAAGGGGCTCCGGCCAACGGTCCATAGAATAGAGCGACTGCAAAAGTCCTGCTCCATGTTCAGTTTCTTCAAGAAATTTCTCTCGCCCGGCTCGCCGCCCGCTGAAACGGGTGCCCTTGATCCCACCAAGGATTTGCGCGATCGGCCGCAAGCCCCAGCGCAAACGCCAGCTGTGGCGCCGCCCGTTGCCCCACGGCAAAGCTGGTTGACCCGGCTCAAAGCCGGACTGCGCAAAACCGGCGCGAGCCTAACCAGTGTATTTGCAGGAACACGCATCGACGAGACTCTTTACGAGGAGCTCGAAAGCGCCTTGCTCATGGCCGATGCTGGCGTGGCCGCCACCGAACATCTGCTTGGCGAGCTCAAACAACGGGTCAAGCGCAGCGGGGTCAGCGAGCCGGCCGCCCTCAAAGACCTGTTGGCCGATGCACTGGCCGACTTGCTCAAGCCGCTCGAGCAGCCCCTGGTGATCGGCCAGCATCAGCCCACCGTGATCATGGTCGCCGGTGTCAATGGCGCGGGTAAAACAACCTCGATCGGCAAGCTGACCCACCATCTGGCTGACAGTGGCGCCTCGGTGCTGCTGGCCGCTGCCGACACCTTTCGGGCTGCGGCGCGTGAGCAGCTCATGGTTTGGGCCGAGCGCAACACGGTCGAGATCGTCAGCCAGGCCGACGGCGATCCGGCCGCCGTGAGCTTTGACGCCGTCGCGGCCGGCAAGGCGCGCGGCAAGGACGTGGTGCTGGTCGACACCGCCGGTCGCCTGCCCACGCAGTTGCACTTGATGGAGGAGCTCAAGAAGATCAAGCGCGTCATCACCAAGGCCGACCCGCAGGCGCCCGACGAAGTGCTCCTGGTGATCGACGGTAACACCGGACAAAACGCGCTGGCGCAGGTCAAGGCGTTCGACGAAGCCTTGCAGCTGACCGGCCTGATCGTGACCAAACTCGATGGCACGGCCAAAGGGGGCGTGCTGGCCGCCATTGCGCTGTGGGCCCGGCAACGACAGGCGCAACACCCCGATTGGCGGGCGGTGCCGGTGTACTTTATTGGCGTGGGCGAAAAACTCGAAGACCTCGAAACCTTCAACGCACGCGAGTTTGCCCAGGCCTTGCTCGCCTGAGGTTGGCCTCAGCTCAGGTCCGGTGAGTCGGCGGCTTGATTGACAGCCAGCGCTGCCAATCGGCTGGCTCGTCCACATCCCACAACGCAGGCATCTCGCTGCAGCGCAGGCCCAGCTGCCTCAGGCGAGCCCGCGTCTGCGCCATCACCTGGTCGGTCCCCCAGTCTATGGCCTCGAACAAGGCGGGCTGTGGGCGGCGCAGGCCGACCAGCACGTAGCCGCCATCTTCTGCTGGAGTGAACACGGCCTCGTCTGCGTCCAGCAGGCGCTGCGCCGCCTGGTGCAAGTGCTGCGGATCGAGTGCTGGGCAATCCGTGCCGATCAGCAGCAGAGGGGTCTGGCTGTGGCGGGCGTGCGCCGCAAAGGCTGCGTGCATGCGCTGGCCCAAGTCCCCTGCCGGCTGGTCAAGGCCGGTGCAGGCAGACACCCGCGCCAAGGCGCGAAAAAAGCGTTGGTTGGCCGAAGGCTCGCACCACAGTTGCAAGGGCAGGCCACTGCGCTGCACGGTCTGCAAGGTTCGCAGCAGCAGCTGGCGATGCGCGCGGGCCGCCCCTGCAGCGCCGAGCAAGGGGGCCAGGCGGGTCTTGGCGCGGCCGGCCACCGGCGCGCGGGCCATCACCGCCACCGGCACCCGGTCAGCGCTCACGCGGTCGGTAGCCATAGCGACGGGCCAGATCGTCGGGATCGGCCCCAAAAAAATAGGCCGCACGCAGACGCCACATGAGCCAGATCGTGCGCCAGATGCCGTGGCGTCGCCAGCGCCGAGCCGAGGTCTGCACCGCAGGGCGCAGGCACACCGGTCGGGCCACGGCCTTGAGCTTGCGCGAAAGCGCAAGGTCTTCCATCAAGGCAATGTCGGGAAAGCCGCCGACTTGCTCGAAGACGTCTTTGCGCACAAACATGGCCTGGTCGCCGGTTGCCACGCCCGTGCAGCGCGAGCGCAGGTTGATCATGACGCTGACTGTGCGCAGAAGCGGCGCCGGGTCATCAATTTGCACATCGAAACGGCCCCAACAGGCGGCCGCATCGAGCCGTCCGAGTGCATCGAGGCCAGCGTCCGGCAAACGGGTGTCGGCATGCAAAAAAAGCAGCCAGCGGCCCCGCGCGCGAGCGGCGCCGGCATTCATTTGCGCCGCCCGACCGCGCGGCGCGGTCAACGCCTGGTCGGCCCATTGCCGCGCAATCTGCAGGCTTTCGTCTTGACTTCCACCGTCGACCACGATCAGCTCGGCGCCACAGGCGCGCCAGCACTGCAGGGCCTGCAAGGCGGCGACCAGATTGGCCGCCTCATCGAGCACGGGCATGACGATGCTAAGCCAGGGCTGTGTGGACATGGTGCGCCGATTGTCCATGCGTCAGGTCATGTGGGGCGCTTGCAGCGCTGGACCGCTTGCTTTGCCTATACTGGTCCGAGATGAACACCGCGTCCACCCCCAAACTGTTGATGAGGACCTGCCAGCCGTGTGCGCCTGCCCCGCAGGGCGTCGGTCGGGGCTGCCTCAGGGCTCCCTGTTGCATCGACATGAAGGCCTCCAAGCCAGGCGGATCAATCCACGCGTACACCGGCACGCACCGAGGGGAGTGATATGAGGCTGCTGCTCAATGCCCTGGGTGGTGTCCTGCGCTTTGTGCTCAGGCTGCTCGGGTTTGCGCTGGCCCTGGCGATCGTGGCCACGCTCTTTCTTTTTTTCGTGGTCGCGCTGTTGCTGCGACTTGTCTTGGGCGGCAGAGCGCGCTTTAAGGTAGGCGCGCACTTTGAAAACATGGAGCGCTTCAAGGCGATGAGCAAAACCGTGATGCGGCGCGGCAGCGGACCCCGGCGCGAGGGGCCGCTGGCCGACGAGCCGGGGCTGCTGAGCCGGCACGGCCCCGGCTCGGTAGAGGATGTGCAGGCGCGCGAGTTGCCGCCGCAGCAGCACTAGACAAACTTGGCGCCGGCCTGCAGTTTTGCGCCGGCCCGCAGTCCAGGGCCCATCCGTCGCCACATCCCGCTGCTGTGGCCAGGCTGCAGCGGCCATGAGGGGCAGCGATTGGGCCTTGCAATGGGGACCATCCGGGGACTTTTTTTATTTCTAAAGTATTCAAAAGACTAGATTGAACATGGCAAACTGAGCCATAGGGTTGTTAGCACTCGAGCAATGAGAGTGCTAAAATCACGGCATTCCTCAAAAGGAGCCACTCATGACCAGCCTGTCTGCCAACCCGGGTGCCCTGACCATCGCCAACCCGTGGGCCAGCGCCAGCTTGCTGCCGCCGCTGGGCAATCTCGACGCCTATATCAGTGCGGTCAACCGCCTGCCCATGCTCAGCCTGGAAGAGGAGCAAGCGTGCGCCCGCCGCCTTCGCGAGCAAAACGACCTTGAGGCGGCCAGTCACATGGTGCTTTCACACCTGCGCCTGGTGGTGTCGGTCTCGCGCAAATACCTGGGCTACGGCCTGCCGCACGGCGACCTGATCCAGGAGGGCAATATTGGCCTGATGAAGGCCGTCAAGCGTTTTGACCCCGATCAGGGTGTGCGCCTGGTCAGCTATGCGCTGCATTGGATCAAGGCCGAAATCCACGAGTACATTTTGCGCAATTGGCGCATGGTCAAAACGGCCACGACGAAGGCGCAGCGCAAACTGTTCTTCAACCTGCGCTCGATGAAGCAGGGCTTCAAGGACGACGTGGAGGTGGCCACCCACCGCGACACGCTCAGCCAGGAGCAGATCGACTCGATGGCGCGCACGCTCAATGTCAAGCGTGAAGAGGTCATCGAGATGGAGCAGCGCATGGCCGGCGGCGACGTGCTGCTCGACCCCTCGCCCAGCGACGACGGACAGGAAGCCTACGGGCCGATCGCCTACTTGGCCGACATGAGCCAGGAACCCTCGGCCCTGATCGAGTCGCACCAGCGCGACGTGCTGGCCAGCGACGGCATTGCGGCTGCACTTGAGGAACTCGACCCGCGCGCACGGCGCATCGTCCAGGAGCGCTGGCTCAAGGTCAACGACGACGGCTCTGGCGGCATGACGCTGCACGAGTTGGCCGCCCAGTACCAAGTCAGCGCCGAGCGCATCCGCCAGATCGAAGTGGCGGCCATGAAGAAGATGCGCAAGGCACTCGCGGCCTACGCCTGAGCAAGCTGCGCGCCAGTCGTCGCGCGCGAGCCCCCCTCATCGATCTGCGTCATCCCGAGACGCTAAGCCATCCTTTGGCTGTCGCGCAAGGCCCTGCATTGGCACGGGCTGCGCCCTCGCAAGGAAACCATCAGCATGGTCCGGGTGTGATCCTAGGCGACAGTGCGCTGGCCGCTGCACTTTCCTTTTTCGGCAGCCGACTCAATAATCGGCGGCCATCTTTGCAAGGAGTCGCAGTTTGAGCCCCGTCCAAAACGTTCTGGTCTTGATGTCCGATGAGCACAATCCGAAGTTTCTGGGCTGTGCCGGTCATCCCTTCATCGAGACCCCCCACCTCGACCGTTTGGCTGCGCGGGGCACACGCTTTGACTCGGCCTACACCTGCAGTCCGATTTGTGTGCCGGCGCGTGCTGCCTTTGCCACGGGGCGTTACGTGCACGAAGTGGGCTTTTGGGACAACGCAGACGCTTACGACGGTTCCTTGCCCAGTTGGCACCATGTGCTGCGGCAAGCTGGCCACCGCGTGGCATCGATTGGCAAGCTGCATTTTCGGGGCCGACCCGGGGACGACCATGGCTGGAGCGAGGAAATCTTGCCCATGCACATCATCGACGGCATTGGCGATGTCAAGGGGCTGGTGCGCGACAACATTCCGGTGCGCAAGGGCGGCGACAAGATGGCCAAGCTTGCTGGGCCGGGTGAGTCGACCTACACGCAGTACGATGGCCAGATTGCCAAGGCCGCTTGTCAGTGGCTCGAGCACAGGGCAGGGCAGAAGGATCCCAAGCCCTGGACCTTGTTCGTCTCCATGGTGGCGCCCCATTTCCCGTTGACCGCGCCCCAGCGGTGGTTCGACCATTACGCCGCCATGGATCTGCCCTGGCCCAAGCTTTACGCCAAGCACGAGCGGCCGCATCACCCTTTTACCGATGAATACGCACGCGTGGTCGACTACGACAGCCACTTCCAATCGAAGGCCGATGTCCAGAGGGCCCTGGCGGGCTACTGTGGCCTGGTGAGTTTCATGGACGAGCAGATGGGCCGGGTGCTCGACGCCTTGGAACGCCTGGGCTTGGCCCAAAACACCCTGGTCATCTACACCAGTGACCACGGCGACAACCTGGGCGCGCGTGGCCTGTGGGGCAAATCGACCCTTTACGAAGAATCGGCGGGCGTGCCGCTGATTCTGGCCGGCGCGTCGGTTGCAGCCGGTGCCGTGGTTCGAGAGCCGGTCAGCCATGTCGATATCTCGGCGACGATTTTGAAGGCAGCCGGCGCGCCTGAGTTGCCGCAGGCCAGTGGCCATTGCCTCGTCGACCTTGCCTGTGGCGGCGTGCCCAGCAGGCCGGTCCTGTCGGAGTACCACGCCATCGGGTCGACAGGCGGGGCCACGATGTTGCGCACAGGCCGCTGGAAGTACTGTCATTACACCGATCACCCGCCGCAGCTGTTTGATCTTGAGCTTGACCCCGAAGAGCTTAACGATCTGGCGGCCGATCCGGGACATGCCGAGCGCCTGCACCAGTGCCACAGCCTTTTGCTGCAGCACCTCGATCCGCATGAGGTCGACCGTCGTGCCAAGGCCAGACAAGCACAGCTGCTCATGGGCTACGGCGGGCGTGAGGCAGCCCTGGCCCGCGGCGACTTGGGCTTTACGCCGGCCCCAGGCACGGCGGCTGCCTACAACTGAATCACCAACCCAGGAGTGCACCCATGCGCAAGCGTGAATTTTTGAAGTCGGCGGCCGGTCTGTCTGTTCTTGGGGGCGCCTGGCCCGCATCGGCCCAGGCCTGGCCCAGCAAGCCGATCAAACTGATCGTGCCTTTCATCCCAGGCAGCGCGCCCGATGTGATTGCCAGGGGCCTGGCCGAGCGCCTGACGGGCGCCTTGGGCCAGTCGGTGGTCATCGAGAACAGGGGCGGCGCCGGCGGCAACATCGGGCTTGAGGCGATCGCCAGAGCGGCACCGGACGGCTACACCCTCGGATTGGGCACCAGCAGCTTGTCGATTAACCCGGCGCTTTACCGCAAGGTGGCTTACGACCCTGTGGCCGACTTCACCCCGATTCATCTGACCTATGCCATGCCCCACTGCTTGATCGTGCAGGCTGATTCACCGTATCGGTCGGTGCCCGATTTGGTGCGCGCGCTCAAGGCCAATCCGGGTAAATTCAATTACGCCTCTGGTGGCAACGGCAGCGGCGCGCATCTTTGCGCCGAACTGTTCAAGGCCACTGCCGGCGTCGATGTGGTGCATGTGCCTTACCGCGGCGCGCCAGAAATCATCACGGCCGTGATGGGCGGCTCCGCGCTGATGGGTTTTCCAACCCTCTCGACCGCCGTGCCCCTGGTCAGAAGCGGCAAAATCCGTGCGCTCGGCGTCACGGGCCCCAAGGGCAACCCAGCCCTGCCTGGCGTGCCGGCCATTGCCGACACCCTCGCGGGCTTCGAGGTGGTGTCATGGTTTGGGATTTTGGCGCCAGCCAAATTTCCCGCTGACATGGCTCGGCGCATCGATCAGGAAATACAAAAGGCGCTCAGTGACAGCGGTTTTCGCGACAAGGTCCAGTCCGATGGCACAGAGATCATCGGCGTAGGCTCGGTCGACTTCCCGGCTTATCTGCGTCAGGACTTGCAAAAGTGGCGGCGCGTCGTCGAGATCAGCGGCGCCAAGGTTGATTGAGCAGCGGATGGGCCCTCAGGGGCCCATGGCCGCAATTGGGTGCAAGGGCCAGGTCGGGCGCGTGAGCCGGCGTGCCCGTGGCGCCTGTGTGACGGGCTCAGTCGGCCTTGATCTGGTTGTCCCGAACGATCTTGGTCCACAGGTCGATTTCCTGTCGGATTTTTTTGCCATAGGCGTCGGGGCTGCTGGCCACCACGTCGAAACCCATGTCGGTGAGCTTGGCTTGCAGTGCCGGTGAACGCAGCGCCTTGACCAAGGTGTCGTTGAGTTTGCCGAGCACCGCAGGTGGCAAGCCGGCCGGGCCGACCACGCCATAAAACGGTGCCGCGTTGGGCAGGTTCAGGCCCTGCTCCTGCAGCGTGGGCACATCGGGCAGCATGGCCGAGCGCGTGCTGCGCACGATGGCCAGACCTTGCACTTTGCCGGCCTTGACCTGTGTGCCGGTGGGCACGATCGCATCGATCAGCACCGGCACCTGGCCACCGAGCACGTCGCGCAAAGCCGGCGCAACGCCGTTGTAGCCAATGTGCTGGCGATTGAACTTGTACTGCGCGGCGACCATTTCAAACCACAGGTGGCCGTAGCTTCCGGGCCCGCCGCTGGTGTAGGCCAGCGGGTTGGGTTGGGTGCGAGCGGCATCGATCAATTCGCGCAGGTTCTTTGCGGCCACGCCCGGATGCGCGACCACCAGCAGCGGCTGCGTGACCACCTCGGACACTGCGGTCAGGTCTTTAACGGGGTCGTACGGCAGCTTGCGGCCCAGGGCCGTGTTAAAGGCAATCGGCACCCCCACACCGGCCAAGGTGTAGCCGTCCGGCTTGGATTTGGCCACGGCATCGATGCCGATCGCCTGGCCCGCCCCCGGGCGGTTCTCGACCACCACCGGCTGCCCGAGCTGCTCGGCCCAATACGGCGCGATCGTGCGAAAAGCGGTGTCAACGCCGCCACCAGCGGCCACGGGAACGATCAGCCGGATCGGGCGATCGGGAAAGACGTCCTGACTTTGTGCCTGGCTCGAAAGCGGCAGCAGCAGGGCCATGAGGCAAGTGGTCAAGTGTTTCATGGGGATCCTCCAGGTCACTTGTATACTAGCATACCAAACCGACGTTATGAGTTCCTCGACGCCATCTATCAGCCTGGGCATTACCGTCATGCCCGAGTGGTTCCAGTGTGAGGGGATCGAGTCGGTGCTCGACAACCTGCAGGCCGCAGGCGCCACCGCTTTGGTCACCAGCCCATACCTGATGCGCATCGTCGCCGCGGGGGAGGGCGCGCGCGAGCCACCTCCGGACGGCGAGGCCGGCGCGGTGCGCCCGCTCGATCGCGAGCTTTGGGGTCAACGCGAGACCTGGGTCAGCACGGCCCCGGCGCTCGTGCACCAACCCTCACGTTATGAAGGCTTGCGCTACCAGCCCAGTCCCCCTGGTGATCTCACCTTGGCCCATCCCGATTTCCTCGATCGGGTGATTCAAGCAGCCCGTGCGCGCGGCATGCAGGTGTATCTGCAAGTGATGGCCGCCAGCCCGCCCGGATACAGGGTGCAGTTTTCAGGTGCGGTGCAGCAGGACCAGTGCCGCGGCCCGGACGGCCAGTTGCATCCCGACCGCGTCGACCGCAATGCCAGCCTGGCCAGTCCCCATGTGCACGCCTATGGGGCCGCGCTGCTGGCAGAGTTGGCCCAGCGTTACCCCCAGGTCACCGGCTTTCGAATCGACTGGCCCGAATACCCGCCTTATGACTTGCGCAGTGCCTTGTTTGACTTCAGCGAGCATGGGCAAAGCGCTATTGCGCAGCAGGGTGCCGATCCGCAGCAGCTGGCCACTGATTTGAGCCAAGCACTTGCGTCCTGGCGCCATATTGCTGCCCGATCGGCGCGCGATGGTGCGGCCGTGCTGCGCCAGCGTTTGGCCGATGCCGGCTGGGACGACTGGCTCGGCCGCGATGGGCCGGCGCGCGCGCTGTGGGCCAGCAAGCGAGCCAGCGTGGCGCGCATGCTGGCGGCCTATCGACGCGCACTCGATGCGGTGCGCGGTCCGCGCCGCTTGCTCGAGCCGCAGGTGTTTCCGCAACCCTTGAGCACCTGGTCCGGCTTTGCCTGGGACGCGCTGGGCGCGTCTTGCGATGCGGTGGGGGTCAAGCTCTACACCATGCACTGGCCCATGATCGCCCGATACTGGGCTCGCGATCTGGTCGGCTCCTCCGATGGGCCGGCGGCCGATGCGGCGACGCAGATGCTGTTTGAGTGGATGGACCTGGGCCCGGCCCAGGATCCGGCCGCCTTGCGCTATCCGCCGCCCGATACCGACCACCCAGTGGGCGAGCAGTCCCAGCTCGACAAACTGCGCCTGGCTTGCGCGCAGGCCGGCTCTACGCCCGTGATCGCCTTTGCGCACAGCTACGGCCCAGAGGGTGACTTCATGCGACGCTTGGCGTTGGCTGCGCAGGCTGTCCAAGCAGGATCGGGCCGGGTCTGGGTCAACCGCTATGGCTACTTGAGCGCGGGCAAGCTCGCGGCCTTGGGCCGATTCATGCGCGGTCGGGCGGGCCCATGATGCACGCGGCGGCGCAAGACTCCTCGCTGGCCGAGCAGGTCCACGTCAGGCTGCGTGCCGATATCGTGCATGCGCGTCTGCGCCCGGGGGCGCTGCTTTCGGAAAACCAGCAGGCCTTGCGCCTGGGTGTGAGCCGAACGCCGGTGCGCGAGTCGATCCGGCGTCTGGTGCAGGAGGGCTGGGTTCACGTGCTGCCGCAGCGCGGAACACGGGTGTCGCTGTTGAGTCTGGATCGCATCCGCGAAGCGCTGTTTGTGCGTGAAGCGGTCGAGACCCACGGACTGCGCCGCCTGCTCGATGCCGCACCGGGCGAGCCGGCCTGGACGAAATTGAATGCGTGCATCGCCCTTCAGGACCAGGCGATCAAGGCCGAGCAGCTTGAGGCGACCCTGAGCGCCGATGCCCAGTTCCATCGCACCTTGCTCGATTTGTGCGGGATGGGGGCGGTCTGGCCCGTGGTCGCACAGGCGCGAGACATGCACCAGCGTGTGCGAGCCATTGCATTGCCCGAGCTGCAAACCGGCCGGCAGGCTTTGAGTGACCACCGCGCCATCGTGCGCGCGCTGCGCAAGCGCGATGCAGCAGCGGCCGTGGCCGCGATGGCGCGTCACCTTCACCACAACGAAGTGCTGGTGCGGAAAATCGCCGCTTTGCACCCCGAGTATTTTGAAGGACCTGCCGATGTTGACCGCATCATTTGAAGTGCTGAACGATCGCTTTGCCCGGCTTGCCTTGGGCAATGTCCATCTCGAGCGTCTCTACACCGGTTGCCGCTGGTCTGAAGGGCCCGTCTACGTGCCCGCCGGTCGCTACCTGCTGTGGTCCGACATTCCCAACGACCGCGTCATGCGCTGGGATGAGTCCGACGGATCGGTCTCGGTGTTTCAGGCGCCTGCCTTCAATGCCAACGGGCACACCCTGGACCGGCAGGGGCGGGTGATCACCTGCGAGCACCGAGGCCGCTGCGTCTCGCGCACCGAGCACGACGGCAGCCGCACCGTGCTGGCCTCGCATTTCAATGGCCGGCGGCTGAACTCACCCAACGATGTGGTGGTCAAGTCCGATGACAGCATCTGGTTCACCGACCCCACCTACGGCATTGACTCGAACTACGAGGGCGATGCGGCCGCCTCCGAAATTGGCGCCTCGCAGGTCTACCGAATCGATCCGCAAAACGGGCATGTCAGCGTCGTGATCGATCACATGGAAAAGCCCAACGGCCTGGCGTTCTCGCCCGACGAAAAATTCCTGTACGTGGTCGACACCGGCGTGTCTCACCGAACAGAGGGCCCGCGTGACGTGCGCCGCTATGCGCTGGCCACCGATGGACGCACGGTGCACGGTCCGGGCCAGTTGCTGGCCAGCGCCACCGTGGGGCTGTTCGACGGCCTGCGGGTCGACGTGGCGGGCAACCTGTGGGTCGGCGCGGGCGATGGTGTGCACTGCCTGGACCCCGAGGGCGAGCTGATCGGCAAGATCCGGGTGCCGGAGGTGGTGGCCAATGTCTGCTTCGGTGGCCCCAAGCGCAACCGCCTGTTTATTTGCGGCACGCAATCGCTCTATGCGATTTACGTGCGCACCACCGGCGCTGCCTGGCCGCTCGGTTAAAGCTGAGTCGAGGGCTTAGTCGATGGCCTAGGCGAAGGCTTGGTCGCTGGCGTGGACACAGGCGCGACGAACGCGCTCATGCGCCTAGGCGGTCATGCGCTCTCATCGGCCACCGTGTTGCGCAGCACCCCGATGCCGCTGACCTCGACTTCGAGCACATCGCCGGCTTTCATGAAAACCTGTGGATCGCGCCGGTGTCCCACGCCGCCCGGTGTGCCGGTCGAGATCACATCGCCCGGCTCGAGCGCGCAGATGCCCGAGACATAGGCAATCAATTCGGCCAGATCCCAGGCCATGAGGTCAAAGCCGCTGTGCTGCATCAGCTGGCCATTGAGGCGCGTGCTCAAGACCATCTTTTTCGGATCGCCCAACTCGTCGGGGGTGACCAGCCAGGGGCCAAATGAGCTGCTGGCGTCAAAGTTCTTGCCCGCCGTGACGCTGTGCTTTTGGTAGTCGCGCACCGAGCCGTCCATGACGATGCTGTAGCCGCCAATATGCGCCATGGCCTTGGCCACCGGGATGTGGCGCCCACCTTTGCCGATGACGATGGCCACCTCGCCCTCGAAGTCGAAGCGGTCGGACAGCTGCGGCCTGATGATGGGCTGCCCATGACCGACCAGCGACTGCGGATGCTTGCTGAACATATTGGGGTGGGCCAGATCTTCCTTGCCCGCCTCGAGCTGATGGGCCTTGTAGGCCCAGCCCAGCGCAAACATGCGCATGTCCCTGCGCGGGTTGACCGGCAGGTACACCAGTTCCTCAAGCCGGGCATCGGCTGCTGCCTGTGCCGACCCCTGAACCGTCTCTTGGGCCCGGGCGAGCGCATCGGTCTCGAACAGTGCAATCAGGTCGGGGCAGCTCGGGCCCAAGCGAGCGCCGAGGTCGACAAAGCCGCTGCCGACGATCGCGCCAAAAGTCTTTTTGCCATGCAGCTCCACGCTGGCCAGTTTCATGGTGAGGTCCTCCGAATGATGTGCAAGCATAAGATCTTTTTGGCTTGCTTGCCGGCGCGCCGGGCTGCAGTGCGCATGGATGCAGTCACGCGCCAGCCGTCGGTGGTGCGGGTAAATGCCAGTTGCCGCGATGACGCAGCTTCTTAGACTGCATCTTCAAAGCCATTGTTAAACAGGAGGAGACGATGAAGACAAGCATGACCCGGCGGCAATGGGCCGTGGCCACCGGCAGCGCTTTGCTGACTGGGGCGGCCGGCGCACAGGACTTTCCCAACAAGCCGATTCGCATCGTGGTGCCGCAGGCGCCGGGCGGTGGCACCGACATCCTGGCGCGCAATCTGGCCGCGCGCATGACCGAGCTGCTCAAGCAGGGTGTGGTGGTGGAAAACCGCACCGGTGCGGGTTCGTTGGTGGGCACCGAATTTGTCGCGCGCGCGCCGGCCGATGGCTACACCTTGCTCATGGGCGGCATCTTCAACATGGTGATGAACAAGGCCTTGGTCAAGAACCTGTCGTACTCACCCGAGAACGATTTTGTCAGTCTGGGGTTCGTATCGGCCTATCCCTTTGTACTGCTGATGCGCTCAGACCTGCCCGTGAGCAACCTGGCCGAGTTGGTTGCCTATGCCAAGGCGCGGCCCGGCAAGATGAGCTACGGCTCGGGCGGCATGGGCACTTTGCAGCATGTCTGGGGCGCAATCCTCACCAGCAGCCTGGGGCTCGACATGATCCATGTGCCGTTCAAAGGCGCAGCGCCGGCGCATCAGGAGATGATGGCCGGGCGACTCGACATCATGTTTGACAACATCTCGGCGGCCAAGCCGCATATTCAGGCCGGCCGACTCAAGGGCCTGGTGGTCTCTTCGGCCCAGCGCAGTGCGCAGCTGCCCAACATCCCCACCGTCAACGAGACCGGACTGACCCGCTTTGAGGGGGAGAGCTGGTTCGGCGTGTTTGCCCCGGCTGCCACGCCAGCGCCTGTTGTGGCCCGGCTGCGCGAGACGCTGGCAGGCATCAACCGCGAGGCCGAATTCCTGGCCCGCGTCGAGCGCGATGGTGGGCGCATGCTCAATATTGCACCGGCCCAGCAGCAAACCTTTTTGCGCGAGGAGATCGACCGCTGGGTCGGCTCGGTCAGCCGCTACAAGGTGTCGGCCGACTGAGACGAGCCCGCAGGCCGGGGGGAGCAGCGCCCCCGGCAATGGGGCGGCCCTTGTGTTGCGCGGGGGCAGCCCGGCGTGTGCGCCTCAAAGGGCGGCCGAGCGCATTTGCTCGATCTGCTGGGCCATCTCCTGTTGCCATTGGCTCATGGGCTTGAGTCCTGGCTTGCCCTGAACATGGGCTGCCGTGGCCGCGTGGATCGCCTCGTCGCTCAGGTCCAGATTCAGGGGCTCCAGATAGGGTTGGTCGACATGCCAGGGCGTATCGAGGTAGATCTCGATGCGGTTGTCTTCCGGATCCCAGAAATACAGCGACCATGAATTGCCGTGGTCCACTGCCTGTAAACGCTCGACATCCTGGCGCTTCTCGATCAGTGATCGCATGACCCGCAAGTCGCCCAGCGCATCGACCTGAAACGAAATTTGCTGCAGCCCGTAGCCCGAGCCGCGACCGGGCGGGCGACCGCTCTCCATCACCAGTTGATGGTGCGAGTGCGCATCCCGGCTCAGAAACACCACGTCGTGGCCCCGCACGAAGCCGGTGTCGGTGACCACAAACCCGAGCACGTCCCGGTAAAAGGCGGCCATGCGTGAGATATCCCACACATACATGCCCATGTGGCGCAGTCGCAGTTCGGGTCGCATGGCGCGGTGTCGCAGCAAGCTTCAGGGGCGGGTGTGACCGAGGGCGCGGTTGTAAAAGCTCATGTCGATGAAGCGGGCTGGGTCGGGTGCAGTGCCTCCCCACTGGCCCTCGATCTCGGCGCGCAGTGCCAGCACATTGCGAAAGCCCTGCATGTCAAAGGCGCAGTCCGGGGCCAGCCCGCTGCCCTTGGTCATCAGTTCGGTGTAGGTCATCTCGGCGACCTGATCGGTCAGCTTGAGTTCGCGCTTGAGCACGTTCAGCGCCAGGTTGCGCTGAGCCGGGTCTTGTGCGGCGCGGCAGCCCTCGATGTAGGCGGCCAAATAGCGCTCAAGGGCCGAGCCGTTCTGGGCCGCCCAGGGACGCATCACAAACACGCCTTGGGCCTGGTAGGGGCCAAACAGGTCGATGGTGCGGCCCAGGCTCTTGGCACCGCGCTCCTTGGCCAGAAAGTTCCAGGGCGGGTTGAGCAAGGTGGCGGCGCCCTCTGGGGTGTCGAGCCCCTTGGTGCGCGCTTCCGATCCGCCCAGCGGGAAAATTTTGTAGTCCTGGCCCTCCTTGAGGCCCGCGTCCTTGAAGATCTTGCGGCCGATGAGCGCATAGGCGGTGTTGGGCGCATCGACCACATAGGTGCGACCGCGCATGTCGCTGACCTTGTTGATCTCCTGCCGCACCAGCACCTCGTTCATGCCACCGTCGCCGCCGGCCACGATGACCGCATCGGCCTTGGCCACTTCGATCATTGCCACCGTGTTGTCCACTGCAGCGTGCGCAAGCTCAAATTTACCGGCTGCCAGGCCCGACCGCTGTTCGGTCGAGTTGGGCGTGAACAGCATTTGCAGCGTGATGCCGCGGCGCGCGAAGTAGCCCTTTTCCTGCGCCATGTAGATTGGCAGATTGCTCGCTCCGCGGAACACGTTGACGCGTAGCGTCACCGGGTCGTTGGCGGGGGGCGGCGTCTGCTGGGCGCTGGCGCTGGCAGCCAGCAGCAGGGCAGTGCAAACGCTCAGGATGTTCTGGGTCAGGTTTTTTTTCATGGTCTTTCCTTCCGAGAGCAGGGGGTGGTGGTACTGGCGCGTTCAGGCACGCTTGAAGTCGGCCTGCACGCTCTTGTGGTGAATCTTCCAGCGCCCCTCGTGCAGCACCAAATCGTCGGTGTAGCGGCCCACCAGGGCCGGGCCGTTCATGGGCGCGGGCCGCGCATCGCCGGGCTGGCCGTCATGGCGGTAGACGGTGACATAAGAGTGAATGCGCACCCGCCCGTCGGGCAGGGCCTCGAAGCGCAAATTGGAGATCAGGTGGCGCACAAAGAGGTACCCTGGCTTGCGCGCGGCGCACCAGGCGCGCAGCTCGCTCAGTCCGCGCAGCGTGCCATCGGCGCGCACCCAGATGCCGTCTGGGGCAAACCACTGCTGCATCGCCTCAAATTCGTCGGCATCAAAGTGGGCCATGAAGGTCATCAAGCTGGCCTGGCAGGCGAGCTGGACATCGGTGGGGATTTGGGTGCTGCTGTTCATGTCAAGGCAGGTCTGGCGCAAGGAGCCGCCGCAGCCTCAAGCATGCGACGAAAAGATACTTAGCGTGCTTAGGGATTGCCCTGTGGCACGAGCCGCCCG
>CANHDQ010000018.1 GCA_947459405.1 Comamonadaceae bacterium
CAAGACGATGTCACGCAGGACTGGGCTGTCAGATGCGCGCATGCCCCGTGCCATTGAAGTGCCGTTGAAGTGCCATTGAAATGACCTGCAAGCAAAGCCCCATTGTCACCGGGCGCTGCGCCCGCAGGGTCAGCCCCGGCGCCAGGCGTGGTAGCGCTCGAGCCAGCGCAGCGCCCAGGCCGGCTGACGCCCTCGCACAAAGACACCGGCTGCATACTTGTTGGCCTCGGCCCAGGTCGGGTAGGCGCGAACGCCGGAGAGCAACTGCCTCAGGCTCAGGCCTTGCTGTAGTGCCAGGGTGTATTCGGCCAGCAATTCGCCGGCGTGCGGACCGACCACGGTGGCGCCCAGCAGCTTGCCGCTGCCGGCGGCGGTGATGAGCTTGACGAAGCCCTCGCGCCGCCCCTCGATGATGGCCCGATCGAGCTCGGCCAATTCAAAGCGGGTGACCTCATAGGCCAGCCCGCGCGCCTGCTGCTCGTTGAGGCCGACACGGGCGATCTCGGGGTCCAGAAAAAGCGTCTGCGGCATGGGCGTGCGGTCGGCCCGAAAGCGCCTGAGCCCCTGCAGCGCATGCACCGCCGCGTGCCAGCCCTGGTGGGCTGCCGCATGTGTGAGTTGCCACTGTTCGGTGACGTCGCCGGCCGCGTAGATGCCGGGGATGGGGGTCTGCAGGTAGGCGTCGAGCTGCAAGTCGTGCAGCCCAAGCTCCTGCAGCCCAAGACCTTGCACGTGGGGCTTGCGCCCCAGCGCCAGCAGCAGCAGATCGAAGGCCAGGCGTTGCTCGCCAGCGGGCGTCTGCAGCCGGGCGTGGCACTCGGGATCGCGACCAAAGGCCAGCGGCTGCGTGTGCAGCAGCACCTGCACGCCCGCGCCTTGCAAAGCCTTGAGCGCCACCGCACTGACGTCCTCGTCTTCGCGTGCGAGCAGCCGCGCACCGCGCTCGATCAGTGTGACGCGCGAACCCAGCCGCGCCAGCGCCTGCGCGAGCTCACAGCCGATCGCACCGCCCCCGAACACCGCAATGCGGGCAGGAATTTGCGTGCTGGCCGCGAGCCGATCCCATAGCGTGTCGCTGGTGACCGGATCGACATCGGCCAAGCCCGGCCACTGCGGCACCACGGGCCGCGCGCCGGTGGCAATCACGATGGCGCGCGTGCTCAGACGCCGGCTCGGCCCCGAACCGGTGATCTCGACCGTCCAGGGGTTGACGATGCGCGCATGCCCTGCAATCACGTCCACGCCCAGCGCGCTGTAGCGCTGGGCGCTGTCGTGGGGCTCGATCTGGGTGATCACCTCGCGCACCCGCTGCATCAGGGCAGGCCAGTCCACTGATGGCTCTGCCACCCGCAGACCCAGGTGGGCCGACTGGCCGATCTGGTGGAGTTGGCGCGAGACATGAATCAAGGCTTTGCTCGGCACGCAGCCGTGGTAGAGACAGTCGCCGCCCAGCCGATCGGCCTCGACCAGGCTGACGCGGGCGCGCAGGGCGGCGGCCATATAGGCCGCGACCAGGCCACCGGCACCGCCGCCAATGACCACCAGGTTGCGGTCAAATCGACGCGGACGCTGCCCCCGCCAGGGCGCCAGGGCACGCCGGCGCCGCCAGTGCGGCAAAGCCCAGCGCATCAGCCAGGGCAGCACGGCCAGCAGCGTCAGCGCGCCGAGCACTGGCGCCGACAAGATGTCGGCCGGTGAACGGATCTGCGCCAGCGCTCCGCCTGCATGGACATAAACCAGCCCTGCCGGCGCCATGCCCACCAGGCTGACCCAGGCAAAGGTCAGCGCACGCATCTGGGTCAGACCGACCGCCAGATTGATGAGGAAAAACGGCAGCACCGGCAGCAAGCGCATGGACAGCAGATAAAACACGCCATCGCGCGCCATGCCTTCATCGACAGCGGCCAGCCGCGCGCCGCCGATGCGCGCCACCCAGGGCCGCAGCAGATAGCGCGCCATCAGCATGGCCAGGGTCGCGCCCAACGTGGCCGACAGCAGTGCCACGGCGCTGCCCCAGACCATCCCGAGCACGGCGCCGCACGCCAGGCTCAGCAGCGCAGCGCCGGGCAGGGACAAGGCGGTCACCGCAACATACACCCCGGCAAACGCCAGCCGCGCCTGCCAGGGGCTTTGCGCATGCCACTGCAGCAGGCGGCTGTGCTGGGCCAGCAAGGTCTCAAGACTCAGGCCGCCCAGACCCCCGGTCCAGATTAGTGCGCCCAGCAAGGCTAACAAGGCCGCCAGCCCCAGACGCGGCGAGCGCCAGAGGGCAGGGCGGGCAGGCGCCGTGGCGCGTTCAGGCATCAAGGACATGGGGTGGGAACGGTCCGGTCAGGTCTGGCCGGGTAGCAGCAGGGCTAGCGAAGGACTGTAGCACCGCGTCTTAGCTGCGTCATCGCCTCCCAGCTGCGTCATCGCGAGGAACGAAGCGATCCATTGGCCGTTGCATGAAGGCATGGATTGCCACGGCGCTGCGCGCCTCGCAATGACCGGGCAGGGGCTTTACGCTTCCCGGCTGTGTCATCGCCTCCCAGCTGTGTCATCGCGAGGAACGAAGCGATCCATTGGCTGTTGCGTGTAGGCATGGATTGCCGCGGCGCTGCGCGCCTCGCAATGACGAGGCAGGGGCTTTACGCTTCCCGGCTGCGTCATCGCCTCCCGCCTGCGTCATCGCGAGGCACGAAGCGATCCATCGGCCGTTGCATGAAGGCATGGATTGCCGCGGCGCTGCGCGCCTCGCAATGACCGGGCAGGGGCTTTACGTTTCCCAGCTGCGTCATAGCCTCCCAGCTGTGTCATCGCGAGGAACGAAGCGATCCATCGGCTGTTGCGTGAGGGCATGGATTGCCACGGCGCTGCGCGCCTGGCAATGACGAGGCAGGGGCTTTACGCTTCCCGGCTGTGTCATCGCCTCCCAGCTGCGTCATCGCGAAGAACGAAGCGATCCATCGGCCGTTGCGTGAGGGCATGGATTGCCGCGGCGCTGCGCGCCTAGCAATGACCGGGCAGGGGCTTTATCGTCTCTTGACTGCGTCATCGCGCAGGCACGGGCAGGTGTGACAGGCGTATCGCTGTGTTTGTTTTTCACGGATGAGCTTGCTACGGCGCTTTGCAGGGCTACCATCGTGGCCTTGAGCATGGCCGCGCTTGCGCTGACGAGCCTCCGGCTAAAAAACACCTGTTGTCCCTCCCATGACCGATACCTTGCATGAAGAAGCAGCGCGCTACGCCTTGCTGCGGCGGGTGGCGCCGACCTTGCGCCACCACATGGCCGGTGAGTTTCAGCCCCTGGGCATGATGGCCGCGCTGCTGGAGCGACGCGTCCAGAAAAACGAGATCATCGGTGTGCAGGAGCAGTGCGCTGGCTTGGGCCAGATGTCGCGGCAGGCGGCCGAGCACTGCATGGACTTGATGAACTGGGTCGCCCCGCGCGGACCGTCCACTTTGGCGCTGGAGGCCGGCTTGGCCCAGTGCGTGCATTTGCTGGCCACCAGCCTGCGCTTTCGCGGCTTTGCACTGAGCCACGACAGCGGCGATGTGCAGGCGCAAATTGATGGCCCCGCACTGCGCAGCGTGCTGCCGGCCGCGCTTTTGTACCTGAGCGACAGCAGCCCCGGGCCGGCCGAGCTGAGGCTACAGGCCACCGAGCTCCAAGCGCAGCCGGGCGCACGGCAGGTGCAGGTGCGCATCACGCTCACGCCAATCGAGCGCCCGCCAGAGCCCGATCAGACGCCCGACTACCGCCCCTTGCAATGGGCCGATGTGCGCGCGCTTGCGCGGGCCGAGTCGGTGCAACTGCTGCAGCAGCCCGACGGCATCGTTTTGCACTTTGCAGTCGCTGCGTGAATCGCTCAGGATGGCCGCTCGGGACGACCCCTGGGGACGGCGCTCAGGGCCGCAGCGGGATCGTCAGGCTGCGATCGACCGGTACGGCGGTGACGCTGTTTTGCGGCGAGCCTTCGATCAGCCGCTCCGAATAGGTCAGATAGACCAGCGCATTGCGTGACTTGTCGACCATGCGCACAATGCGCAGCTTCTTGAACACAATGGACATGCGCTCGCTAAACACCTCCTCTTGCTGCGGCAGCGGCGAGGCAAAGGTGATGGGGCCGACCTGTCGGCAGGCGATGGACGCTTCTGCCTTGTCTTCGGCCAGGCCCAGACCGCCCTTGATGCCACCGGTTTTGGCACGCGAGACGTAACAGGTCACGCCCTTGACGCGTGGGTCGTCGTAGGCCTCGACGATCACCTTGTGGTCAGGGCCGATCCACTGAAAGGCGGTGTCGACTTCGCCGATACGCTGCTGCGCCAGCGCCTGGCCAGCCAGCACGGCCGCTATGAAAAACAGGCCCACTTTCTGCTGGGTCATGAGGTGATCCTTTGATTCGCTTGGCTTTGTTGCGGTTCTGCCCATCTTGAGAGCCGGGCCCTTTAGCTGCGCTGCTGCTCGAGCCGATACAGCGCAGGCGCGCTGCTTTCTTGCCGCTGCATCTGCCAGCGCATAGGGTGAAAGGCAGCCAGCGCTGGCCGATGCGCGATCGAGACCAAAGCGCCACCGCTTTGCCGCACCTGCGCGAGCAGGCGCGCATAGAGCGTCTGCTCGGCCGCCTCATCGAGCGCGCTGGTGGCCTCGTCGGCAAACACCCAGCGTGGCTTTTTGAGCAGCACCCGCGCAATGGCCAGCCGCTGTTGCTCGCCCCCGGAGAGCTTGTGGCCCCAGGCATCTTCGTCGTTCAGGCGAGCCGCCAGCTCGGGCAGCAATGCGTCGCGCAGGGCCTGCTCGAGCTGGACATCGGTGTAGCGGCTGGCCGGCTCCGGATAAGCCAGGGCATCGCGCAAGCTGCCATCGGGAAAGTAAGGCCGCTGCGCCATGAACATTGCATCGTCAGGCCGATCGATACGGCCGCGCGCGTAAGGCCAGATACCGGCCAGCGCCCGAAACAGCGTCGACTTGCCGCTGCCCGAAGGGCCCTGCAGCAAGACCGCATCACCGCCGGCCAGTTGGATCTGCACGTCGGCCAGCAAGAGGCGGCCATCGGGCAAGGCCAGCTCCAGCCCATGGGCGGCCGGCGCGGCATCGGACTGCACCGAGGGCCGATCGCTGCGCCGCAAGGCCATTGCCGCCTCAAAGCTGGTCAGGCGATCGGTGGTGGCACGCCAGGCCGCCAGGGTGGAATAGTTCTCGACAAACCAGCTCAATGCGTCCTGCACGCGACCGAAGGCCGACGCAATCTGCATCAACTGGCCCAGCGCAATGGCGCCACTGAAAAAGCGCGGCGCTGCCACCACGAACGGAAACACCATCGCCGCCTGGCCAAAGAAGTTGGTGAACCACACGAGGTTCTTCTGTTTTTTGAGCAGCAGCAGGTAGTTGGCCAGCACCCGGGAAAAGCGCAGATCGAGCTGCTCGCGCTCGACCGTCTGGCCGCCGTCGAGCGCGATGGCTTCGCTGTGTTCACGCACCCGCACCAGGTGGTGGCGAAAGTCGGCCTCGTGGCGCTGCTGCATGAAGTTCAAGGCAATCTGCGGCCGCCCGATGTAGTGGGTGATCAGGCTGCCGGCTGCGCAGTAGATCACCGCCATCCAGACCATGAAGCCCTCGATGTAGTAGCTCTGCCCGCCCAGCGTAAAGACCATCTCGCCCGACAGACTCCAGAGGATGCCGACAAAGCTGACCAAGGTGACCACAGCATTGAGCAGGCCCATGCTCAGCGAGACGCTGTACGAGGTGAACAGCTTGAGGTCTTCCTGAATGCGCTGATCCGGGTTGTCAGGCGAGGCGGCCTGGCTGGCGTCGCCATAGCGGGCCAACTCCATGCGGTAAAAACGCTGGTCAGACAGCCAGCGCTCCAGAGTGTGGCGCGTCATCCAGGCGCGCCAGCGCACCTCAAGCAGTTGGGTCAGGTAGAAGCGGTAGACCGCAATCACGATGAAGCCAAAGGCCAGATAGCCAAAGCGCAGCAACTCGCGCCAGAACACGGCCTCGTTGCGCTCCTGCAATGAGTCGTAGAACAGCCGGTTCCAGTCGTTGAGCAGCACCAGCATGTAGACCGCCGCCAGGTTGAGCGCGACGATGGCGGCCAGCAAAGCGCGCGCTTGCCAGCGCTGCTCGGAGCGGAAAAACGGCACGGCCAGGGCCCAGACGCGGCCCAGGAAAACGTGGAAGGAGGTCAGGGTGTGGATCAGGGCCATGGCAGCTGTCTCGGTGATGGCCCCATGGTAGCGGGATCCTCACCGGACAGCCCTGAGCCAGGGCACACGAGCGCGAAGGCTCAGGACTGCGTCAGCGTCCTCTCGCGCCAGCGCAGCAGCAGCAGCGCCAGCACACCGCTGGCAATCAGCCACATGGACACGTGGATGGCCTTCTGGCTGATCGCGTAGGTGATGCTCGAGTAGGTCAGCCACGCGCACGCGCTGCAAAAGATCAGCGGCAGCAGCGGGTACAGGGGGACTTTGAACGGTCGATCGGTCTGGCCATCGGTTTGCCGCAGCCAGATCACGGAAAGCCCGACCAGGAACAAAAAGCCCCAGAACACCGGCGCCGTGAACTCGACCATGGCCGAGAACCCGTCGGCTTCTTGCGTGCCCAGCAAGATCAGCGCGATGCTGATGATCGCCTGCATCCACAAGGCCTGACGGGGGCTGCCCACTTGCAGCTGCCACTGACCGAGTTGGCGCAGGGCGTTCCAGTCACGGCCCACCGCAAAGTTGGTGCGGGCGCCGACGATCATGGTCGCATTGATGCTGGTCAGTGCGGCAATGGCCACGAACAAGCCCAGTGCCTTGTGGGCCCACGGGCCAAAGGCCAGGCCGAGCAGGTCGGAGGCGGCCGTCTTGCTGCTGGCCAGGCCCTTGAGGCCCAGGCCCATGAGCAAGGCCAGGTTGACGAGCAGGTAGATGGCCGTCAGCGCGGCCATGCTCGCCACGATGACCCACACCATGGTGCGAGGCCCGCCGCGCAGCTCGGCCGAGACGTAGGCCGACTCGTTCCAGCCGCCAAAGGTCAGCAGCACAAACACCAGGCACAAGCCCCACTGAGCCGGCGCCGGGGCCTGCACAAACCAGCTGATCGCACCCGAGGCCGGTGCATCGACCCAGAAGCCGGCGACCACCACGGCCAGCAGGCCCAGCAGCTCCAGTACCGTCAGCAGCATCTGCACGCGCGAGGAGGCGTTCAGGCCCACCACATTGACCAGCGTGAGCAAGACCACGACACCTAGCGCCCAGATCGCGCTCGAATAGGTTCCCAGAGGGATGAGCGTGCTCATGTAGTCGCCGAACACGAAGGCCAGCAAGGCGATCGAGCCGGTGTTGATGATGGTTGCGCGCGACCATCCGTACATGAAGGACAGGTCGCGGCCGAAGGCGCGCTGCAAGAAGTGGTAGTCGCCGCCCGCACTGGGGTAGGCGGTGCACAGCTCGGCATAGCACAGCGCGCCGGCGATCGAGATCAGGGCGCCTGCCACCCACAGCACCAGGGCCCAGCCTGCGTCGCCGCTGATGCCAGCCACCAGAGAGGGTGTCTTGAAAATACCAGCGCCCACCACAATGCCCACGATCAGGGCAATGGCCGACAAAGGATGCAAGAGGCGCAGCGGCTGCGCCGAATCAGGTTGGCTTGGGCTCAATATGACCTCACTGGGCCAGGCCCCACAGGGCTCAGCCGGGTATGTTTATAAATGTAGAAAAAGGTTCAGAGGCGGTTGGCTTCAACCGGCGTTTGCAAGCCGGAGGAGTTGACGGTGCCGCTGATCTTGCCGCCCGAGACACGGCCGGTGAAGGTGTGCACGTTGCGGTCGGGCGTGCTGAACTGGAAGCTGATCTCTTCTCCGCGCAGACGCACGCCCACCAGAGGCTGGGTGGCGCTGGCACGGGTCAAGGTGCCGCCGATGTTTTGGTAGGTCTGGCGCATGCTCAAACGCACCGGCCCACCCTCCAGCCCAGTGAGCATCCAGTCGCCTTCGACCTGGGCCGGAACCGTCCAGAAGTAACCCCGTGCATATTCGTGCGAGACGGTCTCGTCGGGCTCCCAGTCACCCATGGTGAATGCGTGCGAGACGATGCGCGTGCCCGGCTTCATCTTGAGCAGGGTCGGGCGCAGGCGCAAATTGAGATCGGGCAGCAGGTACAGCGTGACCACGTTGGCTGAGCTGAAGTCCTCCTTGAAGATGTCGCCGGTGATGATGCGCACCTTGGCGTTCATGCCGGCCTCATTGACCTTGCAGCGCGCGTAATCGGCCATGCGCGGGTTGTACTCGATGCCCACTGCCTGAGCGCCGTACTTGCGTGCAGCGGTGATCGCGATGATGCCGTCGCCAGCACCCAGATCAAACACGCGGTCTTGCGCCGTGACTTTGGCGGCCGTCAGCATTTTGTCGATCAAGCCCTCCGGCGTGGGAATCCAGATCACATCTTTACCCGACTGGCCGCGCGTGGGCGCCAGATCCTTGCAGGGATCGGCCCAGGCAGATCCCATGGCCAAAAAGCCGGCCATCAAGCCCAGCGTCAACTTGCGCAGTGAAACCACTTTCGACTCCTGTTAGAAAAATAAAAGTTTCAGACCCGCTGCCCCATGGCACGAGGCCGAGATTTTGCCACCACACAATTTAAGTGATTTCCGCACAGCCGCAAAGCCCTCGAACAAAGTCCTCAGACCACAAGGCTAAGGACTAACCCTCGATGTTGCGGTTTTCCACGAAACATGGCAGGCCTGAGTAAGCCGCCCAACGGCAACAAAAAACCGCCCCACGGGGCGGTTTTTTGGGGTCCGGCGTCTGAGCGCCCGCGGCCGGGGCTTTACTTGAGGTAGTCGGAGATCACCTTCCAGCGTCCGTCCTGGATTTGCGACAGGCGCGAGAGGTTGCTGCCCAGGCGCTTGGTGGGGCTAAAGGTCATCTCGGGGCTTCCGAAAATATCGGGTGGGATCACCATGGAGTCCATGGCCCTGACGAAACTGTCGGTGGTCAGGTTGTTGCCGGCCTTCTGTACGGCACGGATGAAGGAGTCAACGACGGTGTAGCCGTAGACCGAGAAGACGGTCGGGTCCTCATTGAACTTGGTCTTGTATTTGTTGGCCCAGAAGCGGATGGGCTGGGAGGCCTCGTCGAGGTAGGGGTTTTGCACCGACATGGCCGCATACAGCCCGTTCATGGCGGGCCCGCCGAGTTTGTGAATCAGGTCGGTGTAGGCGCCGCTGGAGCCGATGAAGGTCGGGTTGTAGCCGCTGCGACGGGCGGTGGCGATGGTGCCGATGGTCTCGCGGATCAAGGTGCCGAGCACGACGAAGTCGCATTCTGCTGCCCTGAGTCGGGCCACCTGCGAGGAAAAGTCGGTCGAGCCGCGCTTGAAGGTCGTCTTCTCTGCCATGGTGACGTTGATCGTTTTCAGGCCCTCGTCAGCGCCGCGCTGCACCTCCAGCCCAAACTCGTCGTCCTGGTAGATCGAGCAGACCTTCTTGGCGCCCTTTTCCTTGACCAGCATGGGCACGGCCAGGCGCATCTGGTCGTAATAGGTGGCGGCAAAGGAGTACTTGAGCCGGTGGAAGGGCTCGTACATTTCGCGCGCTGCAGTGACCGGGAAGAAGTTGACCACGTTCTTTTCGAATTGCACCGGCATGGCGGCAAGGTTTTGCGCCGTGCCGATGTGCCCGACCATGGCAAAGATCTTGTCTTGGTTGACCAGCTTTTGCGCGCCGAGCACAGCGCGCTTGGGGTCGTAGCCCGAGTCTTCGATCAGCAGCTTGATGCGCCGGCCGTTGACGCCGCCTTGCTCGTTGAGCTCGTCCACGCGCAGCTGCATGCCCGAGCGGATCTGCTTGCCAAAGCCGGCCAGCGGGCCCGAGAGGTCCTGGATGCTGCCCACGGTGATGGTGTCCTTGGTCACGCCCTGGCTCTGGGCGTGGGCCAGGCCGGCGGCAAAGGCCAGGCCCAAGGCGGTGGCAGCGAGTGCCGGTTTGTGTTTCATCATGCTTGTCTCCTGTAGATGGGCTGGTGAGGGGTCACCGGTACATGGCTTCGATTTGCGGGGCGTATTTCTTTTCGACCAGCTTGCGCTTGAGCTTCATGGTGGGTGTCAGTTCTTCGTCTTCAGCGCCGAGCTGCTTGTCGAGCAGGAAAAATTTCTTGATTTGCTCGACACGGGCGAATTTGGCGTTGACACGGTCGAGCTCAATCTGGATCAATTCTTGCACCTCTGGCGAGCGCGTCAAGCTGGCGTAATTACTGAAGGGGATTTCCCGATCCTGGGCGAACTTTTCGACATTGTCTTGGTCGATCATCACGATGGCCACCAGATAGGGCCGCTTGTCGCCAATGACCACCGCGTCGGTGATGTAGGGCGAGAACTTGAGCTCGTTTTCGAGCTCGGTGGGGGTGATGTTCTTGCCGCCGGCGGTGATGATGATGTCCTTCATCCGGTCGGTGATGCGAAAGTAGCCGTCCTCGTCCATCACGCCCACATCGCCGGTGTGCAGCCAGCCGTCGGCATCGAGCGCTTCTGCGCTTTTGTCGGGCAGGTTGAGGTAGCCCTTGAACACATTGGGGCCTTTGACCAGGATTTCGCCGGTGGCCGGATCAATGCGCACCTGGTTGAAGGAGGCCGCCGGCCCGATCGAGCCGGGCTTGATGCGCCCCGGTGGCGTGCCGGTGGAGGCGCCGCAGGTTTCGGTCATGCCCCAGACTTCGAGCATGGGCACGCCCAGCGCCATGTACCAGCGCACCAGCTCGGGCGAAATCGGCGCTGCGCCAGTGACGCAGTAGCGGGCGCGGTGGATGCCGATGAGCTTGCGTGTGTTGTCCAGGGCCAGCAGCCGCGCCAGCCAAAACTGCAGCCGCAGGCCGGCGCCCACCGCCTGCCCGGCAATCACCGCATCGGCCACGCGGTAGCCCACCGAGATCGCCCACCCATAGGCCAGCTGCTGCAGGCGGCTCGATTCCTTGAGCGCAATCATCACGCCCGAGTAGAACTTCTCCCAGACTCGGGGCACGGCGGTGAAGACGGTGGGCGCAATCTCGCGCACGTTTTCGGGCACGGTTTCCGGGTTTTCGACAAAGTTGAGCTTGCAGCCGGTGTACAGGGCGAAATACTCGCCGCCGACCCGCTCGGCAATGTGGCACAGCGGCAGGAAGCACATGGCCTCGTCGGCTTCGGTGCGCGAGATCAGCGTGTTGTAGCCGCGCACGGTGTAGACCAGCGCTTCGTGGGTGTGCATCGCGCCCTTGGGTTTGCCGGTGGTGCCCGAGGTGTAGACCAAAATCGCCAGATCGCCCGGCTGCACCTGCGCCACACGCCGCTCCAGGGCCTGCGCATCGGCGGCCAGATGCGCGCGCCCTTGCTCGCGCAATTGCGCAAGCCCAATGACCATGGGATCGTTCAGGCCGCGCAGCCCCTCGGTGTCAAAGACCACGATCTGGCGCAGCAGCGGCAGACGCTCGCGCACCTCCAGCACCTTGTCGAGCTGCTCGTCGTCTTCGACGAACAGTACCACCGTGCGCGAGTCTTCGCAAAGGTATTGCACCTGGGCGGCGGCGTCGGTCGGGTAGATGCCATTGGCCACCGCGCCGCAGCTGAGCACGGCCAGATCGGCCATGAGCCAGTCGCGGTTGGTGTTGGCCAAAATGGAGGCCACCTCGCCGTGCTGCAGGCCCAGATGCAGCAGGCCGCCAGCGATTTCACGCACCGCCTGCCCCACCTGCAGCCAGGTCTGGGACTGCCAGATCCCCAGCTCTTTTTGCCGCAGCCACACCTGGGGGCCGCGCTCGCGCACCGCATTGAAGAACAGCTCGCACAGCGTGGAGCCTTCGAGCACCACGCGCGTCTCGGGCCTGATCTGATCGGCTTGCCAGAGGTTCATGCCATCACCGCCAGTTCTTCTTTTTCTTCCAGCGCCGCTCGCCGCGCACGCCTGCGTCCTTGAGCCCGAGGTAGAACTCGCGGATGTCGTCCTTCTCGCGCAGCCGATCGCAGCTGTCTTCCATCACGATGCGGCCGTTTTCCAGCACATAGCCGTAGTCGGCGGCATTGAGCGCCATGTTGGCGTTTTGCTCGACCAGCAAGATGGTCGTGCCCTGCTCGCGGTTGATGCGCACCACAATCTCGAAGATTTCCTTGGTCAGCTTCGGGCTCAGACCCAGGCTGGGCTCGTCGAGCAAGATCAGCTCGGGCCGTGCCATCAGCGCGCGCGAGATCGCCAGCATTTGCTGCTGCCCGCCCGACAGCAGGCCCGCATCCTGGCTGGCGCGCTCGCGCAAGATGGGAAAGTAATCGAAGACGGTTTGCATGTCGCGTGCCACGCCGTCTCGGTCGGAGCGGGTGTAGGCGCCCATGAGCAGGTTGTCGCGCACGCTCAGCAGCGCAAACACCTCGCGGCCTTCGGGCACATGCGAGAGCCCCTGCTGCACGATGAGCGCCGGATCGCGGGCGGTGATGTCCTGCCCGCGAAAATGCACCTGGCCCTTGCGCGGGTCGATGATGCCCGAGATGGTTTTCAAGATGGTGGTCTTGCCCGCACCGTTGGAGCCCAGCACGGTGGCGATCTGGCCGCGGCGCACCTTCAGGCTCACGCCGCGGATCGCGCGGATCGGCCCGTAGGCGCTCTCCACGTTGGCCAGCTCGAGCAGAACCTCGCTGTCTGCGCCGCTCATGCCGAGCCTCCTGCGGCTTTGGGCCGGCGCAGGCTGGCCACATCGTCGACCGACCCCAGATAGGCTTCAATCACGGCCGGATCGCTTTGCACCTGTGCCGGCGTGCCCAGGGCCAACACCTGGCCCTGGTTCATCGCCAGCACGCGGTCGGAGACGCGCGAGACCAGCGACATGTCGTGCTCGACCATCAGCACCGTGATGCCCAATTCGTGCCGGATGTCCTGAATCCAGAAGGCCATGTCGTCCGTCTCTTCGACATTGAGTCCGGACGAGGGCTCGTCGAGCAGCAGCAGGCGTGGCTCGGTGCACAGCGCCCGGCCGAGCTCGACGACCTTGCGCACCCCGTAGGGCAGGCCCGCCACCAGGGCGTCGCGGTGGTGCTGCAGATCGAGAAACTCGATCACCTTCTCGGCCTGCTCGCGCGAGCGCAGCTCGGCCTCGCGCACGCGGCCGGTAAACAGCAGGTCCTGCCACGGCGAGCTGTTGCGGTGGGCGTGGCAGCCGATCAGCAGGTTGTGCAGCACGGTCGCGTGCTCGAACAGCTCGATGTTCTGGAAGGTGCGTGCGATGCCCAGGCCGGCGATGCGGTGCGGCGGCTGCTCGGTCAGCGCCACCGGGCCATCTGGCCCGAGGTAGCTGATGGTGCCCTGGGTGGGGGTGTAGATGCGGCTGATCAGGTTGAACACCGTGGTCTTGCCCGCGCCGTTGGGCCCGATCAGGGTGAACACCTCGCCGCTTTGCACGTCAAAGCTGACGTTGTTGACGGCCAGCACGCCGCCAAAGCGCACGCTCAGACCGCCCGCTTGCAGCAGCGGGCCGCTCATGTGCCGACTCCGGGCCCGGCAGGGCAGACAAGCGTTTTCATTTGAGCCGGTCCGATTTCTGGAAGGACTTCTGCCGCTTGAACATGCCTTTGCGGTAGAAGGGAAACAGTTGCAAGTAGGTGCGGATCTTGAGCCAGCGCCCGTACAGACCCATGGGCTCGAACAGCACGAAGGCCACCAGCACCGCGCCGTAGACCACCGCCTTGAGGCCCGGCGCGTTGCCAATGGCTTCGGGCAGGAAGTCCTTGACCACCGAGATGGCCTGCGGCAGCCCGATCAGGAAGGTTGCACCCAGAAACACCCCGTGGATGAAGCCCAGCCCGCCAATGACGACCATGAGCAGCAGGTCGATTGACTGGATGATGTTGAACTGGTCGGGCGTGAGAAATCGGATCTGGTGGGCGTAAAGGGCGCCGCCGATGCCAGCTAAGGCCGCCGAGATCGCAAAGCTCAGCGTCTTGTAGTAGGCCAGGTGGATGCCCATGCTTTGCGCCGAGATCTCCGAGTCACGGATGGCCACGAAGGCCCGGCCCGTGGGCGAGCGCAGCAGGTTCAGGCAGGCCAGCGTGGCCACCACGGTGACGACCAGGCACACGAAATAAAACGAGGCGCCTGTGTCGGCCGCCCAGCCCCACATTTGCGGTGCGCCCACGGTCTTGCCGGTGTTGCCGCCGGTCACGCTTTCCCAGCGGGCGAAGACTTCCTCGACGATGAAGCCGAACGACAGGGTGGCAATGCCCAGATAGATGCCCTTGACCCGCAGAGCCGGCAGCCCGACCACCACCCCCACCGCCGCCGAAAGCAAGCCGGCCATGGCCATGGCCGCAGGGAAGGGCCAGCCCATCTGGGTCAGAACCGCCTGGGTGTAGGCGCCCACGCCCAGAAAAGCCGCGTGGCCGATGGAAAACAGCCCGGTAAAGCCGGCCAGCATCATCAGGCCCAAACCGACCACCGAATAAATCAGGATGAAGGTCAGCTGCGCGAGCAGGTACTCCGACAGCAGCCAGGGCGCGGCCAGCAGCAGCAGGCCCAGCAGGCCATACCAAAAGCGATGGCCGTCGTGCTTGGCCAGGCGCAGGTCCTGCTCGTAACCGGTCTTGAAGAGAAAGCGCATCAGACTTTCTTTCTCAGGCGCTCGCCGAACAGGCCGTTGGGCTTGACCATGAGCATGATGAGCACGACCACATAGGCGGCGATGTCCTTGAAGCCTTCGGGCAGGTAAAAGCCGGCCAGCGACTCGACCACGCCGATGATGATGCCGCCCACAATGGCTCCCGGCAGGCTGGTAAAGCCGCCCACCACGGCCGCCGGAAAGGCCTTCAGGCCGATGAAGCCCATGTTGGCGTGCACAAAGGTGATCGGCGCCAGCAGCAAGCCGGCCAGGGCCGCCACCACCGCCGCCAGCGCCCAGACCAGGCCGTTGAGCCGTTTGACGGGGATGCCCATGTAGTAGGCCGCGAGCTGGTTCTGCGAGGACGCCTGCATCGCAATGCCCAGCTTGGTGTAGCGAAACAGCGCAAACAGGGCGCCGCACAGGGCGGCGGTAAACAGCATCACCACCAGCTGCTCCATCGGCACGATCAGGCCGCCGACCTGCCAGAGCTGGTCTTTGTAGGGCACGTTGAGCACATGGGTGTCGGTGCCCATGCCCGGCACCATGGTGATCAGGCCGCGGGCCATATAGCCCACGCCGATAGTCAGCATGACGATGGAAAAAGCCGGCTGCCCCAGGATGGGCCGGATCAGCGCGCGCTCGACGAGCAGGCCAAACAGCCCCATGCCGGCAATGGTTGCCATTACCGACAGCCAGAAGGGAAAGCCCAGGACGGTCATGCACACCAGCGCGCCAAAGGCACCGAGCATCATGAGCTCGCCTTGCGCGAAGCTCACGGTCTCGGTGGCTTTGTAAATCAGCACGAAGCCCAGGGCGATGAGTCCGTAGATGCAGCCCAAAGCAACGCCGCTGATGACCAGCTGGACGAATTGCACGAAGCGAGTTTCCTTGAAAAGCCGGGTTTATATCCTTTGGAGCAATCCCCTGTCTTTAGGGATTGATCCGAACAGGGTAGACCCGCGATCGCCCTGAAATTTACGCTCATTGACGGTTATGGGGCGGGCTTGGTCGGTACAAAGGCATGGATTGCCACGGCCCTTCGGGCCTCGCAATGACCGGGTTGGGGCATCGCGTCACCCCGTCGTCATCGCCGCTCCCGCCGTCATCGCGGCTCCCGCTGTCATCGCGAGGGACGAAGCGATCCATCGGCTGGCTTAGAACTCCAGGTTGTCGATCAGCCGGGTGCGGCCCAGGCGCGCAGCGCCCAGGGCGACCAAGGCCTGCTCGGCCAGCGCTCCTTCGGGCGGCAGCAGGTCGCTGCGGCGTCGCACGGTCAGGTAGTCCGGTTGCCAGCCTTGTGCGGCCAAGGCCTGCTGGGCCTGCTGCTGCAGCGCCGGCAGGTCGCTGGCATCGCCCGCGCGGGCTTGCGCTGCCAGTCGGCGCAGCGCCTGGTAGAGCGCCGGCGCTTGCGCCCGTTCGGCGGCGCTGAGGTAGCCGTTGCGCGAGGACAGCGCCAGACCGTCGGGTGCGCGCTGGGTCTGGCTGGTCACGATCTCGATCGGCAAGGCGAACTGCCTGACCATCCGGCCAATGATGAGCTGCTGCTGGTAGTCCTTCATGCCAAACAGTGCAACCCCTTGGGCGTGGCCCGCAAAGACGGCCTGAAACAGCTTCATCACCACGGTACACACGCCGGTGAAGAAGCCGGGGCGGAAATGGCCCTCCAGAATGTCGGCCAAGGCCGCATCCGGGAGCACCTTGAAGGTCTGCGGCTGCGGGTAGAGTTCGGCCTCGCTCGGGGCAAACAGCACATCGCAGCCGGCCTCTTGCAGTTGCTGGGCATCGGCTTGCAGCGTGCGCGGGTAGCTGTCGAAGTCTTCGTTCGGCCCGAACTGCAGGCGGTTGACAAAGATGCTGGCCACGGTGATGTCGCCCAGCGTGCGGGCCTGACGCACCAACTCCAGGTGGCCCTGGTGCAAATTGCCCATGGTGGCCACGAAAGCGGGGCGCTGGCTCGGCGCCAGGGCCGCGCGCAATTGGGCGAGGGTGTTAACGGTCTTCATCGTCTGGTTTGCGCGCGGTCGCCCGATCGGTGTGCTGCCGGCCCGCGGTGTCTGGGAGGTGGGTGCTGCATGGCCCGGTCTTTACCAGGCGTGGAGGTCGTCGATTGGGAAGCTTCCGTCTTTGACCGCGCGCACATAGGCCGCCATCGCCTCGCGCACGCTGCCCGCGCCGTCCATGAAGTTGCGCACAAACCGGGGGTTCTTGCCCAGGTTGATGCCCAGCATGTCGTGCATAACCAGCACCTGGCCGGCCGTAGACCGACCGGCGCCAATGCCGATGGTGGCGCAGCCCTTGAGCTGCCTTGTGAGCTCGGCCGACAGCCCGGCGGGCACCATCTCAAGCACCATCATGGCGGCGCCGGCCTGCTCGAGCTCGTGCGCGTGGCGCCTGAGCGTGGCCGCCGCTTCATCGCCTTTGCCCTGAACCCGGTAGCCGCCCAAGGCATGCACGGTCTGCGGCGTCAGCCCCAGATGGGCACACACCGGAATGCCGCGCTCGACCAGGAAGTGCACCACCTCTGAGGTCCAGCCGCCGCCTTCGAGCTTGACCATGTGGGCCCCGGCTTGCATCAGCACCGCAGCGCTGCGCAGGGCCTGCTCGCGCGACTCGTGGTAGCTGCCAAAGGGCAAGTCGCCGATGACCCAGGCCGTGCCTTGCACCCGGCGCAGCCCGCGCACCACGCTCTCGGTGTGGTAGCGCATGGTCTCAAGCGTCACGCCGACCGTGCTGCTCAGGCCCTGGCAGACCATGCCCAGCGAGTCGCCGACCAAAATGGTTTCGACACCGGCTGCATCGGCCACCGCGGCAAAGGTGGCGTCGTAGGCGGTGAGCATGGTGATCTTTTCGCCGCTCAGGTGCATCTCGCGCAGACGAGGCAGGCTCACCGGTCGGCGCGAGGCCGGCACGCTGGCCGGCGGCAAGGTGCCGTAGGGCGACGCGGGGTTGGCAGGAGGAGCTGGGTTCACGGTGGGCGGGGCGTCAAGGCAGGGCAGGCGTTTATACACGCGGTGGCCGCGCCGCAGTGCGCACAACCCTGTCGTTTCTGGGGGTCTTGGGGCTTCGAGGTGGGCTTTAGGCCGGGGTGAAGGCGAGCCGAACGTAAATAGGTGCAAACGCCTCGGCCTGGGTCACATCAATCAGCCCCTCTTTGGACAATTCAAGCAGCGCCACAAAGGTCACCACCAACACCGGCATGCCGCGGCTGACGTCAAACAGGTCTTCAAATTCGACAAAGCGGCGGCCCTGCAGCGTGCGCAGCACGATGCTCATGTGCTCGCGCACACTCAACTGCTCGCGGCTGATCACATGGTGCTGCACCAGCTTGGCCCGCTTGACGATGTCGCGCCAGGCTTCGCGCAAATCGACCGTGCTGACGTCAGGAAAGCGCGGCTGCAAGGCCTGCTCGACATAAACCTGTGCGCGCACGATATCGCGGCCGAGCTGCGGCACATCGCTCAGGCGCTGGGCGGCCAGCTTCATCTGCTCGTACTCGAGCAGCCGGCGCACCAGTTCGGCCCGCGGATCATGGGGCTCCTGCCCCTCGGCCGTCTTCTTAGGCGGCAGCAGCATGCGCGACTTGATCTCGATGAGCATGGCGGCCATCAGCAGGTATTCGGCCGCCAGCTCCAGGTTGGTCGATCGGATTTCGTCGACGTAGCTCAGGTACTGGCGGGTGACCGCCGCCATCGGGATGTCGAGGATGTTGAAGTTCTGTTTGCGGATCAGGTAGAGCAGCAGGTCCAGCGGGCCTTCGAAGGCTTCAAGGAAAACCTTTAGGGCGTCGGGCGGGATGTACAGGTCTTGCGGCAGCGCAAACAGCGGCTCGCCGTACAGGCGCGCCAGCGCCACCTGGTCGACGACCTCGGGCATGGGCGGAATCACCGCCGCCTCGTCGTCATCGGTCGCCGCGGGGGCGATCATGGGCAGCGGGACTTGGCCCTCGGGCAGGTCGGCGTTCAAGGTCGGGCCTATGGCTTGCGGTGGGGCAGCGCAGATTGCGGCGAGCCAGCGCTGCTTTAGCGGCTGTTGGGGTGTCCGCTGGTCTGGTAGACGTAGCCCTTTTGCGCCACCCGGCCTTGCTGCATATCGGCTTGCTCTGTGCGGTCAACCGGCTGCTCCCACCAGATCGAGCGACCCTGGCGCTGCCGCTCTTCCAAGCCGGGCTTGCTGCTGCGCAGTTGGCCGATGAAATCGGTGATGCCGGAGGTGTAGTCGGGGCGGCGAAAAATGGGCATGGCGCGCTGCGTGGTCGGAAAAACCCGCATTCTAGGCCTTGGCCGGGTGCAGCCGCCGTCTGCGGTGCAGGAGACAGGAGCAGCAGGAGCCGGCAAGAAGTGCGGGAGCTGCGCCCAGGCGGCGATCGGGCCTGCGCTGCACCGTTGGGCTCACTTGCGCCTCAATTGCGCCTCAATTGCGGTCGCGGAAAACGATTTGCTCCTGGGCTGCGTCGTCTGGGGCGAGTACGACTTCCTGGGCGGCCACTGGATCTGCTGCGTGTACCTCGGGCAAAGTGAGTGCGGCTCCCGTGTACGGGGCTTGGGTCGAGGTAGTCGCCTGCAATGTCATTTCGTCGGCTTGCACCGCGATCGTGCGCCACAGCAATTGACCGGCCTCGGTGACCTCAAATCCTGGACTGACTTTAAGGGATTGAGGCTGAGTCAGCGCGATGCGGCGAAAGGCTTGTTGCGAGTCTGTCAGCACGAAGCTTTGTGGCGCGAGTCCTGCAATTTCGGCACTGATGTGCAGATGTCCTGATTGCCGGTCTAAGGTGACCTCGCTGAGCTTAACGGGCGGCAGGGACCGCGAGAGCAGGTAGTTGATCAGCGCGCGTCTGTATCTGGCCATCAGGGACCAGCGCTCGCGGACCATCGCGTTGTATTCGTTCGCCCGTTCATTGCGCCGGTGCACTGCCGCGCCGTGATCAGCCCTGATTTTTTCGACATTCACACGTCGAGCCCGTCGTGCCAGTTCGACCCGCTGTTCAAACTCTCGGTTGGTTTCCCAGACTTTTTGTGCGACTGAAAGAGGCGGGGGGTAGGCAGGTGCTGGCACGGGGCTCAGTCCGCCTGTTTCTGGCGCCAGCCAGTGGGTGAGCTGTGTCTGCAGAAACTGTCGGACCTGCTCGGGCCATGGCAGGTCTTGCTTGGCGATGATGTCAAAGGTTTCTTGTAGTTGTGCCCCGCTCACCGGCCCGAGCAGATCTCTTTGGGCCAGCCCTTCGATGCTGCGTTGAATCAGTGCGCTCGCCAGTTGCCGGTCGGCAGGTGTTGCTTGCCGCGAGCGGATCAAGGCGATCGGATCGATCGTGAAGGACTGAGCCAGTCGGCCACCGATCCACCGGCCCTGGCGCCGCAAGGACCCATCGGGCCGGTATTCCACTCCCTGGCCTTCTGGTTTACCGCCCCTGAACTGGCCGACGTACTCGCCACCTTCCGGAAAGATCAATCGGCCCAGCCCACTGTACTGGTCGTCCATGAAGTCTCCAACATATCGGCTGTCCTTGGAGATGTTCTCAACGCCGAAACAGGAATTCCAGACGGGTGCGTTATCCCGGCAAGGCAACACGGGCTCCTGGGCCCAGCCGGCCACCGCCCCGAGCAGCAGCAGGAAATGCAAAGACCATCTCATGGCGCGAAGTTCAAGACCGTCCAAGATGAGGAGCCGTGACTGCATACCCGCTCGACGCCTTAGTGAATCCGCATGCCCGGCTGCGCGCCGGGCCAGGGTTCGAGCACGTAGATGCCGGGCTGGGCTTTCTCGTCGGCGTGGCTGGCGGCCAGCACCATGCCCTCGGACAGGCCAAACTTCATCTTGCGCGGCGCCAAATTGGCCACCATCACGGTGAGTTTGCCCTGCAGATCGGCTGGCTTGTACATGGAGGCAATGCCCGAGAACACATTGCGCATCCGGCCTTCGCCCACATCGAGCGTCAGACGCAGCAGCTTGGTCGATCCTTCGACGGCCTCACACTGCACGATGCGCGCAATGCGCAGGTCGATCTTGGCAAAGTCGTCGATGGTGATGGTCGGCGCGATGGCTTCGCCCCCGGGCGGCAAATTGGGGTCAGAGTCCAATTTCTCGGCGGCCTGGCTTGGCTGCTCGGGCGTCGGGGCTTCGAACAGGGCCTCGAGCTGCTCGGGCGTGACCCGCTGCATAAGGTGCTGGTAGGGCGCGATCGCCCGAACCGGGCCTGCGTCATGCCAGCTCGCCAAAGTCAGGCCCGTGAGCTTTTCTACCTCGCGTGCCAGCGTCGGCAGCACGGGCGCGAGGTAGCGGCTGAGGACGGCAAACGCGTTGATGAGCACCGAGCAGACCTGGTGCAGCCGCTCGTTGTGGGTGGCGTCCTTGGCCAGCTCCCAGGGCTTGTTTTGGTCCACATAGGCGTTGACCTGATCGGCCAGCGCCATGATCTCGCGCGTGGCCTTGCCGTATTCGCGCTGGTCGTACAGGCCCGCGATCGGCTCGCTGGCGGCGGCCAGGGTCTGCAGCAGGGCAGCGCCTGCCGGGTCGAAGTCTTGCGTGAGTTGGCCGCCGAAGCGCTTGGTGATGAAGCCGGCCGAGCGCGAGACGATGTTGACAAACTTGCCCACCAGATCGGCGTTGACGCGCAGCAGGAAGTCGTCGGCATTGAAGTCCACGTCCTCGTTCTTGGCGTTGAGCTTGGCCGCCAGGTAGTAGCGCAGCCACTCGGGGTTCATGCCCAGGCCCAGGTATTTGAGCGGGTCCAGGCCAGTGCCCCGGCTTTTGCTCATTTTCTCGCCGTTGTTGACCGTCAGAAAGCCGTGCACATGCACCGCGCTGGGCACTTTGCGGCCCGAGAAATGCAGCATGGCCGGCCAGAACAAGGTGTGGAAGGTGATGATGTCCTTGCCGATGAAGTGAACCTGCTCGACCGCCGGATCGGCCATGAAGGCCTCGTAGTTGCGTCCGGTTTTGGCAAAGAGATTCTTCAGTGAGGCCAGGTAGCCGATCGGCGCGTCGAGCCAGACGTAAAAGTACTTGCCCGGCGCGTCCGGGATCTCGATGCCGAAGTAGGGCGCATCGCGCGAGATGTCCCAGTCGCCCATCTTGGGCTTGCCGTCGTCGCCTGGGGCGATCCACTCGGTGATTTTGTTGAGCACCTCGGGCTGCACGGCGCCGCTGGTGGTCCACTGCTTCAGGAAGTCGATGCAGCGCGGATCGGAGAGCTTGAAGAAGAAGTGTTCGGAGCTCTTGAGCACCGGCGTGGCACCCGAGAGCGCCGAGTAGGGCTGCTTGAGCTCGGTGGGTGCATAGACCGCGCCGCAGCTTTCGCAGTTGTCGCCATACTGGTCCTTGGCGCCGCACTTGGGGCATTGCCCCTTGATGAAGCGGTCGGGCAGGAACATGGCCTTGTCCGGATCGAAAAACTGCTCGATCGTGCGCGTCTCGATCAGGCCGGCGCGCTTGAGGTCTTGGTAAATCTGCCCGGCCAGTTCGTGGTTTTCAGGCCCGTCGGTCGAGTGCCAGTTGTCAAAGTCGATATGAAAGCCGTCCAGATAGGGTTTGCGGCCAGCGGCGATGCCCGCGACAAACTGCTGCGGCGTTTGGCCCGCCTTTTCGGCGGCGATCATGATGGGCGCGCCGTGCGCGTCATCGGCGCAGACGAAGTGGACCTCGTGTCCGCGCATCTTCTGAAAGCGCACCCAGATGTCGGCCTGGATGTATTCCATGATGTGGCCAATGTGGAACTTGCCGTTGGCATAGGGCAAGGCGGTGGTCACGAACAGGCGGCGCTGGGTCATGGGCAGGCGATCGAGCAAAGGGGTAAGGTCCCACGCGGGCCGAAGCGGCGTGCAGGCGAAGGATCGATTTTATGCGGCGCAGCGGCCGGGCCATGCCCTTGCCCGAGCGCAGCGGTGGGGGCGGCGTTAGACTGCTGGCCCCACTGCCTTGCCGCTGGTGTGTCGCTGGTGTGCAGTGGCGCCGCCTCAACCCGAAACCTGGAGAGTCTTGCCGTCATGGCCGCACCCCGCCCACCCACCGTCCAAGACCTGATGAGCGCGCTCGAGCCGCTCACCGACCCCCTGACCGGCGCCAGCTGGGTGGCCGATAAGGCGATCCGCAATGTGCAGGTGCAGGGCGATACGGTGTCGCTGGAGCTCGAGTTGGGCTACCCCGCCCAAAGCCGCCACGAGGCCTTGCGTCAGCTTTTGCGCGAGGCGGTCCTGTCCGTGCCGGGCGTGGCGCGGGTGGAGGTGCAGATCAGCACGCGGGTGGTGGCCCATGCAGTGCAAGGTGGTGTGCAATTGCTGCCCCAGGTGCGCAACATCGTGGCGGTGGCTTCGGGCAAGGGCGGGGTCGGCAAGAGCACCACAGCGGCCAACCTGGCGCTGGCTTTGGCGGGCGAGGGCGCCCGGGTCGGTCTTCTCGATGCCGACATCTACGGCCCGAGCCAGCCCATGATGATGGGCATCAGCGGCCGGCCCGAAACCGAAGACGGCAAGACCATGGAGCCCATGCTCAACCATGGCGTGCAGGTGATGTCGATCGGATTTTTAGTCAACCCCGACGATGCCATGATCTGGCGCGGCCCGATGGCCACGCAGGCGCTCGAGCAGCTGCTGCGCCAGACCCGCTGGCAAGACCTCGACTACCTGATCGTCGACATGCCGCCGGGCACGGGCGATATTGCGCTGACGCTGAGCCAGCGCGTGCCGCTGACCGGCGCGGTCATCGTCACCACCCCGCAAGACATTGCCCTGCTTGACGCCCGCAAGGGCATCAAGATGTTCCAAAAGGTGGGCGTGCCGATTTTGGGCGTGGTGGAAAACATGGCGGTGCATGTGTGCACACAGTGCGGCCATGCCGAGCCGATTTTTGGTGAGGGGGGCGGGCGCAAGCTGGCCGAGCAGTACCAGGCCCATTACCTGGGCGCCTTGCCGCTGGACATGCAGATCCGGCTGCAGGCCGACGGCGGACGGCCCTCGGTGGTGGCCGATCCCGAGGGTGAGGTGGCGCGGCTTTACAAGGCGGTGGCCCAGCAGGTGGCCGTGCGCGTGGCCGCCAAGGCCAAGGATTTTTCCGCCAAGTTTCCCAAGATCACCGTCTCCAAGGACACCTGAGCGGCGCGCCCTGCGCACTCGGCTCACAGGCCTGGGCATGCCCTTTACCCTGGACTCCATTACCGACCTTGATGCCGTGATGAGGCGGCGCGCCCAGGCGGCGCAAGCCGCCAGTGCCCGGTATGCATGTCGGCGTGCGATGGCCTACGGCCCCGACCCCGACCACACCCTCGATTTTTACCCCGCCGCTGGCGTCGTGGGCCGGTCGCCACTGCTCATCTTCATTCACGGCGGCTTTTGGCGCAGTCTGCGGGCAGCTGATTTTTCATTTCTGGCCGCCGGCTTTGTCGATCAGGGGATTTCGGTGGCGGTCATCGATTACCCCTTGATTCCCCGGGTACGGATGGAGCAGGTGGTCCAGGCTTGTCGCCTTGCGGTGCAGTACCTTCACGCGCATGCCGGGGCGCTGGGCATCGATGCGGCCCGGTTGGTGGTGGCCGGCAACTCCGCCGGCGGTCATTTGGTGGCCGAGTTGATGGACACCGCCTGGATGGCGCCGATGGGGCTTCCCGCGCATTGCTTGCGCGCCGGCGTGGCTGTCAGTGGCCTGTATGACCTCGAACCGGTGGCCC
>CANHDQ010000019.1 GCA_947459405.1 Comamonadaceae bacterium
ACCTACGACCTGCAGCTGCCGCAGTCGGTGCAGGAGCTGTTTTCGCCGCATGAGCGCCGCTTTGGCGTGCACGGCGGCGACATCGAGACCTCGATGATGCTGGCCCTGCATCCCGAGCGGGTGGACATGGCGCTGGCCCAAAATTTTGTCTCCTCTTCTGCCGCGCGCGCCGAGCGCTTTTCGGTGCTGGGCGACGGTCGCAGCGCCCGTCTGGCCTGGGCGGTGCAAGACCTGCATGCGGCCGGTGCGGTGGGCGATGCGGCGGCCGCCAGCGCGCAAAAGGGGCAGGCGGTGCTCGATGCCAGCGCCCAGGCGCTGGCCCAGCTGCTCGTACAGGCCTGCGAACTCGATCCCTTTTGAGGGCGCCTGCCGTGACCGAGTTTTGCGTCGTCACCACCACCACCGACAGCCAAGCCCATGCCCGCGCCCTGGCCGCGCAGATCGTGCAGGGCGGGCTGGGCGCTTGCGTGCAGCTACAGGCCATCGAGAGCCATTACATCTGGCAAGGCCAGGCCGAGCAGAGCAGCGAATGGCTGCTCACCATCAAGACCCGCAGCGCGCTCTACCCTGAGCTCGAGCGCTTTGTGCGCGCCCACCACCACTACGACACACCGCAACTGCTGTGCCTGCCGCTGCTGGCTGGCGAGCCGCACTATCTGCAGTGGCTGGGCCAGCAGACGCGTGAGCCGCAGGCCCGCGCCTAAGGCAAACGCCTAAGACAAACGCTAAGGCCAGCGCCTTCAGGTGTAGGTGATCCAGTCGGCGTACTGAGGGCCGTCGAGGTGCGGCAGCGTGTTGTAGGTCAGCAGGCTGTGGCGCTTGGGGTTGAATTCAAACTGCGTGAGCGAGGCGTTGCGTATGCGCAGGTTCAGCTCGATCCAGCTGTTGGGCGCAGCCTGCATCACCTGGGCCACGGCGCTGGCGATCGGCCCGCCACTGGAGACCATGAGCACCGGGCCCTGGTGCTGCTGGCGCACATGGTCGAGCGCCGCCTCGATGCCCTGGCACCACTGCGCGTAGCTGGGCATGCTGCGCGGCGCAATCTGGCCCGCCATCCAGGCCTGCAGCGCCTGACGCAGCAGGCGAAAGTGCTGGCGGTAGAGCTCGGGCGTATCGGGCCGGGCCAGCGGCTCGGGATGCACCGCCGCAATCAGCGCGTGGCTGTCGTACTCGTTGAGTGCGGGCAATTCCAGCGCGGGCAGCTGCTCACCCAGCCCCCGGCAAATGCCGGCATGGGTTTGGCGCTGGCGCTCCAGCGTGCCGGTGATCGCCGCCTCAAACTTCACATCGCGCTCGCGCAGGTATTGGCCCAGCCGCTCAGCCTGCCGCTGGCCCAGCGCGCTGAGCATGTCGTAGTTGTCAGCGCCAAACGAGGCCTGGCCGTGGCGCACGAGATAAAGCGTTCCCATGTGCCGATTTTCGGGCACCGCCGGGCCGGGTCAGGGTCACCCCCGTGACCGCGTCCTCACAGCAGCACCTCGCCGCTGATGCACACCACGCTCTGGCCGCCCACCCAGACTTGGCCGCTGGCGTCCCGTTGCAGATGCACCTGACCGGCGCGGCCCAGGCAGGCGCCTTGGCTTGCCAGGTAGCGCGTGGGCATGTGGCCTTCGGCCATGAGCCACTGCGCCAGGCTGGCATTGAGGCTGCCGGTGACCGGGTCTTCGTTGACGCCGATCGGCGCGGCGAAGGCGCGCACCTCAAGGTCGGCTGCGGCGGGCTCGGCCGCTGCCGGGCTGCGGCTGGCGCGCGCCTCCCGGTTGGAGCGTGCGATCAGCCGGTCGGAGCCGGTGTGGGCCGTGTTCGAGGCGCTCGCATAGCCTGCGGCCACGCCCACCTTGGTGCCCAGCTCGCGCAGGCGGGCGTGATCGGGCTGCAGCGCCAGCACTGTCTGCGGATCGTCCAGCAGCAGGCCGTGCCACTGCGGGCCGTTGTCGAGTTTTTGCGCGGCCAGCACCTGCTGCGGTCGCAGGCCCAGCGCCTGCCTGATGCCCTCGAGCAGCTCAGGCGCGATGTCGCTGCGCTGGCAGGGCGGGGCGGCAAAAGCCAGTTGGGGCCCCTCGCGCCGAATCCGCACCAGGCCGATCGCGCACTGCTGCACGACGTCCTGGCCCAGTGGCTGGCCGCCGGCCTGCAGCCAGGCGTGGCAGCTGCCCAGGGTGGGATGGCCGGCAAAGGGCAGCTCGCCGCCGGGCGTGAAGATGCGCACCCGGTAGTCGGCAGCGGGGTCTGTGGGCGGCAGCAAGAAGGTGGTTTCGGACAGATTTGTCCAGCACGCAAAGCGCTGCATCTGCGCATCGCTCAGGCCGCTTGCGTCCATCACCACGGCCAGCGCATTGCCCAGGTAGGCTTGGTCGGTGAAAACATCAATTTGGTGAAAAGCTTTCATGGGGTTCTCGCGGGTTCTTGCGGGGCGCAGACCTGTCAGAATGGCCGCAGCGCTGCACGGTGCAGCTGTGGCCAGCCTGCGTGGACAGAGGCCGCGTGGGCTGGCCGTGCAGAGGGTCTCTATTGTCATTGCAGAGGTGCGTATGGTGGTTCGTTTTCTTGTGGGTTGTTTGGCCGCTTGCGCCGTGGGCGGGGCCTGGGCACAGGCTTATCCCGTCAAGCCGGTGCGCTGGGTGGTGCCCAGCACGCCAGGCGATGGTTCTGACATCACCGGACGGCTGATTGCCGACCGGATCTCGCGCGAGCTGGGCCAGCCCGTCGTGATCGACAACCGACCGGGGGCCGGCGGTGTGCTGGGCTCGGATGTGGTGGCCAAGGCGGCCCCGGACGGCTACACCATGATTGTGGGCAACGCCGGCTCGCACGGCGTCAATGCCGGTATCTATGCCAAGCTGCCCTACGACGTGGTCAGGGACTTCGTGCCGGTGGCCATGATCTGCACCACGCCCAATGTGATGGTGGTCAGCCCGGGTCTCAAGGTTGCGAGTGTGGGCGACTTCATCGCGTATGCCAAAGCCAATCCGGGCAAGGTCAATTACGCCTCCGGTGGCGTGGGCAGTTCGGCCCATCTGTCAGCCGAGTTGTTCAAGAGCCTGACCGGGGTGGAGATGACCCACATCCCTTACAAGGGCGCCGCCCCTGCCGTGGGTGCCGTGCTCGGGGGCGAGTCTCAGGTGATGATCGGCAACTTGCCACCGTGGGCGGCCCAGATCAAGGCCGGCAAGGTGCAAGCGCTGGCGGTGACCACCGCCAAGCGCCATCACAGTCTGCCCGATGTGCCGGCGCTGGCCGAGGCGCTGCCCGGTTTCGAGACGCTGGCCTGGTTTGGCGTGCTGGCCCCCGCAGGCACGCCCGCAGCCGTGATTGCGCGCATGAACAGTGCCATCAACCAGGCGCTCGAGCAGCCCGAGGTCAAGGCCCGGCTGGCCACGCTGTCGTGCGACCCGGCTCCAAGCACGCCGCAGGCTTTTGCCGAGCGGGTCAGTGGCGATGTGGCGCGCTGGAAGAAGCTCGCGGCCGAGAAGAACATCCGCGCCGATTGATCTCGGCGGCTGCCGGCTGACGCCGATCCGCGCCGATTCAGCCCGGCGGCTGTGAGTCGATGCCCGGGGGCACGCGCTGGTAGGGGTGGGCCGCCAGCACGGTGGCATCGAGTTGCTGCGCCTGCTGCTGCGCCGCAGGCCGTTGCAGGCAGCCGCCGCGCGCTTGCAGGTCCACGCCCAGGCTCACCTGCTCGGTCAACTCGCTTTCTTCAAACTGCACCTCCAGCATCGCGCATTCGGGCGCGACCAGCCCGACCTGCAGGCTGTGCCAGGTGCACACCGGCCCGCTGGGGTTGTGCGGGGAAAACTGCACGCCAGCATCGGCCGCACGCTGGGCAATTTGCAGCATCTCCCAGGGGCCGCCGCAGTACTTCACGTCGGGCATCACCACGTCATACAGGCCCTCGTCGAACAGGGTCTGAAACGACGCCAGACCGATCTGGGTTTCGGCGGCGGCCAGCAGCACGCCCTGGGCTTTTGCAGCAGCACGCAGGCGCCGCATTGCGGGCCAGTTGGCCTGGGTTTCGGCCAACGGGCACTCGAACCAGTGCAGGCCCACGGGCTCGAGCGCGCGCAGGGTTTGCAGGGCGTGCGCCTCGTCAAAACGCCAGTGGCAGTCGACCATGATCCGGGCCTGGGGCCCGAGCGCCTCGCGCAGCGCGAGCATGCAGTCGATGCCGTGGGCGATGCGCTGGCGCCCCTCGGGCGTCGCGCACAGCGCCGGGCTCAAGCCGTCAAAGGGCGCGGCCTTGAAGCCGGTGTAGCCCTGGGCCTGGGCGCGCAGGGCGGTGGCCACAAAGCCTGCCGGAGTGCGCTCGAGCGTGGCGCGGTTGATGTTGGCGTACAGGGGCAGCTGCTCGCGCCGCAGCGGCCCGAGCAGCTCGTGCGGCGCCCGGCCGGCGTGCTGGGCTTGCAGGCCGAGCACCGCCTGCAGCAAGGCGCTGATCACGCAAGAGCCCAGCAAGCCCGTGGCCGCACCTGGCACCACATGCAGCCGCTCCTGGGCTTGCTGCAAACTCAGGCCCAGCCAGGGCTCGCGCAGGTGTTCGGTCAGCGCATCAAGGACGGGCTCCCAGCCGTTGAGCGAGCCTTCGCCCCAAGCCAGGGCGCCGCTCGAATCGCGCACGCGCACAAACCACCAGTTGGTCTTGCTCGAGACGTGCAGCACGCAGCTGTCGATGTGGGTGATCGTGGGGCTGTTCATGAGGGCTTGGCTGTGTCATCGGCGGGGCGGTGCACGGGATGCACAGCCATCTTGCGCCCGAGCAACACGGTGGCCATGACCGCCAGCGCAAAGCCCAGCGTCATCGCATCGAGGCTCTCGCCGATCAGCACCACCGCAAAGAGCATGGACAAAAAAGGCTGCAGCAGCTGCACCTGGCTCACGCGCACGGTGCCGCCAAGCGACAGGCCGCGGTACCAGAAGAAAAAGCCCACCCACATCGGAAAGACGGCCAGATAGACCAGCGACACCCAGGTGCGGGTGAGCATCGGCTCGGTGGGCATGCTCAGCCAGGTGCCGGGCACGGTCAGGGGCAGGGCCACCAGCAGCGACCAGCAAATGACCTGTTCGGGCGGCATCTGGCCCGACAGCCGCGCGCCCCAGACATAGCCCATCGATGCGGCCACCATGCCCAGCAGCAGCAGCGCATCGGCCGGGTGCAGCACCCAGGCGCTCGGGGCCGAGCGCAGCAGGGCGTAGGCCATCACCAGCGCACTGCCCAGGCCGGCGCAGACCCAAAAGCCCAGCGAGGGGCGCTGGCGGTTGAGCACGGCCCCGAGCACCGCGGTCGACAGCGGCAGCACGCCCTGAATCGCGCTCGCATGGACGGCCTCCACATGGCGCAGCGCCACCGAGGTGCACAGCGGAAAGCCCAGCACCACGCCCAGCGAGATGATGAGCAGCGCCGGCCAGTGCCGGCGCTCGGGCCAGGGCGCGCGCACGGCCAACAAGTACAGCGCCGACAGAAGCGCTGCGATCACGGCGCGGGCCAGGGCCACGAACACGCCCGACAGCTGCGGCTCCAGCGGTGTGCCCACCGCCAGCCGGGTCACCGGCAGGGTGACCGAGAAAATCACCACCGCCACCAGCCCCAGCAGCAGGCCGCGTCGCTGCGCCGCAGCCGTGCTCATCGCTGCAGCATCCAGGCACCCGTGAGCACCAGCACCGCAGCCATGCCCCGGTTGAACCATTGCAGCCGCCGCCCGGTGCCTTCGGGCCCGGCCAGCCACTGGCGCAGCAGCGTGCCGGCCAGCGCGTAGCTCAGGTTGCTGCCAAAGGCGAAGGCCAGCATCACCGGCAGCACTTCGGCAAACCGCATCGCCGGGTTGTCCTGGCCCGCGATCCAGCCGCTGACGATGGCCAGCGCCAGCATCCAGGCCTTGATATTAAGAAACTGCAGCGCCATGCCCTGTACAAACCCCACCTGCAGCGCAGCGCCCGGGCCGCCGGCCTGCGGGCTGCTGCGGGCCAGCCGCCAGGCCAGCCACCACAAATAGGCCACTCCCACCGCCTTGAGGGTCCAGTTGAGCAGCGGCAGGGCCACCACCAGGGCGCCCAGACCCAGGCTGCACAAGGTCAGCAGCACCCCCCAGCCGGCCGGCACCGAGCAGACAAAGGGCAGGGCGTGGCGCAGGCCACCGTTGGCCGCCAGCGCGGCCGACAGCGTGGTGTTGGGCCCGGGCGTAAAGCTCATGGCCGTGGCCAGGGCCAGCAAGGCCCAAAATTCGGTGGAACTCATGGGGGCGGGTGCGACGGGGAGCCCGATCATGACACAGCCGGGTCTTGAAACCCGGGCGCTCGCCCCAATCTCGGCCGGCATGACAAGCCAGACCCACTCCTTCCAGGCCGAGGTGGCCCAGCTGCTCAAGCTGGTCACCCATTCGCTTTATTCCAATCCAGATATTTTCCTGCGCGAGCTCATTTCAAATGCGTCCGACGCCTGCGACAAGCTGCGGTTTGAGTCGCTCCACGACGCCGCCTTGCTCGAAGACGCGCCGGAGCTGCAGGTCAGGCTGGACTTCGACAAGGATGCCCGCACGCTGAGCATTACCGACAACGGCATTGGCCTGGCGCGCCAGGAGGCGATCGACAACCTGGGCACGATCGCCAAGAGCGGCACCCGCGAGTTCATGAGCCGCCTGACGGGTGACCAAAAGAACGATGCGCAGCTCATCGGTCAGTTTGGCGTGGGCTTTTATTCCGGCTTCATTGTTGCCGACCGCATCACGGTCGAGAGCCGGCGTGCAGGCTTGCCGGCCGAGCAGGGCGTGCGCTGGAGCAGCCAGGGCAGCGGCGACTTCGAGGTCGAGGACATCACCCGGACCGAGCGCGGCACGCGCGTGACGCTGCACCTCAAGGAAGACGCCGGCGACTACTTGGGCGCCTGGAAGCTCAAGGGCATCATCAGCAAGTACTCCGACCACATCAGCCTGCCCATCCTCATGCCCAAGGAGGAGTGGAAAGAAGGCGAGAACGACCAGCCCGGCCAGATGGTGCGCACCGACGAGTGGGAAACGGTCAACAAGGCCAGCGCGCTGTGGAGCCGCGCCAAAAAGGACATCAGCCAAGAAGAGTACGACGAGTTCTACAAGCAGCTCAGCTACGACCAGACGGCGCCCCTGGCGCACACCCACAACCGGGTGGAAGGGGCGACCGAATACACCCAGCTGCTCTACATTCCGGCCAAGGCGCCGATGGACCTGTACAACCGGGAAAAAGCACCCGGCGTCAAGCTCTACGTCAAGCGCGTCTTCATCATGGACGAGGCCGAGGCCCTGCTGCCGGTCTACCTGCGCTTTGTCAAGGGCGTCGTCGACTCCAGCGACCTGCCGCTCAACGTCTCGCGCGAGATCTTGCAGGAAAGCCGCGCGGTCAAGGCGATCCGCGAGGGCAACACCCGCCGTGTGCTCTCGATGATCGAAGAGTTGGCCACCAACGACGCCGAGAAGTTCAAGGCGTTTTACGCCGAGTTCGGCGCGGTGCTCAAGGAAGGTCTGGGCGAGGACTTCGCCAACCGCGAGCGGCTGGCCAAGCTGCTGCGCTTTGCCTCCTCGACCACCGACACGGTCAGCGTGGCGCTGGCCGATTACAAGGCGCGCATGAAAGAAGGCCAGGAGGCCATTTACTACATCACCGCCGACACCCAGGCGGCGGCCAAGAACAGCCCGCAGCTGGAGATCTTTCGCAAAAAGGGCATCGAGGTGCTGCTCATGAGCGACCGGGTCGACGAGTGGGCGCTGTCCTTCCTCAACGAGTTTGACGGCACGCCGCTGCAGTCGGTGGCCAAGGGCGCGATCGACCTGGGCAAGCTGCAAGACGAAGAAGAAAAAAAGGCGGCCGAGCAGGCGCAAGAGCAGTTCAAGCCGGTGCTCGAGCGCATCAAGGAGGCGCTCAAGGACAAGGCGGCCGATGTGCGCGCCACCACCCGGCTGGTCGACTCACCGGCTTGCCTGGTGGTGCAAGACGGCGGCATGTCCATGCAGCTGGCGCGCATGCTCAAGGCCGCCGGTCAGGCCGCGCCCAGCGTCAAGCCCATCCTGGAAATCAATGCCGAGCATGCGCTGGTTAAAAAGCTGGAGGCGGCCGACGCCCACTTTGACGACTACGCGCACATCTTGTTCGACCAGGCCCTGCTGGCCGAAGGCGGCCTGCCCGAGGACCCGGCGGCCTATGTGCGCCGGGTCAACGCCTTGCTGGCCTGAGGCGCCGTGCACGCGCAGCCGCCGGCCGTTCTGGCCTTCGATGTGTTTGGCACCGTTGTCGACTGGCACGGCAGCATCGTGCGCGAGCTGGCCGCGCTCTATCCGCAGATCGACGGCGACGCCTTCGCCCTGGCCTGGCGTGCCGGCTACCAGCCGGCCATGGCGCGGGTGCGCTCGGGCGAGCTGGGCTGGACCCGCATCGACGAGCTGCACCGCATGATCCTCGACGAGATCCTGCCGCGTTTTGGTCTGGGCCCTCTCAGCCAGGATGAGCGGGCGCACCTCAACCGCGTCTGGCACCGGCTCGACCCCTGGCCCGATGCGGTGGCGGGCTTGACGCGCCTGAAAGCGCGCTACACCATCGCGCCGCTGTCCAACGGCAATATCGGCCTGCTCACCCACATGGCCAAGCGTGCGGGCCTGCCCTGGGACTGCATCTTGTCGGCCGAGGTGTTTCGCGCCTACAAGCCCGATCCGGCCACCTACCTGGGGGTCGCCCGCGTGTTCGACCTTGCGCCCGAGCAGGTGATGTTGTGCGCGGCGCACCAGGACGACCTGGCCGCCGCGCGCGACTGTGGGCTGCGCACGGCCTATATCGAGCGGCCGCTCGAGTTTGGAGCGGGCCACATCAAGGATGTGTCGCCCGAGCCTGGCAACACGCTGCATGCGCGGGACATCGGCCATCTGGCCGATCTGTTAGGCGCTTGAGGCCTCGCCCAGGCGCTCGGCCACCAGCTGGCGAAACAGCTGCATGACCGGCGCTTCAGTGCGACCGACCAGGCTCACATAGGCAAAGCGCGCGCCGATGGCCAGCGTCGGGCGCACCGGCAGCTCGATCAACTGCCCGCCTGCCAAGCCCTCGCGTGCGGCGGACACGATGCCCAGGTAGATCGCGTCCGTTTGAGCCACTGTCTCGATCAGGCTGCCGATGTCTTCGCAGCCTATGGCGGTGATGCGCTCAGGGTGCACGCCGTATTGCTCGAGCAGGGTGCGCGAGACTTCATCGGACAGCGGCGTGCCGGCCAGCGGGTACTCGAGCACCTGTGCCATGCTCAGCGTGCGCCGGCCTGCCAGCCGGTGCCCCGCCCGGCAGATGAAGCCCGCGCGCAATTCACCCAGCGACTCGATCTGCAGATCGGCCGCCGGGCTGACCCGCCGGGCATCGACCACCATCGCATCGAGCTGGCGGTTGCGCAGCTGCAGCAGTTGCAGCTCGGCCGGCCCGCGCGTGATGCTCACGCGCACCTTGGGATAGTGCTGCGCACCCAGGCGCATCAGCGGCAGCATCAGCAAGGCGCCCGGCCCCGACCCGAGGCCCACACGGATGACCCCGCCACCGCCGTGCAGCAGCTCGGCGCTGCGCTTGAGCTCGGCGGCCTCGCGCACGATGCCGCGCGCCCGCTCGACCACTTGCAGCCCCAGCGGCGTGAGCTCGTTGCGCTTGCCGATGCGGTCAAGCAGCCGGCCACCGAGGTCCTTCTCCAGCGTGGCAATGCTGCGGCTGAGCGCCGACTGCGTCAGAAAGCAACGCTCGGCCGCGCGGCTGAAGGAGCCGGTCTCGGCCACGGCCAGCAGGTGTTCGAGGCTTCGGGTGTTCATGGTGCAGGCCTCCTTAGTATTCAGTTAAGTCATGGTTCTAACAAAAATTATGCAATAGACTCATCAGGAGCGCCTGCTTAGCATTGACCCGGTGGCTGCCTCCACCCCTCATCACAACCCATTCCGGAGACTTCTGATGTCCGCTCAAACGCATCGTTTCGCTCGTCGCCTCGTCCTTGCCCTGGCCTGCGCGGCCGGCATGGGCGCCGCCCTGGCCCAGGGTTTTCCCAACAAGCCGGTCACCCTGATGGTGCCCTACCCGCCCGGGGGCGTCTCCGACGTCATCGCCCGTACCTTGAACAACACCCTGGCCAAGCACCTGGGCCAGCCGGTCATCGTGGAAAACCTGGGCGGTGCCAATGGCGCGATCGCGGCGCAGAAGGTGCTGAGCTCGCCGGCCGACGGTTACATCATCTTCCAGGGCTCGCCCAATGAGCTCATCCTCGGGCCGCTGGTCATGTCTTCGGTCAAATTCAAGAGCGAGGACTTCCGCCTGGTGCAGGCGATCACTGTCAACCCGCTGATGATGTTCGGCCGCAAGGACCTGCCGGCGAGCAACGGCGACGAGCTGCTGGCCTACGCCACCAAGGCCGCCAAGGAGGGCAAGCCCCTGACCTACGCCAGCGTGGGCCCAGGCTCGCTTTACCACCTGCTCGGCGAGCACCTGTCCAAGGTCACCGGCATCCCTATGACGCATGTGCCCTACAAGGGCGGCGCCCCGGCGGTGCAGGACCTGATGGCCGGTCAGGTCGATGTGTTCATCACGCCTTACGGCAGGGCGCAGATCGAGATGGTGGCTCAGGGCCGGCTCAAGGCTGTCGCCGCCTTGTCGGCTGAGCGCCAGAGCGCTTTGGCTGCGGCCGCGCCGCTGCAAGACGCCAAGGGCCTCAAGGGCTTCGTGTTCGACATTTGGGCCGGCTTTTTCGTGCACAAGGACACGCCCGAGGCGGTCGTGCAGGCGCTGCACAAGGCGCTAAGCGAAGTGGCCAACGATCCGGTCGTGCGCGCCTCGCTCGAAGCGCAGAGCATGATCGTGCCGCGGCCGCAGCCGCTGGCAGCCATGTCCAAGTTCTATGCCGACGGCACGGCCAAGTACCGCGCGATCGCCAAGTCGATCAACCTGCAACCGCAATGAGCGCGCAAGGCGACCTGCTGGCGGCCCTGCGCAAGCGCTCGCCGGACTTCATCTCGCTGCGCCGCGACATCCACCGCCATCCCGAGCTGGGCTTCGAAGAGTTTCGCACCAGCGAATTGGTGGCCCAGCGGCTGCAGAGCTGGGGCTACGAGGTCACACGCGGCTTGGGCGGCACCGGTGTCGTCGGGCAGCTCAAGCGCGGTGCGGGTGGGCGCCGCCTGGGCTTGCGCGCGGACATGGACGCGCTGCCTATCCAAGAGCAGACCGGCCTGCCCCACGCCAGCTGCCATGCCGGCCGTATGCACGCCTGCGGCCACGATGGCCACACCGCCATGTTGCTGGCCGCGGCCGAGCACCTGGCCGAGCACGGGCGCTTTAGCGGCACACTCAACCTGATTTTTCAGCCGGCCGAAGAAGGCCTGGGTGGCGCACGGCGCATGATGGAAGACGGCTTGTTCGAGCGCTTTCCTTGCGACGCGGTCTACGCGATGCACAACATGCCCGGTTACCGCACCGGCCTGCTGATGCTGCGCGAGGGCCCGACCATGGCTTCGAGCGAGACCATCACGATCACGCTCGAGGGTGTGGGCGGCCACGGGGCCATGCCCCAGCACGCGGCCGATCCGGTGGTGGCCGGTGCGGCCATCGTGATGGGCTTACAAAGCATCGTGGCGCGCAACGTCGCGCCCTTGCAAACCGCGGTCATTACCGTGGGTGCCTTCCTAGCCGGAGATGCGCACAACGTGATTCCGCAGACGGCCAACTTGCGCGTGAGCATGCGCGCGCTCGACCGGGAGGTTCACCGCATGGTGCTGCGGCGCATCCATGAGCTGGTGCAGGCCCAGGCGCAAAGCTTTGGCGTGCGCGCCCAAGTGCACTGCGAGGGCGGCTACCCGGTGCTGGTCAACACGCCGGCCGAGACCCAACTGGCCCGCGAGGCGGCGCTTGAGCTGGTGGGCGCCGAGGGCGTGCTCCAGCAATGCGAGCCCATCACCGCCAGCGAAGACTTTGCCTACATGCTCGATGCAGTGCCCGGCAGCTACCTGCTCATCGGCAATGGTGACGGCAAGGGTGACGGCAGCGGCGGCGGCCACGGCGCCTGCATGGTGCACAACCCCGCTTACGACTTCAACGACGACAACGTGGCCGTGGGCAGCGCGTTTTGGGTGCAGCTGGCGCACAAGTTTCTAGTGGCCGATGCGCCGGCCGCGCGTGACGCGACTGCGGGAGTGGCTGCTGGCGTGTCAGCAGTGGCGGCCTGAAGCCCCCCGGTCAGCGCCCGGGCTGGCGTTCAGTCAAAGTCGCAGTCAGTCAAACCCGGAGTCAGTCAAACCCGCAGTCGCGCCGCGTGGCCTCGTGGCTGGGGTCGCTCAGCAGCGCAACCAGCTCGGCTGCCGCTTGCGCGGCCTGGCTTGAGCGCGCCACCGCTGCCACGTAGAGGGTCGACAGCTCAAGCCCTGCTGGCAGCAGGCCCGCCAGCGCGACGCCAGGGGTGTTGAGGATTTCCGTGACCTGGGTGCAGCCGATCAGGCCCTGCTCGCCGGCCTGCGCGGCGCGGGCCATGGCTGCCATCGCGGTCTGCCCGTTGGGAAAGGGGCGCAGCTGTTCGGCCACCTGCTGCTCGATACCCAGGGTGCGCAGCACCTTGACGATGTGCAGGCCCGCGGTCGAGCGGGTCAGGTCGGGCACGTAAATCGCACGCGCGCCCAGCAGCGCTTGGCGCAGTGCATCTGCGCTGCCGACATCGGGCGCGGCCTGTCCCTTGGCCACGGCCACGCCAGTCTTGACCAGCCCCACCGGCCGGGCGCTCCCGGGCAGCAGATGGCTAGAGGCCATCAGCTCGTCGGTCAGGGCCTGGGTGAGGATGACCACGTCGCAGGGCGTGCCCGCCAGCAGGGCGTCCTTCATTTGGCCGACGGCGCTGAAGGTGCCGGCAATGGCCATGCCGGTGCTCGCGGTAAAGCGCGCCTCCAGGCGGCTGACCAAGCCATTGGCGGCGCCGCCGCTGAGCACATGCAAGGCAGGAGACATGATGAACTGGGTTGGGCCCGTGTGATTGGAGATTTAGTCGAGTTTGATGTTGGCCGACTTGATCACGCCCGCCCATTTGGCGATGTCGTCGTTGAGGTACTTGGCAAAGGCCGCCGGGTTCATGACCATGGGCACGGCCCCCTGGCGACTCCACTGCTGTTTGAGCTCGGGCGCACCGACGATCTTGCTGATGGCCTCGTTGAGGCGATCGATCACCGGCTGCGGCGTGCCGCGCGGGGCCATGATGCCCAGCCAGATCGTGGCCTCGTAGCCCGGCACGCCCGCTTCGGTGAGCGTGGGCACGTCGGGCATCACGTCCGAGCGTGCGCGGCCGCTGGTGGCCAGCGCCTTGACCTTGCCGGCCTTGACCTGCTCGGTCATGGTGGTGACCGCATCGAACATCAAATCGACCTGGCCGCCGATGACGTCGGTGCGCGCGCCCGAGCTGCCCTTGTAGGGCACATGGACCACATTGATGCGAGCCATGCTCTTGAGCAATTCGCCGGCCATGTGATAGGGCGTGCCCGGCCCTGAGGAGGCGTAGTTGAGCTTGCCCGGCTCGGCCTGCGCGCGCTTGAGCAGATCGCTCAGGGTGTTGATGCCTTTGGACGGATGGGCCACCAGCACCAGATCGGAGTAGTTGATCGGCGCCACGCCCACAAAGTCCTTCATCAGCGCAAAGGGCTTGTTCGGGATCAGTGTTTCGTTGACGGTGTGCGTGTTGGACATCATCAGCAGCGTGTAGCCGTCAGCGGGCGACTTGGCCGCCAAGTCTGTGCCGATGACCGAGCCGCCGCCGGGCTTGTTGTCGACCACGAAGCTCTGGCCCATCGCATCGCTCAGGCGCCCGGCGATAAAGCGGGCGTAGACGTCAGCCGGCCCGCCGGTGGCAAAGGGCACCACGATCTTGACCGGACGGTTGGGGTAGGCGGCCTGTGCGGCCGCGGGCACCTGAGCCAGGGTTGCGCCCAGGGCAAGCAGGGCCAGGGCCGAGCGCACGACGTCTTTGCGTTGCATGGTTATTCCTTATTTTTTTGAGCAGATGCTTACTCGACCTTGCCGATGCGCTTGACCACGTCGGCCATGCGGCGTGCATCGGCTTGCACATAGCGTTCAAACTCTGGCAGGTCTTGGTAGAGGATGGGGCTGCCCGCACCCTGGATCACCTCGCGCACGCGGGCGTCTTGCGCGGCGTTGCGGGCGGCGCTGCGCAAGCGCTGCACGATGGCATCGGGCACGCCACTGGGCACGAACAGACCCGACCACTGCGCGTACTCGGCGTTAAAGCCGGTGTCCTTGAGTGCGGGCACATCGGGCAGGCTGGCCAGGCTGCCGGTACCCCAGTGGCCCAGCACGCGCAGCTTGCCCGCCTTGACATGCTGCAGCACCGTGGCCGGACCGGTGGAGACGGCCTGAATTTGTCCGCCCAGCAGCGCCAGCACGGCCGGGCCCGCCCCGGTGAAGGGCACGTGGGTGAGCTTGATGCCCGCCTCTTGCGCCAGGATTTCCATCGGCACATGCATGGTGCCGTAGTTGCCCGACGAGCCGTAGTTGATCGCGCCAGGCCGGCGTTTGGCGTCCTCCACGAAATCTTTCACGCTCTTCCAGGGGGAGTCGGCCCTGACGGCCAGCACCGTTGGATCGGCGGTGTAGCGGGCCACTGGACGCAGGTCCTGCAGCGCAAACATGGGCGCGCGGCCCAAAATCACGTCGGCCTCGGGCAGCACCGTCAGCGACGACAGCGCCATCAGCAGGGTGTGGCCGTCGGGCCTGGATTTGGCCGCCAGGCCCATGCCGATGCCGCCGCCGGCGCCCGGCTTGTTGTCGATGACCACCGGCTGGCCCAGATCGCGGGCGAGCGCTTCGGCCACCGGACGGGCCACGATGTCGGCCAGCCCGCCGGGCGGGAAAGGCACGATCAGGGTGATGGGGCGGCTGGGCCAGGCAGGCGTCTGGGCTGCGGCCCAGGGCAGCGCGCAGAGCGTGGCGGCTGCAAGCAGGGAACGTCTTAGCATGGGGTCGTTTTCCTCTGAGCGGTCAAACTGGGACAGCTTGGCATCCTAAGCATGCAAAGCAAGTCGGGCTGTTCTCGCTATCCCTAGTGGGCCATTGGCCTGAGGCCGTGCAAAGCCGGCGCAAATGAGGCAAGCGGGGCGGCGGCCTCGGGCCAGGGCTTACGCCACCAGCGGCGCCTCTTGCATCGCCTCGGTCTGCTCGATCAGGATGTCGATCTGGCCTTGCCAATAATCGCGCGAGCCAAACCAGGGGAAGTTGATCGGAAAGATCGGGTCGCGCCAGCGCTGGGCCAGCCAGGCGCTGTAGTGAATCAGGCGCAGCGTGCGCAGCACCTCTATAAGCGCCAGCTCGCGGCGGTCGAGCTCGCGCAGGGTTTCATAGCCGTCGAGCAGGGCGCCGAGCTGCTGCAGCTGCTGCGCCCGATCGCCCGACAGCAGCATCCACAGGTCTTGCACCGCCGGCCCCATGCGCGCATCGTCGAGGTCGACGAAGTGCGGGCCCGCACCGGCACTGCCCTCAGGGGTCCACAAGATGTTGCCCGGATGGCAGTCGCCGTGCAGGCGCAGTTGCTGCACCGCCCCGGCTTCGTCCCAAACGCCTTGCGCCACCTGCATTGCCTCGGTAAAGGCGCGTTGCCAGCGCGAGCCCACATCGAGCGGCAGGTGATCGCCGGCCAGCAGCAGGCCGGCGCAGTCGTGGCCGAAGCTTTGCAGGTTCAGGGCGGGTCGGTGCACAAAGGCCCGGGCCGCGCCCACCGTGTGTATGCGCGCCAGAAAGCGGCCGATCCATTCGAGCACGGCAAGCTCTTGCAGCTCGGGCCGCCGCCCGCCCCGCCAGGGGCTGACGCTAAAGGCAAAGCCGCCGTGGTGATGCAGACTGCTCGCCGGCCCACCGCCGCCGGACAGCTTGAGCGCGGCCACCATCGGCACCTCGGCGGCCACCAGCTCGTCGGCAAATTGATGCTCCTCCAGAATCTGCGCATCGCTCCAGCGCCCGGGGCGGTAGAACTTGAGCACCACCTTCTGGCCCTGCGCGGCGTCCCCTGTGGACCCGGCCTCCAGGCCGGCTTGGTAGACGCGGTTCTCGTAGCTCGACAGGGCGACCAGGCGGCCGTCGCCCCACAGGCCGACGCTGGCCATGGCATCGAGCACCACATCGGGCGTGAGCTGCTCGTACGGATGGGGGCTGTGCTCGCTCATGGCCCGATTGTGCGCCCGGGGCCGAGGAGACCCTGGACTTGACTTAAAAAATATGCATGCTTACCATTCGCCCCGGCCCCATCCCAGGAGACTTTGCCTATGGCTGCTCACAAGCACAGCGTTCTTATTGCCGGCGGCGGCATCGGCGGCATTGCGGCTGCGTTGGCGCTGGTGCGTCAAGGCTACCGCGTCCAGGTTTTTGAGCAGGCGCCTGAAATCGGCGAGATCGGCGCCGGCATCCAGCTTGGCCCGAACGCGTTTCACGCCTTCGATGCCCTGGGCGTGGGCGAAAAAACGCGCAGCCGAGCCGTCTACACCGACTTCATGGTGATGCACGACGCCCTCGACGGCTACCAGGTCGGCAAGATCCCGACCGACGAGAAGTTTCGCCAGCGTTTCGGCAACCCTTATGCAGTGATCCACCGCGCCGATGTCCACCTTTCGCTGCTCGAGGGCGCCCAGGAAACCGGCGAGGTCGAAATTTTCACCAGCACCCGCATCGACCGCGTCGAGCAAAGCGATGCGGGGGTCAGCGTGTTCGATCAGAACGGGCGCCGTTTTGACGGCGTTGCCCTGATTGCCGCCGACGGCGTCAAGTCGGCGGTGCGCCAGCAGTATGTGGGCGATCCGGCCCGCGTCACCGGCCATGTGGTCTACCGCGCGGTGGTCGACAAGAACGAGTTCCCCGACGAGCTCAAGTGGAACGCGGCGAGCATCTGGGTCGGCCCCAATTGCCACTTGGTGCACTACCCCTTGCGCGGCGGTGAGCAGTACAACGTGGTGGTGACCTTTCACAGTCGCCAGCAAGAGCAGTGGGGCGTCACCGAGGGCAGCAAAGAGGAGGTGCAAAGCTACTTCCAGGGCATCTTGCCCAAGGCCCGCCAGCTGATCGATCTGCCCAAGAGCTGGAAACGCTGGGCCACCGCCGATCGCGAGCCCATCGGCCAGTGGACCTTCGGCCGCGTCACCTTGCTCGGCGATGCCGCCCACCCGACCACGCAGTACATGGCCCAAGGCGCTTGCATGGCGCTGGAAGACGCGGTCACGCTGGGCCAGTCGCTGCAGGCCACCGGCCATGACTGGCAGCGCGCCCTCAACCTTTACCAGCATTCGCGCATCGCCCGCACGGCCCGCATCGTGCTCTCGGGCCGCGAGATGGGCCGCATCTACCACGCCAAGGGCGTCGAGCGTTTGGTGCGCAACGACCTGTGGCGCGGCCGCACGCCAGAGCGCTTTTATGATGCGGTGCAGTGGCTCTACGGCTGGAACGTGAGCAACTGCCTCGATGCCGGCCTGCGCGAGCTCGCTCTGGCGCAGCCCGAGGGCGTTTGCGCCGCGCGCGAGCCGGCCGCTGTCCATTGATACAAGCTGACAACAAGGGGAGCCTATCGTGAACGATCTGGGTCGACTCGAAGACCTGCCGCTCGACTACCGGCAGGATTTGACCGCGCAAAACCTCGTGCCGCTGTGGCCCAGCCTGCGCGGCGTGATGCCGCCGCATCTGCCGCCCCGCAAGACGCAGGCCACGCACTGGTCCTACCGGGCCATCAAGCCGCTCTTGCTGCGTGCCGGCGAGCTCACGCCGATCGAAAAGGCCGAGCGCCGGGTGCTGGTGCTGGCCAATCCAGGCCACGGGCTTGACAAGATGCAGGCCAGCAGCGCGATCTACCTGGGCATGCAATTGCTGCTGCCCGGCGAGTGGGCGCCCAGCCATCGCCACACGCCCAATGCGGTGCGCATGGTCGTCGAGGGCGAAGGCGCCTGGACCACGGTGGAGGGAGAGAAATGCCTCATGAGCCGGGGCGACCTCATCCTCACGCCCACCGGCCAGTGGCATGAGCACGGCCATGACGGGCAAGACCCGGTGATCTGGCTCGATGTGCTCGATCTGCCGCTGGTGTATTACATGGAGATGTCCTACCACGTCGACGGCCAGCGGCAGGCGGTCGGCGGCCGCCAGGGCCACCAGCAGTACGCCCGCGGCGGTCTGGCGCCCACACCAGTGTTTGGCCGCAGCGACCGGCGCTATCCGATGCTGCGTTATCCCTGGGTCGACGCCAAGGCGGCGCTGCAAGCGATGGCGGCCGACGCGAGCATCGACTGCTTGCAGATCACCTACGTCAACCCCGAGACCGGCGAAGACGCCGAAAACATCCTGGGCTTTTACGCGCTCATGCTGCGCCCCGGCCAGAGCCTGCAGCTGCCGGCGCGCTCGCCTGCCTGCGTGTTTCATCAGATCGAAGGCCGCGCCGAGGTCCAGATGCAGCAGCAGGCCTTCGTGCTGGAGTCGGCCGACACCTGCTGCGCGCCGGGCTACACGCCGGTGACGCTGCGCAATCTCTCTGGCGACCAGCCGGCCTTCTTGTTCATGGCCGACGAGTCGCCCCTGCACCGCAAGCTCGGCCTCTACGAAGTGCGCGCCTGAACCGGCCGTCCAAACCGCTCGTCCGTTCTTTTTTAAACCTCCCCTCCAGACATGACCGCCTACCTGTTCACCCCGCCCGAGATCGCCAGCCTGAGCGTGCGCGGTACCAGCCAACGCTTTGCCGTCAACCGCATCTTTTGCGTCGGCCGCAACTACCACGCGCATGCGGCCGAGATGGGCCGCTCGGTCGACAAGTCGGTCGACCCCGCGTTTTACTTCACCAAGTCGCCGCAGACCCTGGTGCCCTCGGACGCCACCGTGCCCTATCCGCCGGGCACGCAGAACTACCACTACGAGATGGAGCTGGTGGTGGCCATCGGCAGTGCGGGCTTCAAGCTGTCGCAGGAGCAGGCGCACCAGGTCATCTATGGCTATGCCAGCGGCCTGGACATGACGCGGCGCGACCTGCAGCTGTATGCACGCGACAAGGGCCGGCCCTGGGATCTGGGCAAGGACTTCGAGCATTCGGCCGTTTGCTCCGAGATCGTGCCCATGCCCGGCGTGGTGCTCGAGCAGGCGGCCATTGCCATGGAGGTCAATGGCGTGACCCGGCAAAACTCCAACATCGACAAGCTGATCTGGAATGTGCGCGAAATCATTGCCGACCTCTCGCGCTTTTATCACCTGCAAGCAGGTGACCTGATCTACACCGGCACGCCCGAGGGCGTGGGGGCGGTGGTCCCCGGTGACCGCATCACCGGCCGCGTCGAGGGCGTGGCCGAGGTAGCGCTGACCATCGGGCCAGCCGAGTAAGGCCATGGAGCTCTACCAGTTTTTTCGCAGCGGCACCTCGCACCGCCTGCGCATCGCGCTGGCCCTCAAAGGCCTGCCGGTGCGATCGATCGCGGTCGACCTGCGCACCGAGCAGCATCTCAAGGACGAATTCAAGGCGCTCAATCCTCAGGGCCTGGTGCCGGTGCTGGTCGACGGCCAGCGCGTGCTGATCCAGTCGCCGGCCATCCTGGAGTGGCTGGAAGAGCGCCATCCCATGCCGGCCTTGTTGCCCGCCAACCCCGAAGACCGGGCCCGTGTGCGGGCGCTGGCTGCCATCGTGGGCTGCGACATCCATCCGATCAACAACCGCCGCATCCTGCAGGCTTTGCGCCAGCAGTTCAAGGCCGACGAAGCGGCGATCAACGCCTGGTGCGGCACCTGGATTGCGGCCGGCTTTGACGCCCTGGAGGCTCTGCTGGCCGCCGACACCGCCCGCGGCGATTTCTGCTTCGGTGGCGCCCCTGGCATGGCCGATGTCTACCTCGTGCCCCAGGTCGAAAGCGCGCGCCGCTTTGGCGTGGACGTGGCCCGCTGGCCCTTGATTTCGCGCATCGACGCCGCCTGCATGGAGCTCGAAGCTTTCGCGCAGGCCGCGCCCATGCGCCAGCCCGACGCGAGTTGATCGTTGTGGGCCTTGCCTCGGAGGCAAGAGCCGATTCGCGCCGTGCCCCAGGGCGCCCGTCAGCCGCCTGGCCTGTGCCCGAGGGCCGCACCCGGCTTTGCTCGATACTCATGGGCTTGCCCGATCTTGAGGTGTTCCGGTATGCCCCTGTCCCCCGCCCAGCCCCGACATCTTTTGCACACCCGCCAGGCCTGCTACGAGGGCTTCGAGCGCGATGACGGCCTGTTTGACATCGAGGCCAGCCTGCTCGACACCAAGACCTTTGCCTTTGAGGTGCCCGGTGAGCGCATCTGGGAGGCGGGCGATGCGGTGCACCGCATGTTCATCCGGCTCACGGTGGATCTGCAGCTGACCGTGCAGGACATCGAGGTGGCCATGGACGATCGGCCCCATCCCGAATGCATAGGCGCGCAGGCGCCGATGCGCCGCGTTATCGGTTGCTCGCTGCGCCGCGGTTGGCGCCAGGCGATTGAGGAGCGGCTGGGCAAGCTGCAAGGCTGCGCGCATCTGCGCGAGTTGCTGTTCAACATGGGCACAGCCGCCTTTCAGACCATGGCGCGCAAGCTCAACCAAGCCCAAGAGCAAGCGGGTCTGCCGCCTGCGGCCATGGGCGGCTGCCTGGCCTGGGACCCCCGTGGCGCGATGGTGGCGCGCATCTACCCGCAGTTTCACATCGGCTCGCCCGCCTCCAAGGATCAGGCCTGAGCGGCCCGCCTTTGCTGCCCCGGGCCTGTACCATGTCGGTGGAGGCTACCGACATGAAATTTGCTCGCACCCTGATGGGTTTGATCTGGGCCGCTGCCTTGACGGCCGCCTGGGCCGAGCCCGACACCCAAGCCCTGTGCAAAGACCGCGCTTATCCGATCGGCGAGGCGGGGCGGGTCAACAACTGGTTCATGAACGAGTGCGTTCGCGTCGGGTCTTTTACCCACCAAGGCGAGATCGTCGGCATCTTCAACGGCCGATCCAATGAGATGCAGCCCGCGGCCGAGCCCATGGTGCTTAAAAAGGCCGAGCGCGAGCCCGACTACCGCTGGTGGGTGGGCGGCGAGCGCCTGCGCATTGACGACTACATGAAGCGCCAGCGCGTGATGGCGCTGCTCATCGTCAAGGACGGCGTGATCCAGGTCGAGCGCTACCAGTACGACCGCAAGCCGATGCACCGTTTCTTGTCCAATTCCATGGCCAAGACCCTCACCGCCATGGCGGTGGGCATTGCGCTCAAAGAAGGGCTGATCCGTTCCCTGGACGACCGTGCCGAGGTGTACGCGCCCGCGCTGGCCGGCACCCTGTACGGCCAGACCTCGGTGCGCCACCTGCTGCGCATGTCGTCGGGCGCCAAGTTTGAAGAGCGCTACGACGGCAAGGACGATCTGGCCCGCTACGGCGCCGCCGCCCGCCAGGGCAGCGCAGTGGACGGCGCCAAGGTCATCACCGAGCGCCGGCATCCGGCCGGCGAAGTGTTCAATTACGCCAGCCCCGAGACCGACATGCTGGCCCTGGTGCTGCGCGGGGCCACCGGACAAACGCTCAGCGCCTACTTGCAAAGCCGCCTGTGGCAGCCCATGGGCGCCGAAACCTCATCCCTGTGGCGGGCCGACTCCACCGGGCTTGAGAGGGCCGGCGGCAACTTCAATGCCACCGCCCGCGACTATGCGCGCCTGGGCCTCTTGCTGGCCTACGACGGCCAGCGGCCTGACCGCCCTGACCTTGGCGAGATCATCCCAGCGGCCTACCTGATCGAGGCCACCGACGCCAAGCAGCATCCGGCTGCCTTTGCGCCCAACAAGGCCACGCCGTATTTCGGCTACGGCTACCAAACCTGGATCTTCCCCGGCCCGCAGCGCCGTTTTGCCCTGCTGGGCGTGTACGGACAGGCCATCTTTGTCGACCCGGCCCGCAAGCTGGTCATGGTGCACCTGGCCGCCAACGCCACCGCTTCCGGCAGTCAGACCTCGATGGGCCGCGAGCGCACCTTGCTATGGCAAGGCGTGGTGGGGCACTACGGGCCTTGGTGATCAACGCGCCGCGTGCTGTCCCACAAACCCCGCCACCGCCTCCATCAGCGCCTGCGGCTGATCGCGGTGCGGCGAGTGGCCGCAGGCGGGCAATTCGAGCAGCTCGGTTTGCGGCACGCGGCGGGCGATGCCGCGGATTTGTTCGAGCGTGCCGTACTCGTCGTCCACGCCTTGCACGGCCAGCACCGGCACCTTGATGCGGTGCAGGTCGGCCTCGATCGACCAGCTGCGAAAGGCGGGCGAGAGCCAGATGTCGTTCCAGCCCCAGAAGGCCGAGTCGGGGTCGTCGTGGTGGCGGGCCAGCCTTTGGCGCAGGTCGGTGTGCAAGTAGGCCTGCCGGGCTTGCTCGATGCTGCGCACCGACACGTCTTCGACCAGAATGTGCGGCGCCAGCACGATGGCCCCTGCAAGGGGCGGGGCCTCGGGCGCTTGCGATTGCCCATTGGCGGCCGACCCATGCCGGGCCGCGTAGAGCAGCGCGATCGAGCCGCCGTCGCTGTGGCCCACCAGCCAGATCGGCTCTTGCACGTTCAGCGCTTGCAGCAGCGCCGGCAACACCTCGTGCGCTTGCCGGTGCATGAAGTCCACACCCCAGCGCTCGTCCTGGGCACGCGGGGTCGAGCGCCCGTAGCCTGGCCTTGAATAGACCAGACCGCGTGCGCCCAGGCGCTCGCACAGCTGCGTCGGAAAGTCGCGCCACATCGACACCGAGCCCAGGCCCTCGTGCAAAAACACCAGCAGCGGGCCATCGGCCGGCCCGCTGATCTGCAGGGCCTCCAGCTGCAGCAGCCGGTCGTTCCAGCCGACCTCCACCCGGGTGGGGGTCACAGCGTGGCCGCCTGCCGCTCGCGCAGCTTAAAGCGCTGGATCTTGCCGGTGGCCGTCTTGGGCAGCTCGTCGATGAACTCGATGGCCCTCGGGTATTTGTAAGGGGCCAGGCGCTCCTTGACGAAGGCCTTTAGGCCCGCCTCGTCCACCGACTGGCCTGCCTTGAGCACCACAAAGGCCTTGGTTTTGGTCAGGCCCTCTTCATCGACCATGCCGATAACCGCGGCCTCCAGCACTGCGGCATGCTGCACCAAGGTGGCCTCGACCTCAAAGGGCGAGACATAGATGCCGCTGACCTTGAGCATGTCGTCGCTGCGGCCCGAATAGGTGTAGCTGCCATCGGCATTGCGCACATATTTGTCGCCGCTCTTGGTCCACGCGCCCTGGAAGGTGTCGCGCGATTTTTCGCGGTTGCCCCAGTACATCAGCGCCGCGCTCGGGCCCTGGATATACAAGTCGCCCGGCTCGCCTTCGGCCACGCCCTGGCCGTCTTCGCCGCGCAGCTCGATCTCGTAGCCCGGCACCGGCCAGCCGGTGGTGCCGTAGCGCACCTGTCCGGGCCGGTTGGACAGGTAGATGTGCAGCATTTCGGTCGAGCCGATGCCGTCGATGATCTCGACCCCGTAGTGGCGGGTAAAGCGCTCGCCGATGTCGGCCGGCAGCGCCTCGCCGGCCGAGGAGCACAGGCGCAGCGCGACCTGGTCTTTGGCGGGCAGCTTGGGCGAGGCCAGCATGCCGGCAAAGCCGGTGGGCGCGCCAAAGAACACGGTGGGCTGCTTGTCGGTCCAGCGTTTGAACACCGCATCGGGCGTGGGGCGCTCGGCCATCAGCACCACGGTGGCGCCCACGCTTAAAGGGAAGGTCAGCGCATTGCCCAGGCCGTAGGCAAAAAACAGCTTGGCCGCTGAAAAGCAGATGTCGTTTTCATGCAGGCCCAGAACGGCCTTGCCGTACAGCTCGGCCGTCCAGTAAGGGTTGCCGTGGGTGTGGACCGTGCCCTTGGGCCGACCGGTTGAGCCCGATGAATACAGCCAGAAGCCCGGCTCG
>CANHDQ010000020.1 GCA_947459405.1 Comamonadaceae bacterium
CATCAAGGATCCGCGCATCGCCAACTACGCCGCCTTCAAGTTTGAAAACCAGGGCGAGATTTACACCCAGACCCGAATTGCCGCCGACGCCGTGGGCGCCACCAAGATGGACCGCCCCGAGTGGGCCGCCGTCAACCCGAAGAACGGCGAGGTCTATGTCACGCTGACCAACAACAGCGCGGCCAACCGCACGCCGGGCCGGGTTGACGCCGCCAACCCGCGCGCCTACATGGACGTCGATGGCAAGAAGGGCGCAGGCAACCCCAACGGCCACATCATTCGCTTTCGCGAGGATGCCGATACTGCCACCGCAACCGCCTTTCGCTGGGACATCTTCCTCTTCGGCGCCGAAGAAGATGCGGGCGATGCCAACTTGTCGGGCCTGAGCGCTAAGAATTCTTTCTCCTCGCCCGATGGGCTGTGGTTCAGCCCCACCACCGGCATCTGCTGGATACAGACCGACGACGGGGCCATGACCGACGAGACGCACTGCATGATGCTCGCGGCCTTGCCCGGCCAGGTCGGCGATGGCGGCAAGGTCACCGCCAAGAACCGCATGCTGGTCAATGGCGTGGAGCAGACCGGCACGCAGGAGACTTTTGTCGGCGCGACGCTGGGCGATGCGCGGCTGCGCCGCTTTCTCATTGGCCCCAAAGGCAGCGAGATCACCGGTGTGACCGAGGCGCCGGGCGGTCGGGCGCTGTTCGTCAACATCCAGCACCCGGGCGAAGACAGCAAGAGCGTGACCGATTTGCAGAGCCAGTGGCCGGGCAACAAAGGCTACGGCCGCCCTGGCCGGCCCCGCTCGGCCACCATTGTGATCACGCGCACCGATGGGGGCGTGATCGGCGTTTGAGGCGGGCGGCGGGCCGCGGCCCGCCGCTGTCCAATCAGCCCGTCCAGGGAGTGCCTTGGTAGGCCTGAAGCTGCCATACAGGCTCGCCTAGCGTGCCGGCCGCTGGCGCCCAGACCGTCATGAACAGGCTGCGGATCGTCATTGGCTGGCCCTGGCGCGTCACATCGGCGGTCATGCGACCTGTAACGATGCAGCAGTACGCGCCCGGGTGGGCGGTCAGCGCGTCGAATGACAGTGACAGGTACTTCAAGCTGCCGCTGCGCATGTGCTCCAGGTAGCTGGCCTTGCTGTCCTGGCCTCCGCTGGAGTGGATGTAGACCAACTGCGGCGAGAGCAGGGCATCGAGCCGCTCCAGGTCGCCTGCCAGCAGGGCCAGACGCCGCGACTGTTCGGCCTGTAGCACCGCCTCAGCGGTGCGCTGTGCATTTGGCACCATCGCCTGCATCGCATTGGCCATGGTGCCCTTGGGTGAAGATTCGTGGGTCATGGCTCAGTCTAGCTTGACGCCGGCCTTGCGGATCGCCGCGCCCCACAGGGCATCGTCCTGCTTGAGAAAGGCGGCAAATTCTGCCGGTGTCTGGGCGCGCAGTTCGCCGGCTGTGGTGCGCCACTTGGCAATCAAGTCGGGGTTTTGCGCGGCCGCCTTTTGCATCGCCTCGCCCAGCTTGGCAATGATGGGTGCGGGCGTCTTGGCCGGCGCAAACAGGCCGATCCAGGCGGTCGGGCTGTAGTCGGGCAGACCCGCTTCAGCAAAGGTGGGCACATCCGGGAAGTTGGGGTGCCGGCTCTTGCCGGTCAGGGCCAGGATCTTGAGCTTGCCGGCGCGCACATTGCCGATGGCCGCTGGCAAGGCATCGAAGATCACGTTGACCTGTCCGGCCACCAGGTCGCCATAGGGACTTGAGGTGTTGTAGGGCACGAAGTTGATCTTGACGCCTGCGCTCGAGGCGAACCATTCGCCGGCCAGGTGCGAGTAGCTGCCCACACCCGAGGTCGCCGCGATGACCGAGCCGGGCTGGGCCTTGAGCCGCTCGATCAATTCCTTCGCATTTTTCTCCGGCAGGCTCGGGTGCGCCGTCAGAGCCGTGTTGAGCAGGCCGACGATGCTGATGGGCACGAAGTCCCGCTCGGCCTTGTAGGGCACCTTGTTGGGCATGATGTGGGGCAGCACCGACAGTGAACTGGTTGAACCCATGACCAAGGTGTAGCCATCGGGCGTGGCTTTGGCGCCGGCTTCCATGCCGATCATGCTCGATGCCCCGGGTCGGTTTTCAACCACCACCGGCTGACCCAGTACTTTGGAGAGTTCTTGCGCGATTTCGCGCGCGTTGGTGTCTGGGCCGGTGCCCACGGGGAAGGGCGCAATGATGCGGATGGACCGATTCGGGTAGTCCTGAGCCAGTGCCGGCAGGGTGCTCAGCAGGGCCACGGCAGCCAAGCCAAGGCGGCGGGTGATGGGGTTCACGGCAAGTCTCCAATGGGGTGGTTGAACGGGTCGCTGGATTCTCAAAAAATAGCTTTGTTTATCATATAGGGATAAACCAGCAAATTTTATGGGCCGTATGATTCATAGAATGATCCGAATTTTCATTAACGGAGGCCTTCATGGCGCACCCCCTGAGCCAGCGTGATGCGCTGGTGTTCAGTCATATGGGCTTTTACGTGCGTGATCTGCCGCGCATGGCGAGTTTTTACAAAGACGTGCTGGGATTTTTTCAAACCGACCAGGGCGACTTGGGGCCGGTGCAGCTGGTTTTTCTCAGCCGCGATCCCCGCGAGCACCACCAACTGGTGCTGGCCAGCGGACGGCCACAGGACCTGTCGTTTAGCGTGATCAACCAGATTTCCCTGCGGGTGCCCGATCTGGCCACCTTGCGGCGGGTGCGCGATCTGGTGGCCGCTGAGCCGGCCGTGACCGATCTGGTCAGTGCCACCCATGGCAATGCGGTCTCGATCTATTTCCGCGACCCCGAGGGCAATCGGCTCGAGGTGTTCATGGACACCCCCTGGTACTGCGAGCAACCGCTGCGCGAGCCCATCGATCTGGATCAAAGCGACGAGGCGGTCATGGCCGCTGCTGAGGTGCTGGCGCGCAGCCGGCCCCGGTTTCGCAGCCGAGCGCAATGGCTCGCCGAGATGGAGCAACTCATGGGCTACCGGGCATGAGTGTGTTTGATGTGGCCCTCATCGGCTGCGGCCCGGCGGGCGCCACCCTGGCCAATTTGCTCGGCCAGTATGGCCTGTCGGTGCTCGTGCTCGAGCGCGAGCCTGGGATCTACCCGCTGCCGCGCGCCATCCATTTTGATGGCGAGGTCATGCGGGTGTTCGAGACGGCCGGGCTGCGCGCGCAGGTTGAGGCGATTTCACGGCCGGGTCTCAAAGGCATGCATTTCAACAACGCCCAGGGCCAGACGCTGATGATCCGCGCGGGCTCGGCGCCCATCGGGCCCCATGGCTGCGCCAACAACCACTACTTTCATCAGCCTGAACTCGAAGCGGTGCTGCGGCAGGGCTTGCAGCGCCACCCGTCGGTGCAATTGCGCACGGGCCATGAGGTCCGGGCGATTGAAGAGGGCGACGAGGCGGTCACCCTGCATGTGCAGGCCGGTGCGGGCGACGCCAGCTACGCCGTGCAAGCGCGTTATGTGGTCGGCTGTGACGGCGCCCGCTCGCTGGTGCGCAAGCACATGGGCAGCACCCTGATCGACCTGGGGCTGCATCAGCCCTGGCTGGTTTTTGACGTGCTGCTCAAGACCGAGGTGCCGCAGCTGCCCGAATACACGGTGCAGCACTGTGACCCCAGCCGACCCATGACCTACTGCAATGTGACCGGCAACCGGCGGCGCTGGGAAATCATGCTCATGCCGGGTGACGATCCCGAGCAGATGGTCTTGCCCGCGCACTTGTGGAAGCTGCTCGAGCGCTGGGTGAGGCCCGATCAGGCCGACATCGAACGTGCGGCCATCTACACCTTCCATTCGGTCATCGCCCAAGGCTGGCGCCGAGGTCGGCTCTTGCTGGCGGGCGACTCGGTCCATCAAACGCCCCCGTTCTTGGGCCAGGGCATGTGCGCTGCCATACGCGATGCAGCCAATCTGGCGTGGAAACTCGATGCCGTCTTGCATGGGCAGGTCGATGACGCCCTGCTCGACAGCTACGAGTCCGAGCGCTCACCCCATGTGCGGGCCTTCATCGACTTGGCTGTGCGCCTGGGCAACATCATTCAGACCACCGACCCAGAGGCGGCGCGTCAGCGCGATGAGCGCTTCAGGGCGGGCGGCCCCGAAATCTTTCATCTGCCCGTGCCGCGTCTGGGCCCGGGCATCTGGTGTGGCCAGGAGCCACCGGCTGCGCAGATTTTCCCCCAGCTTGCGCTGGCCGACGACCGGCTGCTTGACAGCGCCCTTGGACGCCGCTTTGCGGTGATCGGCGCGCGCGATGTGTTGGACGGCGTCAGTCGTCAGACGCAGGAGCGCTGGCACGATTGCGGCCTGGTCCGCCTGAGCGGCGAGCACCCTGAACTGCAGCGCTGGTTGCAGCAGCATGGCGCACAGGCCGTGATGCTGCGGCCGGATCGCTACATCTTGGGTCTTGCGCGCTGCGCCAGCGATCTGGAGCGCATGAGCGAGTTGCTGCCCAGGGGAGGGCTGCAAAAGCCCGTCATCGCCAGGGGCGCAGCGACGTGGCGATCCGTAAGCCTTTGATTGATCATCATTTTTGGGATTGCCACGCTTGGCTCGCCATGACAAAACGGACTGATGCAGACTGTCCCCAGGCGCCTGGCGCTCGCCGTTTAATCGCGGGCCTGCCGCAATGACTGACAAAGCCGACTCCAGCTTGACGCGCATGCTGGCCGTGCTCGATTTGTTTACCGAGCAGCGCTTGCACTGGAGTGCCGAGGACATCAGCCAGGCGCTGGGCGTGTCGCTGCCCACCAGCTACCGGTATGCGCGGGCGTTAAGCGAGGCGGGCTTGCTGCGTCGCGGGTCCGATGCACGCTTTACGCTCGGGCCCAGGATTGTGGTGCTCGACCACTTTATTCGACAGGCCGACCCTTTGTTGCAATGCGGCGTGCCCTTTATGAAGGAGTTGGTGGCGCAGACCGGTTTTGACTGCGTGATCTCGAGCTTGCACGGCCAGCAGTTGCTCGACATTCACCGCGAATTGGGACAGATGCCGGCCAGCCTGAGCTACGGCAGGGGACGGCCAAGACCCCTGTTCAAGGGCGCTGCACCCAAGGTGATCCTGGCCGGTTTGCCCTCGCCGGCCCTGCGCCGCTTGTTCGATGCGCACGGTGCCCAAGCCGTCGCTGCGGGACTGCCTGCCGACTGGCCCGGCCTGCGCCGCTACTTCAGTCGGATCCGTAAAGCGGGCCACTACCTGTCGTTGGGCGAGCTCGAGAACAACCTGGCGGCTTTGGCCGCGCCTTTGCACTATGCTGATGCCAGCGTGGCCGGTGCTTTGTCCGTGGTCACCACGGTGCAGCGCATGGCTGTGATCGATGTGCCCAAGCTGGCCCAGATCGTGATGCGTGCGGCCAAGGACATCAGCGCCCGCATGCCCTGACTTTTTAACGAGAAGACCTTCACCATGAAACTCATCAGCTTTCTCCACCACGCGGTGCCCTCGTACGGGCTTGTCAACGGCGACGATGTGCTCGACCTCACGCCCATCCTGGGCTCGCAAGCGCCCGACCTCAAGACCCTGATTGCCAAGGATCTGTTTGCGGCTGCCGCCCAGGCGGCTCAGAGCCACAAGCCCACGCTCAAGCTGGCCCAACTGACCCTGTTGCCGGTGATCCCCAACCCAGGTCAGATTTTTTGCATCGGCCTGAACTATGGCGACCATGTGCGCGAGACGGGCCGGCAGGTCACCGAGACGCCGACCATCTTTTTGCGTCTGCCCGACTCCCAGGTGGCGCACGGGCAGGACATCGTGCGGCCGGCCGAGTCACACCGGCTCGATTACGAGGCCGAGATCGCCGTCATCATCGGCAAGGGTGGGCGTCGCATCAAGGAAGAGGACGCCTGGAGCCACATTGCCGGCTACAGCTGCTACAACGATGGCTCGGTGCGCGACTGGCAGGTGGCGACCTCGCAGTGGACGCCGGGCAAGAACTTCTACAAGACCGGCGGTTTCGGGCCCTGGATGGTCACCAGTGACGAGATCGCACCGGCTCAGGTGATGCGGCTGCAAACCGTGCTCAACGGGCAGGTGCTGCAAGACAGCACCACCGACAAGATGATCCACAGCATCCCGCGCCAGATCGCCTACATCTCCACCTTCATCCCGCTCTCGCCAGGCGATGTCATCGTCACCGGCACCCCGGGCGGCGTGGGCAACAAGCGCGAGCCGCAGATCTTTATGAAGCCTGGCGACGTTTGCGAGATCGTGGTCGACGCGATCGGCACGCTGCGCAACGGCATCCGCGACGAGGCTTGACGCTCAGTTCTCGAGCTCGTTCTTGATGCGTGGCCAGGTGTTGCGGATGTGCTGGCCCATGCAGCGGGCCAGAGCCTGGCCGTCGCGGCGCGCCAGCGCCTGCATCATCTCCTCGTGCTCGGCCATGGCTGCTGCCCAATGGCCAGGCTCTGAGTTGCCTCGGTAGCGCAAGCCGCGCATGCGCTTGCTCAAGGTGGCGTGGCTCATGCGAAGTGCCTCGTTGTCGGCCAGCGCGATCAGCGCCTGATGAATCTGCTGGTTGAGCTTGAAGTAAGCTGGTCGCTCGCCCCGCGCATAAAGCTGCGCCATCTGTGCATGCAGGGCCAGCACCTCGGCGACCTTGGCCTCGGGCGCATCCACCGCCAGCAGGCCGGCGTGCTCTTCGAGCAGCGCGATCACATCGAGCATGTCGCGCGCATCCTTGGCCGAGAAGGCCTTGACGATGGCCCCGCGCAGCGGCAGCAGCTCGACCAGCCCTTCGGCCGTCAGCACCTTGATCGCCTCGCGGATGGGCGTGCGCGAGACCCCGAGCTGGCGTGCCACCTCCAGCTCTGCAATGCGCTCACCGGGCTTGAGGCGCAACTCCACGATCATGTCGCGCAGGCGCTGCGTGACCTCTTCGTGCAAAGCGGTGCGGGCGATGGGGGCCGTGGGGTCGGTCGGATCGGTGGGGTCGGGTGCGTTCATGGGCACAGGCGTGGGCGGCCCCGGCTTGGCAGCCGGGCATCGGGAAAACCAGGGATTGATTCTCGCGCAGCTCTTTCTATGATTATCCATAATTACGCATAACGCTTGCAGTTTGAGAGCTGGTTAAAGCTGTGTGTCCCTCTTGATTGAGTTGTTCGAAAGGCGCCCCATGTCTTTGCCCACCGTGGCCTTGTTCACCGGCGATCCTGCCGGTATCGGACCGGAGCTGGTCGAAAAATTGTTGGCCGCGCCCGATTGGCAAGCGCATGCGCAGGTGGTCCTGATTGCCCAGGAGGGCGCCCTGAAGGTGCCTGGGTCGGTTCGCTGGCACGACTGGTCCGGGCGCAGGGCGCCCGCTTTCACCCCGGCGACGGCTGGCGCCGACAACGGCCGCTTCATGGTCGAAGCCCTGGGCGCGGGCATCGACCTGGTCACATCCGGCCGGGCCGATGCGTTTTGCTTCGCGCCGCTGAACAAGTCGGCGCTGCGCCAGGGCGGCATGACGCAAGAAGATGAGTTGCGATGGTTTGCTGAGCACATGGGCTATCAGGGCCAGTGTGGCGAGCTCAACGTGCTCAAGAACCTGTGGACCTCGCGCGTCACCTCGCATGTACCGCTGCGCGAGGTGTCGGACCTGCTCAGCCCGGACAAGGTGGCCGATTCGATCCGCATGATTTCGCAGGCGCTCAGCGCCTCGGGCGTGAGCCGGCCGCGCATCGGCGTGTGCGGGCTCAATCCGCACAACGGCGACAACGGCAACTACGGCGACGAGGAGGGGCGCATCATTGCGCCTGGCGTGGCCCAGGCCGCCAAGGCCGGTTTCGCAGCCGAAGGCCCTTTTCCGGCCGATACCGCCTTTGTGCGCGCCATTCGGGCCGAAGGCGGCTTCGATGGTGTGGTCACGATGTACCACGACCAGGGCCAGATCGCGATGAAGCTCATGGGCTTTGAGCAGGGCGTCACGGTCCATGGCGGCCTGCCATGCCCGATCACCACGCCCGCCCATGGCACCGCCTACGACATCGTCGGCCGCGGCCGAGCCAATCCGCAGGCCATGCGCAATGCCTTCGAGCTCGCCGCCCGCATGGCCGTCAGTCACCGTGCTTCGCATCATCCACAGGAGACCTCATCATGAAACTCAAGCGACTGTTGCCCTGCGTGTTGTCGATTGCCTTGGCCGTGCCCATGGCCGCCACCGCTCAGACCTACCCCACCAAGCCGGTGCGCCTGATGGTCGGCGCCAACGCTGGTGGCGGCACCGACATCATTGCGCGCATGCTGGCGGAGAAGTTTGCCGAGTCGTTCAAGGGCAGTTTTGTCGTTGAAAACCGCCCGGGTGCGTCCAACACCATCGCCGCCGACCTGACGGCCAAGGCGGCCCCGGACGGTCACACGATGCTGGTGGCCACCAACACCGGTCAGGCCATCGCGCCGCATCTGATCAAGCTGGCGTTCGACCCGATCAAGGACCTCACTCCAGTCGGGCTCATCGTGACCGTGCCCAATGTGCTGGTGGTCGGTGCCCAGGTGCCGGCCAACAACGTGGCCGAGCTCGTTGCGCTCATGAAGGCCAAGCCGGGCGAGTTCAAGTACGCCTCTTCAGGTGTGGGCAGCACCCAGCACATTGCTGGCGAGGGCTTCAACCTGGCCGCCGGTGTCAGGAGCGTGCATGTGCCGTATCGCGGCAGCAGCCAGGCCCATCTGGACATCATCGGCGGCAGCGTGCAAATCATGTTTGACACCACCTCGTCGGCCATGGGGCAGATCAAGGCCGGCAAGTTCAAGCCTCTGGCTCTGACCACGCCGAACCGCAGCCCCGAGCTGCCGCAGGTGCCGACGCTGGCTGAAGCCGGTGTCAGCGGTTTCGAGATGAGCACTTGGTACGGCCTGTTCGTCACCACCGGCACACCGCCCGACGTCGTCGCCCGACTGCAGGCCGAGCTGGCGCGTATCTTGAAAATGCCCGACATTCAGGCCAGGCTCAAGGGCCTGGGCGGCGAGCCGGGCAACCTCACGCCCGATCAGTTTGCCCAATACAACCGCAAGGAATTCGAGCGCTTTGGCGAGCTGATCAAGAGGGCCAACATCAAGCTCGAGTAAGTCCGGCTGGCCGTCAAGCCGGGCCGAATCCCGGTTGTCGGGACTGCTATCGTCATCGAGACCCGACCCGGTCGTCGCGAAATGTCAAAAAATGCCTCGCGCCTGCCTTGCTAGGTGTAACACCTAGGCCTTGAACCCGCACCGCCTCGCATCATGCGGCGATGCGGGTCACGGATGCCTCTTCGCTGTTGACGGCCCAGGCCGACCTGCAGGCTTTGCTCAAGGCCGGATTGGCCGACGATGGTGCGGTGGTGCGTCTGCTCGATCGCCTGTTGGTTTGGGCGCACGCGCTGCGTGCTTCGGATTTGCACTTCGAGCCCTATGAGGGCATCTACCGCATTCGCATCCGTGTCGACGGACAGCTGCAGGAGTGGCTGCGCCCGCCGCTGGCGGTGCGCGAGCGCGTGGCGTCGCGCATCAAGGTGCTGGCCCGTCTGGATATCGCGGAGAAGCGTCTGCCGCAAGATGGCCGCCTGCGCCATCAGCTGGCGGCCGGCCAGTGGGCGGATTTTCGCGTCAGCACCTTGCCCACGGTGCATGGCGAGAAGCTGGTCGTGCGCCTGATCGATGCCGCCCCGGCGCAGCTGGACCTCGACGCACTGGGCTATGCGGCCGAGCAGAAGGCGGCTGTGCTGCAGGCGCTGGCGCGATCCCACGGGATGATCTTGGTCACCGGGCCCACGGGTGCGGGCAAGACCTTGTCGATGTACAGCTGCCTGCAGCGGCTCAACCGGACCGGGGTCAACATCTGCACCGCCGAGGACCCTTGTGAAATCAACTTGGCCGGTATCAACCAGGTGAGCATCCACGAAAAGGCCGGCCTGACGTTTGCGGTGGCCCTGCGTTCCTTTTTGCGCCAGGACCCGGATGTGATCATGATCGGCGAGGTGCGCGACCTCGAGACGGCCGATATGGCGCTCAAGGCTGCGCAGACCGGCCATCTGGTGTTTTCCACGCTGCACACCAACGATGCACCGAGCACGCTGCTGCGCCTGCGTCAGATTGGTGTGGCGGCGCACAACGTGGCCGCCAGTGTGGTGCTCATCACCGCCCAGCGGCTGCTTCGGCGCCTGTGCCCGCATTGCCGACGCGAGATTTCGCCGCCGCTGCAGATGATGCGCGAGGCCGGCTGCCCGCCGGCCGATTGGGCGGGCGGCGAGCCGATTTACGAGCCGGTGGGCTGTGAGCGCTGCCTGGGTGGTTACCTGGGCCGTATCGGTGTCTTTCAGGTCATGCCCGTCAGTGCCGCCATGGCCGAGCTCGTGCTCAGGGATGCGGGTGTGGCCGAGCTGGCACGGCAGGCTGCGCAAGAAGGGGTGATGAGCTTGCGTCAGGCCGCCTGGGGCAAAGTTAAACTGGGTCAGACCTCGATCGAAGAAGTATTGGCCCACACCCATGCCTAAGCCAAGCAGCGCCAGCTGGCCCGCACAGCAGCGCTCCGGAAGGAGCGTATGAGCGCCGGCGCGCTTGAGCGGCGCTCGCGCCGCCTGGAGCGATCGTTTGACTGGCAGGCCCGCGATGCGCAGGGCCAACTGCAGCGCGGACGCAGCCGTGCCTGGGGCGAGAACGAACTCAGGGCCTTGCTCAGGCGCCGGGGTCTGCGTGGCCTGCAGTTGCGTGAGGTCAAGGCCGCGCGCATCAGGCCGGTGCGCCCCAGCGATGTGGCCCAGCTGACCCGACAACTGGCCGCTTTGCTGCGGGCGGGGCTGCCCTTGTTGCAGGCGCTGCAGCTGTTGGCCCGCAGCCAGACGCACACCGGGGTGATTGATCTGCTCGAGCGGCTGCACGCCGACCTTGAAAACGGCATGACGCTGGCTGCAGCCCTGCGCAATCAGGGCCCCGTCTTTAGCACGCTCTACATTGCCCTGATCGAGGCTGGCGAGGCCTCGGGCCGGCTCGACGTCTTGCTCGAGCGGCTGGCGGTGCACCTGGACAAGAGTGCGGCGCTGGCCCGCCGCGTGCGCACTGCCTTGTTCTACCCTGCCGTGGTGCTGGCGGTGGCGTTGGCTGTGCTGGCAGTCATCATGGTGGTGGTGGTGCCCACCTTCGAGAACGTCTTTGCCTCTTTTGGCGCTGACCTGCCCTGGGCCACGCAACAGCTGATCGCTCTGAGCCGCTGGTCCATTCAATGGGGGCCTGCCGTTCTGGTGCTGGTCCTGGCGGGTGCCGCTGTTTGGCAGCGGGGCTGGCGTCCACGCTGGGTGCGCCGGCTCGATGATGCTTTGCTGGGTCTGCCGCTGTGGGGCCCGCTGCTGCGCCAGGCGGAGGTGGCACGTTGGGCGCGCACGCTGGCCACTTTGCTGGCCGCCGGCCTGCCCTTGACCGAGGCGCTGCATTGGGTGCGCGGCGCTTGCGCCCACCCGGCCTATGCCCGGGCCACCCTGCGCGTGCGTGAGCAGGTTGTGCGCGGCAGCAGCTTGCGCCTGGCGATGTCCCGCGAGGCGTTGTTTAGTCCTTTGCTGCAGCAAATGGCGGCCATTGGCGAGGAGTCGGGCACGCTTGACCCGTTGCTGCAGCGGGCCGCCGATTTCGAGGAGGCCCAGCTTGACGAGCGGATCGCTTATGGGTCGGGGCTGCTCGAGCCGGCGACGGTGGTGTTGCTCGGTCTGCTCATCGGGGGCGTTGTGCTGGCGCTGTACCTGCCGATCTTTCAGATGGGGCAGATCGTCTGATGGATCAGGCCTTGCTGCTGGCCGCTGCTGCCGTGGTCGGTCTGATCATCGGCAGTTTTGTCAACGTGGTGATCCACCGTCTGCCGCGCATGCTCGAGCAGCAATGGTCGCAAGATGTGGCCCTTTGGCTGGCCGAGCAAGAGTCTGGCCCCTCGCCGGGGGGCGTGGCGGGGGGCGCAGCGAATGCGGCGCCGTACAACCTGGCCAGGCCTGGGTCCCACTGCCCGGCCTGCGGTCATGCGCTGGCCTGGCGCGACAACATCCCGCTGCTCAGTTACCTGCTGCTGCGCGGGCGCTGCCGTTCCTGCCGCAGCCCGATCGGCTGGCGTTACCCGGTTGTCGAGTTGTTGACCGCAGCGCTTTTTGCGGCCTGCGCCTGGCACTGGGGGCTGGGTGCTTCGGCCCTGGTGTGGGCAGCGTTTGCCGCGACTTTGCTGGCGCTGGCGTGCATCGATGCGGACACGCAGCTTTTGCCCGATGCACTGACCTTGCCTTTGTTGTGGGGCGGCTTGATCAGTGCGGCCGCCGGATGGAGCCAGACCGCGGTGACCGACGCGTTGTGGGGCGCCGTGGCCGGTTATGGCGTGCTGTGGCTGCTCCAGCAGGGCTTTGGGCTGGCCACAGGCAAGCAGGGCATCGGGCAGGGCGATTTCAAGCTGCTCGCGGCCTTGGGCGCCTGGCTGGGGTGGCAGGCTTTGCTGCCGCTGCTGCTGCTGGCTTCGCTTGGCGGCGCTGCCATCGGCTTGGGGCTGCGCTGGAGCGGCCGGCTTGGCGCCGGTCAGCCGCTGGCTTTTGGGCCCTACCTGGCCATGGCCGGTGCGGCCCTGATGTGGCTTGCGCCGCTTGACGGCCTTTGGCCTTGAATGAAGGAGGCGGCGATGGATCACAAGGCGACAAGGCGCTGGCGCATCGGGCTGACCGGCGGCATCGGCAGCGGCAAAAGCACGGTGGCGGCCATGCTCGCGCGTTGCGGCGCAGCGGTGGTCGACGCCGATGCGATTGCGCGCTCGCTCACGCTGGCTGGCGGCGCTGCCATGCCGGCGATCGGGCAAGTGTTTGGCCCGTCATTCGTGCGCCCAGACGGCGCCATGGACCGCGATGCGATGCGCGAGCGGGTGTTTGGCGACGCATCGGCACGGCTTCGGCTGCAAGAAATCGTGCACCCGCTCGTCGCGCGGGAGACCGAGCGGCAGGCCGCACAGGCCTGGGCGGCGGGCACGCGCTGCGTCGTTTTCGATGTGCCACTGCTGGTCGAGTCGGGCCGCTGGCGCTCGCAGGTCGATGCGGTTTTGGTGGTCGACTGCACGGTACCCCTGCAGATTGAGCGCGTGATGGCGCGCAGCGGCTGGTCGCGCGAGGCGGTCGAGAAGGTGATCGCGCAGCAGGCCAGCCGCGCGCAGCGACTGTGCGCAGCCGATGTCTGCCTGTTCAATGTCGATTTGAGCCTGGCGCACTTGCAGCAGCAGGTTCAGGAGGTTGGTCAACACTTCGGGCTATGATGCCGCACCCAGCCCCTGAGCCGCCAACGCCCTGTGCCGTGATCCTGTACGAGTACCCCTTCAACGAGCGCATCCGGACCTACCTGCGCCTTGAGCACCTGTTCTTTCGGCTGGGCGAGCTGATGGGGCGCAGCAGTCCCACCGACCATCACTTTGCCATCACCACCTTGTTCGAGATCATCGATGTGGGTGCGCGCGCTGAGCTCAAGACCGATGTGCTCAAGGACCTGGAAAAGCAAAAGCACGCGCTTGCGGCTTATCGGGGCAATCCTGCGATTTCAGAAGAAGCGCTCGACCAGGTGATTGGCCAGCTCGATGCCTGCTTTTCCGCCCTGAAGGAGCAACCGGGCAAGCCCGGTCATGCCCTGACCGAGATCGACTGGCTCATGAGCTTGCGCAGCCGTGCGAGCATTCCCGGCGGTACCTGCGAGTTCGATTTGCCGGTCTATCACGCCTGGCGTCACCTGGAGGCCGTTGAGCGCCGGGCCGACCTCAAGCGCTGGGTGGACGGGTTTTTGCCGCTGGCCGAGTCGGTGGGCTTGCTGCTCAAGCTGCTCCGTGATGCGGGCGTGCCCCAGAAGGTGATGTGCACGGGCGGGCACTTCCAGCAAAATCTGCCGCAAGGGCGCAGCTTTGGCTTGCTTCGGCTTCGCATCGACCCCCAGCTGGGTCTGTTTCCCGAGATCAGCGGCAATCGACTGGTGGTTTCGGTCCGGCTAATGGCGATGGTTGACGGTCAGCGGGTGCAATCGTCGAGCGAAGATGCACAATTGGAAGTCACGTTGTGTGCCTGAGTCCGGTGGCGGACGCAGCGGCACGGCGTGATGGAGTTTGCCCGCATGAGTTCGCCCCCCGCCCGCCCCACGCGCACCGTGGCCTGTCCGGCCTGCGGTGGCTCGAGCCTGTACGGACCCGATAACCCCGCCCGGCCTTTTTGCTCGGTTCGCTGCAAGCAGGTCGATCTAGGGGCGTGGGCCAGCGAACAGTTTCGTGTGCCGGCTCGGCCGTCTGCAGACGATGGGGCTGGCGACGATTTCGCTGCCGCCGACGCGAACCCGGGCGACCCGAGGCTGCAGTAAACCCAGGGCGCCGGCGGTAACCTGGCCCGCCCGACGTTTGAATCTGTTTGCCGCCCTGGGCTGGCTGATATTCTCAAGCGCGTCCCGGGGACGCCGATTCGATCAGTTCGATGCGCCGCCGAGCAGTTGCTGCAACTCGCCGCTTTCGTACATCTCCATCATGATGTCCGAGCCGCCGACGAACTCGCCTTTGATGTAGAGCTGCGGAATGGTGGGCCAGTTGCTGTACTGCTTGATGCCTTGGCGCACTGCCTCGTCCTCCAGCACATTGAAAGTTGCTGGCCGGCTCACGCCGCAGGCCTTGAGAATCTGAATGGCGCGACCCGAAAAGCCGCACATCGGGAACTGCGCCGTGCCTTTCATGAATAAGACGACGTCGCTGGATTGGACGATTTGGTCGATGCGCTGCTCAATGTCGTTCATGGTCTGCCCTCCAAACAAATTTTGGCCAGATTATCGGTCCTGCCTGATGCCCCCTGTCGCGCTGGGGCGAGCTCAGGGCTGTTGTCCGGCGCTGCAGCGCTCAATACCGGCCAGGTCGCGGCGGCTTTGCACCTGCGCAAGACCGGCTTGCTGCAAGAGATCGCGCACGGCCTGCGCCTGGTCGTGGCCGTGCTCGAGCACCAGCCAGCCGCCGCCAGCCAGCCGGCTCGGGGCCTGCGCGCAGATGGTGCGCAGGTCGTCGAGGCCTTGCACGCCAGCCGTCAGAGCCGACTGTGGTTCGTGCGTCAGTGCAGCCAGATGTGCATCGCCCAGGGCGATATAGGGTGGATTGCCGACGATCAGGTCAAAAGGCCCTGGCATTTGCGCCAGCCAATGGCCTTGGTGCCACTGAACCGCCAGCCCCAGCGCCTGCCCATTGGCCCGGGCCACCTGCAAGGCGTCGGCGCTGGCATCGAGCGCACTGACCTGCCAGCTCGGCCGCTGGTGCTTGAGGGCCAGCGCGATCGCGCCGCTGCCGGTGCCCAGGTCGATCACGCGCGCAGCGCTCGGCAGGTCTAAATCGAGCGCCCATTGGACCAGCGTTTCGGTGTCCGGACGGGGAATGAGCACCCGGGGGTCGACCCGCAGCGGCAAGCCGAAAAACTCTTTTTCTCCCGTCAGGTAGGCCAGCGGCTCGCCGCCAAGGCGGCGCTCGCACCAGGCCCGAAACAGCGTGGCGCGGTCCTCGGGCAAGGGCTGGTCATCGTGGGCATAAAGCCAGGCCCGCTCGTGGGGTCGCCCGAGCAGGTGCAGCAGCAGCAGGCGCGCGTCCAGCGCCGGCAGCCCGGCCTGCTCGGCCCATTGCAGCGCCTGCGCCAAGGTCATGGTGCGGCGTTTTCGAGTTCAGCGAGCAGTTCGGCCCCGCGGGCCACCTGCAGCGCATCGATCACATCGCCCAGGTCGCCCTCCATGACCTGGTCGAGCTTGTAGACGGTCAGGTTGATGCGGTGGTCGCTCAGGCGGCCTTGCGGAAAGTTGTAGGTGCGAATCCGGTCGCTGCGATCGCCGCTGCCCACCAGCCCCTTGCGCAAGGCCGCGTCCTTGGCCGCCTGCTCGCTGCGCTGCTTGTCCTGAATGCGCGCCAGCAGCACCTGCAGCGCCCGCGCCTTGTTTCGGTGCTGGCTGCGGTCGTCCTGGCATTCGGCCACGATGCCAGTGGGCAGGTGGGTGATGCGCACCGCCGAATCGGTTTTGTTCACATGCTGGCCGCCTGCGCCCGAGGCGCGATAGGTGTCGATGCGCAGCTCGGCCGCGTTGAGCTTGACCGCCTGGGCCTCGTCGGGCTCGGGCAGCACGGCCACTGTGCATGCGCTCGTGTGGATGCGCCCTTGCGCCTCGGTGGCGGGCACGCGTTGCACCCGGTGGCCGCCGGACTCCAGACGCAGCTTGCCGTAGACGCCCACGCCCTGTGCATCGCAAGGCCCTTCAATTCTGAGCACCGCCTCCTTGTAGCCGCCGAGTTCGGCCGGTGAGGTGCTGATGAGCTCGCACTGCCAGCCGCAGCGCTGCGCGTAGCGGGTGTACATGCGCAGCAGGTCACCGGCAAACAGGGCCGACTCGTCGCCGCCTGTGCCGGCACGGATCTCGAGCAAGGCCGGCCGGGCATCGTCCGGGTCCTTGGCGATGAGCATCAGCTGCAGCTGCCTTTCCAGCTCGGCGATATCCTGCTCGGCCGCCGCGATTTCCTCGCGCGCCAGCTCACCGAGCTGCGCGTCGGCCAGCATCTCGTGCGCCTGTTGTCGGTCGGCCTGGCGCTGGGTCAGGCGCCGGTAGGTCTCGGCCAGGGCCGACGACTGCGCATGCTCGCGCGTGAGCTTGCGAAAGCGCTCCAGGTCGTTGACCACGTCGGCGGCCGACAGCAGGGCGTCGAGCTCTTGCAGACGGGCCAATTGGCGCTCCAGGGTCTGGCGGAGAAATTCTTTCATCGCGTTTGGGTTGGCCCAGGCTGGCGGCGCAGCGCTTGGCTGGACGCTGCGCTGGCCCGAGCGGGGCTGCCGGTGCTAAAGGCCGTTGGGGTCGCGCGGGCCCTGACCGCGCAGGAACAGGCGGCTGACGGTTTGCGCCGTGTGCTCGAGCTCTTCGGCTTGGCTGCCATGCAGCTCGGCCATTGCGCCGTGCAGCATTTTCTGGGTCAGGCCGCGCGAAAGCGCCTCCATCACGGCGTCGACCGATTCGCCCTTGGCCAGCAGCTTGCGCGCTCTGGCCAGTTCAGCGGTGCGCCATTCGTCGGCCTGGGCATTGAGCTGCTGGATCAGGGGCACGGTCGAGCGCTGGCGCATCCAGTGCACGAAGTTCTGCACGCCAGCATCGATGATGACCTCGGCCTGCGCAACAGCCGCCTGCCGGTTGTCCTTGCCGGTTTGCACCACACGGGCCAGGTCGTCGACGGTATACAGGTACACGTCCTGCAGTTGCTTGACCTCTGGCTCGATGTCGCGCGGCACCGCCAGATCGACCATGAACATGGGCTTGCGCCGGCGTTGCTTGATCGCCCGCTCGACCGCACCCAGGCCGATGATGGGCAGAGTGCTCGCGGTGCAGCTTATGACGGCGTCAAATTCGCCCAGCCGCCCCGGCAGATCGGCCAGCGGCATGACCTCCGCGCCAAAACGCCCGGCCAATTTCTCGCCGCGCTCGAGCGTGCGGTTGGCGATCACCATGGTCTTGGGGTTCTTGGCCGCAAAGTGGGTGACGGCCAGGTCGATCATTTCACCGGCGCCAACAAACAGCACCCGAATTCGGCCCAGGTCCTCGAAGATTTGTGAGGCCAACCGCACTGCTGCGGCCGCCATGCTGATGCTGTGCGAGCCCACTTCGGTGCTGGTGCGCACTTCCTTGGCCACCGCGAAGGAGCGCTGGAACAGCTGGTGCAGCGTGGTGCCCATGGCGCCGGCCTCATCGGCTGCGCGCACGGCGTCTTTCATCTGCCCCAGAATTTGCGGCTCGCCCAGCACCATGGAATCGAGGCCGCTGGCGACCCGGAAGGCGTGGCGTGCAGCCTCGGCATCGTGCAGCGCGTAGGTGTGTTCACGCAGCGCCTGGCTGTCCACGCCGCCGCTGGTGGCCAGCCATTGCAGTGTGCTGTCGATCTCGGCGCGTTCGCCAGCGCAGTAAATTTCGGTGCGGTTGCAGGTCGACAGCAAAGTCGCCTCGGGCTGGCGGCTCAGGGCCGCGCGCAAGCCTTGCAGCGTGGGCGCGACTTGGTCGATGGCGAAGGCAAACCTGCCGCGCAGGTCTAGCGGTGCCGTGTGATGGTTCAGCCCGAGGGCCCAAACTGGCATGGCGTGATTATAAATTTGGCGCGACTTTAGGCAAATTTGCCGGCCCAAGGTGTCAATTTAAATTGACATCCGAGTTATTGAATCCGGGTTTACCCTGGTCTTTTGGTGCGGCCGCGTCCCGCCTCCGGCTTGCAGCTTGGCATTTCGGCCCTACAGTTCGGTTCCTTGCGATCCTTTATTCCTCTCAGCCCGATCCGACAGCCGTTTGGCGGCCTTTGACAGCATGACGGCCTATCTTCTGGTGGTTCACGCGCTCAACCTGTTTGCGCCGGCGGCGGCGCTGGCGTGGCTCATGGCGTTGCTTGCCCCGGTGCTGGCCGGACCGCGCGCGGGGCAGCTTCGCATGGGCTGGCGGCGGCGTTTTTTGTGGGGCTTGTTGGTCAACACGCTGGTGGTGCTGGCCAGCCTGTTTTTTGCCTCGCCCGGCAAGGTGCTGGTTTATGCGGCCTTGGTGGTGGCCTCGGCGCTGACCCAGGCGGTGCTGCTGGGCCTTTGGCGTCGCTGAAGGCCATGCCCCGCAGCATGGCGGGTCTCTGGCGCCGCGGCGGCAGCGTGGCCGGGTGCTGCGGTAACATCACAGCTCGCCCCCGTGCCGTCCGGTCAGCCAATCATGCGACTGGCCTGGCCCTTGCGGCTTGCCGCACATGAACGCCCCTGCTTTGCCCCAACTACTCGACGCGATGGCCGAGCCCGCTGACTTGGCCGAGGGCGGCGAGCGCTCCCGCATCCGCGAGATTCCCTACAACTACACCTCGTTTTCGGACCGCGAGGTGGTCATTCGGGTGCTTGGGCCATCGGCCTGGAATCTGCTCAACCAGTTGCGATCGGAGCGGCGCACCGGCCGCTCGGCCCGGATGCTCTACGAGGTGTTGGGCGACATCTGGGTGGTGCAGCGCAACCCCTACCTGCAAGACGACCTGCTCGACAACCCAGGCCGCCGGCGCCTGCTGGTCGAGGCGCTGGAGCATCGCCTCGGCGAGGTGCAAAAGCGCCGCACCCCCGACCTCGATGCCGAGCGGGACCGCATCGTAGGCCAGTTGCTCGAGCTGGCAGGTGCTGCGGTGCAGCGTTTTGCCCTTGGGTTTGAGCAGGTGGCGCAACTGCGCCTGCAGGCCGAGCGCAAGCTGCGCAAGTTCACGGCCCGCGACAACATCAAGTTTGACGGCCTCTCGCGCGTCTCGCACGTGACCGATGCGACCGACTGGCGCGTCGAGTACCCCTTTGTGGTGCTCACCCCCGACACCGAGGCCGAGATGGCTGGCCTGGTCAAGGCCTGCATCGAGCTGGGCCTGACCATCGTGCCGCGCGGGGGCGGCACAGGCTATACCGGCGGGGCGATCCCCTTGAGCTGGAAGACGGCCGTGATCAACACTGAAAAGCTCGAGACGCTCGGCGAGGTCGAGCCCCTGCTGCTGCCGGGCCTGCAAGAGCCGGTGCCCACCATCTGGACCGAGGCTGGCGTGGTCACGCAGCGCGTGGCCGATGCGGCCGATCGCGCCGGGCTGGTGTTTGCCGTCGATCCCACCTCGGCCGAGGCCTCGTGCATCGGCGGCAACATCGCCATGAATGCCGGCGGCAAAAAGGCCGTGCTGTGGGGCACGGCGCTGGACAATCTGGCGTCTTGGCGCATGGTCACGCCGCAGGCCACTTGGCTGGAAGTGGTGCGCCTGGACCACAACATGGGCAAGATCCATGACATCGAGGTGGCCCGTTTCGAATTGCGGCACTACGAAGCCGATGGCAAGACGCCGATACGGGTCGAGCGGCTCGACATACCGGGGCGCAGTTTCCGCAAGGAGGGCCTGGGCAAGGACGTGACCGACAAGTTTCTCTCGGGCCTGCCGGGGATACAGAAGGAAGGCTGCGACGGCCTGATCACGAGCGCCCGCTGGGTGCTGCACCGCATGCCCGAGCACACCCGCACGGTCTGCCTGGAGTTCTTTGGCCATGCACGCGATGCGGTGCCCAGCATCGTGGAGATCAAGGACTACATGTTCTCGCTGCAAAAAGGCAGCGGGCAACCTGGCGGCGCCCCTGCCGTGCTGCTGGCAGGTCTGGAGCATCTCGACGATCGTTACCTCAAGGCGGTAGGCTACACCACCAAGTCCAAGCGTGGCGGGTTGCCCAAGATGGTGCTGATCGGCGACATCGCCGGTGACGACGCCGACGCGGTGGCGCGCGCCACCTCCGAGGTGGTGCGCATTGCCAACTCGCGCAGCGGCGAAGGCTTTGTGGCTGTCAGCGCCGAGGCGCGCAAGAAGTTCTGGCTCGACCGCAAGCGCACGGCCGCCATCTCGCGCCACACCAACGCCTTCAAGATCAACGAAGACGTGGTCATTCCGCTGCCGCGCATGGCCGAGTACACCGATGGCATTGAGCGCATCAACATCGAGCTGTCGCTGGCCAACAAGATCCGCCTGTGCAAGGAGCTTGAGGCCTTCCTGAGCCGCGGCAATTTGCCGCTGGGCAAGTCAGACGATGCCGGCGAGCTGCCCTCGGCCGAGCTGCTCGATGACCGGGTGGCGCAGGCCCTGGCCCTGGTCGGGCAGGTGCGCGAGCAGTGGCAGGGCTGGCTGGCCGGCGTGGCCACGCTTTTCCCGCGCTTGCAAGACCACAGCCTGCGGGCGAGCTGGAAGAGCCAGCTGCGTGCGCCGCTGCAGGCGATCTTTTCAGGTGCGGTGCTCCAGCCCATCATGCAGGAGTGTCTGGCCATTCACCAGCGGGTTCTCAAGGGCCGCGTCTGGGCAGCGCTGCACATGCATGCCGGCGACGGCAATGTGCACACCAATTTGCCGGTCAACAGCGACGACTACGACATGCTGCAAACCGCGCACGAGGCGGTGGCGCGCATCATGGCGCTTGCGCGTTCGCTCGATGGCGTGATTTCGGGCGAGCACGGCATCGGCATCACCAAGCTCGACTTCCTCACCGATGCCGAGCTCCAGCCCTTTGCCGATTACAAGCGCCGCGTTGATCCCGAGGGTCGCTTCAACAAGGGCAAGCTGCTGCGCGATGCAGCCTTGCCGGCCGACCTGACCAATGCGTACACCCCCAGCTTTGGCCTGATGGGTCATGAGTCGCTCATCATGCAGCAGTCCGACATCGGTGCGATTGCCGACTCGGTCAAGGACTGCCTGCGCTGTGGCAAGTGCAAGCCGGTGTGCGCCACCCATGTGCCGCGCGCCAATTTGCTCTATTCGCCGCGCAACAAGATTTTGGCCACCTCGCTGCTCGTCGAAGCCTTTTTGTACGAGGAGCAGACCCGGCGCGGCATCTCGATCAAGCACTGGCAGGAGTTCGAGGACGTGGCCGACCACTGCACCGTCTGCCACAAGTGCCTCTCGCCGTGCCCGGTCAACATCGACTTTGGCGAGGTGTCGATGAACATGCGCAATTTGCTGCGCAAGATGGGCCAAAAATCGTTCCGGCCGGGCAATGCGGCGGCCATGTTCTTTCTCAACGCGACCCAGCCCGAGACGATCAAGCTCATGCGCGGCGCGATGGTCGATGTTGGCTTCAAGGCCCAGCGCCTGGCCAACGATTTGTTGGGCGGCCTGGCGCGCAAGCAGACGGCCCAGCCCCCGGCCAGCGTGGGGCCGGCGCCGATCAAGCAGCAGGTGATCCACTTCATCAACAAAAAGATGCCCGGGGGACTGCCCAAGAAGACGGCGCGCGCCCTGCTCGACATCGAAGACCGCGATTACGTGCCCATCATCCGCAACCCGCAGACCACCAGCAGCGAGAGCGAAGCGGTGTTTTACTTTCCCGGTTGCGGCTCCGAGCGGCTGTTTTCGCAGGTGGGCCTGGCCACCCAGGCCATGCTCTGGCATGCCGGCGTGCAAACCGTGCTGCCGCCGGGCTACCTGTGCTGCGGCTACCCGCAAAAAGGCAGCGGCCAGTTCGACAAGGCCGAGAAGATCATCACCGACAACCGCGTCCTCTTTCACCGGGTGGCCAACACGCTCAATTACCTGGACATCAAGACGGTGGTGGTCAGTTGCGGCACCTGCTTTGACCAGTTGCAAGGCTACGAGTTCGACAAGATCTTTCCGGGCTGCCGCATCATCGACATCCACGAGTTCCTGCTGGAAAAAAGCATCACCTTGCCCGCAGGCCAGGGCTATCTCTATCACGACCCGTGCCACAGCCCGATGAAGCAGCAAGAGCCGATGAAGACCGTCAAGGCCCTGGTCGGGCCCAATGTGCTCAAGAGCGAGCGTTGCTGTGGCGAGTCGGGCACGCTGGGCGTGACCCGTCCGGACATCTCGACGCAGGTGCGCTTTCGCAAGGAGCAGGAGTTGCGCAAGGACGAGCGGGCGCTGCGCGCCACGGGTGCGGTGCAGCCGCAAGGGCCGGTCAAGATCCTGACCAGCTGCCCGAGCTGCCTGCAAGGTCTGTCGCGCTACGGCAACGACCTGGACAACGGCCTGCTTGAAGCCGATTACATCGTGGTCGAGATGGCCCAGCGCATCCTGGGCGCCGATTGGATGCCGGCCTACGTCGAAGCGGCCAACCGCGGCGGCATCGAGCGGGTGCTGGTGTGAGGGCCTTGGCCATCGGCCGGTGCGGGGCTTGGCTGCCGAGCTGACCCATGTCAGGACTTCAAACGCCCACCGAGCTGATCTTGCACGCGCGCTCGCGCCAGCTTGAAATCGCCTTTGCTGACGGCCAGCGTTTTCGCATTGCCTACGAGTTGATGCGGGTCTGCTCGCCCTCGGCCGAGGTGCAGGGCCATGGGCCCGGGCAGGAGGTGCTGCAGACCGGCAAGCGCGACGTGGACATCGAACAGATCGAGCCGGTGGGGCACTATGCGGTCAAGCCCCGCTTTTCAGATGGCCACGACAGCGGCTTGTTCTCCTGGAGCTATCTCTACACGCTCGGCCGCGACCAGGACCGGCTTTGGGCGCAGTACCTGCAGCGCCTTGAGCAGGCCGGGCTCGACCGCGACGCGCCCATGCGCGGCGCCGGCGGCCCCAGCTGCTCGAGCCACTGAGCGGCGCGCGCGTGCTGCCTAGACTCCATACCCCACCCGATCATGAGCACCACCCACTTCGGATTTGAATCGGTCGACGAGCGCGACAAGGCCCGTCGCGTGCGCGGCGTCTTTGACTCGGTGGCCTCGCGCTACGACCTGATGAACGACCTGATGTCGGCTGGCCTGCACCGCGCCTGGAAGGCCTACACCGTGATGGTGGCCGACGTCAAACCGGGCATGTCGGTGCTCGACATTGCCGGCGGCACGGGTGACCTGGCCCTGGCGTTTGCGCCCAAAGTGGGCCCCACCGGCACCGTAGTGCACACCGACATCAATGCGGCCATGCTTGGGGAAGGTCGCAACCGCCTGATCGATGCCGGGCTGGCCCTGCCCACCGTCGTCTGCGATGCCGAGGCCTTGCCGTTCCCCGATGCGCACTTCGACCGGGTCACGGTGGCGTTTGGTTTGCGCAACATGACCCACAAGGACCGCGCGCTGGCGCAAATGCACCGCGTCATCAAGCCGGGCGGCAAGCTGCTGGTGCTCGAGTTCTCCAAGGTGGCCAAGCCGCTCGAGAAGGTTTACGACTGGTACAGTTTTGAGGTTCTGCCCCGAATGGGCAAGCTGGTGGCTGGCGACGACGCGAGCTACCGTTACCTGGCCGAGTCCATCCGGATGCACCCTGATCAGGAGTCGCTTAAGACCCTGATGCAACAAGGCGGTTTCGGCCATGTGGACTATCACAACCTCACTGGCGGTGTGGTTGCCTTGCATGTTGCAATCAAGTGCTGAA